>JAWQFT010000089.1:0-21495 GCA_035968055.1 Jaaginema sp. PMC 1080.18 | reverse complement strand
AAAGTGCTGAGTCAATTTGGCAAAGAATATGTAATTAATTTTAAATAGGTGCTTAGCTTTCTAGATGCGATCACGAAGTGGCAGGCAACGAGGCGATCGCGCTACTTGATAGTTCTTTGGTCAACTCTCTGAAACAACCTAATACTGTCAATTCACACCAAGGTCAATTTGTACAGTGCGTAAGTCCTAGTTTTGATGCTCGGAGTTGTCCACGAAGGAATTGCCTTTCCCTTACTCTGGACAATGCTGGATAAAAAGGGCAACAGTAATACCACTGAACGCATGGACTTGTTTGACCGCTTTTTACAGTTGTTTCCCAAAGCTACCATCAACTGTATCACCGCCGACCGAGAATTTTTAGGCAAGGAATGGCTTTCCTATCTTTTGCTTGACCCCAAGATTCCTTTCCGCCTACGTATTCGTCATAGTGAATTGATTAGTAGCAAGTCGGGTAAGACCCGTCGTTGTGGAGAGCGGATGTTTGACTCTTTACGACCGGGTGAGTCTCGTCTTTTGCCCGGTCGTCGTTGGGTCTGGGGACGCAAGGTTTATGTGGTCGGGTCGCGTCTGGCTGATACCGGAGAGTTACTGATTCTCATCACTAATTCTCGACCTCAAACGGCTATGAGTGATTATGCCCAACGTTGGGGTATTGAAACTTTGTTCGCCGCTCTCAAGACTCGTGGTTTTTGCCTTGAGTCTACCCATTTTCAAGACCCAGAGCGTCTGAGCCGCTTGCTGTCGTTACTGGCTATTGCCTTTACTTGGGCAATGAAGATTGGTCTTTGGACTCATCAACAGACTGCTATTCCCCTGCGTTCTCATGGACGACGAGCTAAAAGTTTGTTTCGCACTGGCTTGGATTTTCTCCGCCGTACTTTCTCGAATCTGCCTCTATTTCGTGAGCGTTTTGAGCAAGCTTTACAACTTTTGTCCTGTACTTAGGGCTATTACAATTAAACTTTAGACTTCTTCGTAAGTCGAACGTATGGAAACTACTCCCCCACGCAGGAAAAGCGTCTCTTTCAAGCTTCTTCGCTGGGGGATGCAGTTTTCTGATAAGCATTGCTGGATAAAGCTTTCAACTGACTGACTGCACTCTGACCTGTAGCATTGTGTCGTCTAAATTCGCGATTAGATTCAATTCGCGATCCCTAATTTGAAGTAAACTTTTGTAAAAAAATAAATTTCTGCGTAAAACAGACCCCTGATTGCTGAGAAGAATACAGAACTCACTCAAACCAGTAACTTTGGTGAGCATTTATCGTCTAAGCAAAACTTAACCATGAAAAAACCTTCTCGGCAGCGACAACAACAACCAACCCCATCCTTTAATACCTTCATCCTCGAACCCATCCTCACCCCATCAGGACTCGTGGATGCCCCTGGGGACGACACTCCAGACCCCAGCCTACTCAGCGACTTATTTAACGACCTCGATGGAGATGACCTCACCGACACCCCAGAAGACTTAGACTCTGATTTCCCAGAAGAACTTACACCCGTCTCCTTCTTCGACAGCGAACCCCCAGAATCCCCCTTCAATGCTGGTGTTTTCACCGTTGATGACTCCGGTCAAGTTGGGATTGACTTCCTCTACGATGGCGGCGGCTATAAAGGCGAACTCGCCATCTTTAGCCTCGAAGGAATGGAAGACTTAGAACCGGGTAGCGAAGCATTTATCGAAGAAGCCGCCCGTCGCGCCCTCACCAACTCCACCGAAGGTCATATCGTCATCCAAGACGCAACCGAAGGCGCAAAATTTGAAGGCAGAACTTCCTGGGAAAGCAACTTTAACTCCGGCGACTACAAAGGCGTGAAAACCGTCGAAATGAACCCCGGCGAAACCTTTGGCGTGATGCTGGTTCCCCGTGGCACAGTGCAGCAAGTCTATGACAATCCCGACATCGGCGGTGCAACTCGTCCCCTATTCTCCATGCAGACTATCAATCCCAACGATGCCTTCCACGTCGGCCAAATTGCCGATGTAACGGGTGACGGTAACACCTTTGTCATGGAAGACTTGCGTACAGATGGTTTTACAGACCAAGACTACAACGATATTATCTTCCAAGTCCGAGGCGCAACCGCCGAAGCCACTCATATTGATGATGTTATCGACGCAGACCGAGATTGGCGCTTCAACGACACCGGAAAAGCCCTTATCGAATACGCAAAAGCTTACGTCGAACCCTCCAGCGAAGCCTTTGAAGCCCCAGATGTACCCGTAGCCCATCAACCCCTCGTTGGCTTTATCGATACCGGCTTAAACGAAGGCAACCCCGACTTAGACTACGACAACATTACCCTCGGTCGCGACTTGGTAGACGGCGACAGCAATTCCCTCCTCGCTTCAGGAGAAGGCAACGAACACGGAACCCATATTGCGGGTATCGTTGCTGCCCAATCAGACAATAATATCGGTATTGACGGCATTAACGAAGATGCCCCCTTGTGGGTCGGTCGGGCTGTGGGGTCGGGTAAATGGTCTGAGTCCCTGATTGAATTTGTAGACGCAGCCAAAGATTCCGGCCAACCGAATGCGGTAGTTAACCTCAGTATGGATTTAATCCAAATTGATGCCGATGGTAACGAAACCACTCGTTACGAACTGACTCCCACAGAACGAGAGGCGATAGAATACGCTCGTCAGCACAATGTCCTGATTGTTGCATCCGCAGGAAATGACGGCGGCGTGATGTCTGCGTTGGGCCAAGCCTCCCAGGAGTTTGACAATATTATCACCGTTGGGGCAGCAGAACAGTTCGATTTGCTCAAATCCAGTTGGCAAGGGGCAGACCGGGCGGATTATTCCAGTTATGGCTATGGTTTAGATATCATGGCTTATGGGGGAACGCCGGATAATCCTGAAATCTCGCTCACTGAGGATAACGTCGGCACATTAGCGGGAACTTCCATCGCTACAGCTAAGGTCACAGGGGCGGTTTCCCAAGTTTGGGCAGCTAATCCCGATTTGAATTATCGCCAAGTGATTGAACTCCTCAAAAAGACGGCAACGGATTTAGGGGATACGGATTTTGATACGGAAACTGGGGCGGGTTTACTTAATATTGCCGCTGCGATTCATCTGGCGAAAACCATACCCGGAGAAACCTACAACCCGACTCCTTGGTATGCCCCCGACACTTGGAGTGGAGCAGGAAAAGTCACAGCGAGCGATCGCGCTGCCAATAATAACAATATCTCAGGTTCGCCAACTTCAACCATCCCGACAGATAAAGGCACTTTTCTCAGAACAGAAAATAGTAATGGGGTAACAATTCATTACTACATGAAGGGTTATTTGATGGTGCAACCCAGTGGTTACACAACTTGGTACGCTCAAGGTACGGGTCAACCTGTGGGTCGGGCTTTGAATACAACACCGCAACTTCGTACTGCTAGTTCTTCATCTCACCCCACCGACCAAATTTATCAAAGAATCAATAACACATGGCAGCAAGTCAGAGGTTCTGCCAAAGATATTGCTGTAGGTGCAGATGGTTCTGTTTGGGTTATTGGTACTGATGTCGGGAGTGGTGGCTACGGTATCTACAAGCGGAATGGAACTCGTTGGGATAAAGTTGATGGTTCAGCCACACAAATTGCTGTCGATCCTGATGGTAATCCCTGGGTGGTTAATTCTGTAGGCAAGATTTACAAGCGAGAGAATAACCGTTGGCGTGAAATGCCCGGTTCTGCTAAAGATATTGCTATTGGTGCAGATGGTTCTGTTTGGGTTATTGGTACAAACAAGGCTCGTGGCGGTTATGGGATTTTCAAGTGGACTGGGACTCGTTGGCAGGAAGTAGGTGGTCGTGCAGTCCGCATTACCGTCGATCCTAATGGTAATCCTTGGGTTGTGAATTCTACGGATAAAATTTACCAACGAGTTAACAACCGTTGGATTGAAAGACGAGGTGCCGCTAAAGATATTGAAGTGGGTGCAGATGGTTCTGTTTGGGTTGTCGGAACGAATCCCGTTCATGGCGGTTATGGCATCTACAAGTGGGAAAATTCTGGTTGGACTGGCATTTCCGGTGGTGCAGTCCGCATTGCCGTCGATCCTAATGGTAATCCTTGGGTGGTTAATGGTCGCAGCGAGCAAAAATATTACCCTGAACTTACTTCTTTAAGTGCTGATAACTGGGATATCCAAAGTGGCGATGATAATCAATTTCGATCGGATTCTCCCTTTGGTGGTGGCAACCAAATGTGGAAAACTAGCGATACAGTTCGACAAGTTTATACAGACTTATCCAAGGCAATTTTTGGTTCTCGCGTTCACATGAATACTGGTTATGCTTACGACCAAGGCTACTATAACTATTATGGAAAGTGGCACGCTGGAATTGATATGGGCGCACCTGCTGGTACTCCAATCAAAGCAGTAGTTGGCGGAACAGTAAGTTGGGTTAATCATAATTTCATGGGGATTGATAGTGATGATGGAAATCATTGGGTCTATGGACATTTGGGTAATAAGTATGTATCTCGTGGTCAACGAATAGAAGTTGGAAGAACACTTGCTGTTCTAGATTCTGCCAATCACCTTCACCTGGAAGTTCAACATGGTCATGGTTATAAAAGAACAAATGGCGCTCATCCCGATCGAAATTATGTTCGTAGCGTAACGATGAGTCCACTCCAAGCTTATTGGAAGCTGCGGAATCGCTAGTAGTGGTGTCGCACCAATCCTAAGTTAGCCAATAGGGTGCGTTAGTCAGCAATAAATTATGGACTTAATCAGTTAATTAAAAAATCCGACGTAACGCACCTGAATCTCAAGTGGTAGTGATGCGACACACTTTAAGTTTTGCGATAGTCATTACCGCCAAAATGCTTGTATTTCGGTGCGTTACGCTGCGCTAACGACACCCTACTTATAGCCTCGTTTTAGCTGTGTCGCGCCACTACGAGCTACTCGGTTTCTACTACATCCAATTAAGGAAAATATCCCTTCTTTCTCTCTTAAAAATTCTCAATCCTTACCCCTTCAATTCCATCATGCAATCTCCTCACTCATCCTCAAAAATTCATCTAACTCATTGGTTTGATAACCCGGCTAATTCCGAATGGCAAACAGTAGAAAATATCAAGGATTTTTTACCACCTCAACACACTTTACCCTACCGACGACCCGCACCTTTAAATCGTCGCAAAACCAATCCGGTTAAAGTTGAACGGGGTAAACTAATTCACTTAGAACATCAGGGCAATCCTGTGGCTTTGTTAGTGGGATTATTACCCAACAATAAGCCAAGTCTAGATATTTCTGTGGAGTTATTGCCGGGGAATCAACACAGTTTACCTTCTGACTTACAGTTAATGATACTCGATGAGGGCGATCGCGCTGTCATGCAAGCGATAGCCGGAGGGAGTGAAGGACTGGAGTTTCAGTTTACGGGCGAACCTGGCGAACAGTTTAGTGTTAAAGTTGCCCTCGGAGAATTTAGTATCATCGAGCAGTTTGTGATTTAACTCCCATTGCAACGATAAAGTTTTGTAACGAATTGCGTAAATAGAGCGCGATCGCATCGAGAAACCCATAGAAATTTAATCAGGTATCCTGCCATGAAAAGCGGACTGTGGCTCTTAACCCTAGGTTGCTTCACCCTCATACCCCTTCCCTCTCACGCTCAAATTAGCCCCGACAATAGCCTCGGCGCAGAAAATAGCCAAATCAACCCCAACGCCACCATCAACGGCAACCCCGCTACCCAAATCGAAGGAGGAGCAACCAGAGGCAGCAACCTTTTTCACAGTTTCCAAGACTTCAACGTGAATCTGGGTCAGCAAGTCTACTTCGCCAACCCCGCCGACATTACCGACATCTTCACCCGCGTCACAGGCAACAATCCCTCAAATATCCTGGGGACGCTTGGTGTAGATGGTGCAGCCAACCTCTTTCTACTCAACCCCAACGGCATCATTTTCGGCGCAAACGCTCAACTGGACATTCGCGGCTCTTTCGTGGCTTCTACTGCCGACAGCATTCTCTTTGACAACGGTATCGAGTTTAGTGCCACCAACCCCCAAGCCCCACCCCTCCTGACCATCAACGTCCCTCTGGGGCTACAAAGAGGCAACAACAACGCCACTATTACCAATCGCGGCAACCTCTCCGTGGGCGGCAATTTCACCCTCGATGCCACCAACCTCAACCTCCAGGGACAACTCCACGCGGGAGGCGACCTCACCCTCCAAGCCACCGACACCCTCACCATCCGCGACACCGAAAGCAATCCTTTTATTGCTACAGCTTACGGCGCTCTGGTCGTCCAAGGCAATCAAACCGTGGATATTTTCGCCCTCAACCACGCCGATAGCGGCTTCTATTCCTACGGCAATATGACTTTCCGCAGCGATAATCCTGTCGGCGGTGATGCTCATTATTGGAGCGGCGGCAATTTCCGCATCGAGCGTCTGGATGGGAGTGTGGGGGATTTGTATAGTCCTTACGATCCGATTATTGTTGTCGATGGTAATGTGGATATTACTAACTATACTGGGGCTTCTCTGCACATTTTAGCCACAGGTTCAGTGAATGTGGATAGTGCTACGATTACTGGCTCTGACCCATCACCTTTTGCTATTTCTAAGAATCATAATAATCCCGCGATCGCAGCTTTGGCTACTGTTTCTTTGCCCGATGGTACTACTTACGACGTAGACGGACAAAATCGCCCAACTCTAGACATTCGCTCAGGGGTAGACCCTGCTACTGTTAATAATTTACGAACTGTTCTTAATGCTCTCAATCCTGCTCCTCCCCCCAGAGCTTTTTATCCTTTACCCCCTCCGGCTGGTACAGTTGTTACCGGACTGGGATTCAATGCCCCTGCCAATCCTGCTAATGTCTCTGTGGGCAATCTGCAAATTAATTCTCCAGGGAATAGTGGCGATATTATTATTACTTCTACCCAAGGAATTGATTTAAATAATTCTGTTTTAAACACGGGTTTATCCGGGACGAATGATGGCAATATTATTGTGAGCGGGGCTAATGGCATTAACTTAAATGGCGACGCTCAAATCAATGCCAATAATAATATAAAAGTTTATGGTAATGTTAATGGCAATTCTAATAATTTAAATTTGACCGCAGGCAATGATGTTTTGGTTAATAACGAAGTAGATTTAGGTTCAACTACTGTGGCTGGGGGAAATTTAACTGTTAATGCTGACAATAACATTACTATTAATCAATTGATTGATACTCGTTCTACTGTAAGCAATTCGGGTAATGTTAGCTTGACAAGTAACACCGGAACTGCTGTTATTAACGGTGATTTATTTACCACATCTACTGCGGGAAATAGCGGTAATGTTTCTATGAATATTCATGGTGATATTACTGTTACGGGTGATATTGACACAAGTTCTACTAGCGGTAATGCCGGAAACATCGCAGCCTTGTCTCGTACAGGCAATATCAATTTCAACAATGCTCAAGTTGTGGCTCAAAGTTTAGGAATTGGTAATTCTGGTGCAGTTCAGCTGAATGCTTTATCTGGGCAAATTTCTTTAGATAATACATCAAGAGTGATTACGACCACTCGTGGGTCAGGTAATGCTGGTAGAATTGATATTAATGCTAGACGGTTTTCTGCTACTAACAATTCTGGAGTTTATGCAAACACGGCGGGTACAGGAAATGCCAATGATATCAATTTCAATGTAGCGGATTCTGTTATTTTTGACCGTAGTTTTGCTTTTGCGAATACTTTTCAAAATACAGGCAATGCGGGTCGTATTATCGTTAACACTAATCAACTGACCGCTCAAAATGGTTCGTTCTTCTCGGTTGCTAGTCAAGGTCAGGGTAACGGCGGAGCAATGCTAATTAATGCCCGCGATTCGATGACTTTGATTGGGAATGATGAAAGGACAATATCAGCGACCAATAAAGTTTCTTCAACAGCTATTTCTTTAGGGTCTTTTGGGGGAAGTGGTGCAGGAAGCCTAGAAATTAATACTTCGCGATTGGTTGTTCGCAATGGGGCTTTAATTTATGGGTCTGTCGATGCCAATTCTGCCGGAAATGCTGCCAATATGACCATTCGGGCTTCAGAGTTTGTAGAAGTGATTGGTACAACACCTAATAATCAGTTGCAAAGTAGTATTTCTTCTGATACTTTTGGGGCGGGAAATGCCGGGAATTTACAGATTTTTACACCGACTTTATCGGTTCTGGATGGCGGTAAAATTTCCGCAGGAACAACTGGAACAGGTCGTGCAGGAACGCTCTCTATTAATAATGCGAATAGGGTGGAAGTTCGCGGCACTTCGGCAAATGGTCAGTTAATTAGTACCATTGTTTACGATTCTTTTGGAGCAGGAGACGCAGGGGAACTTACCATTAATTCCCAGCGAGTGATGGTACAGAATGGGGGACGTATCTCTGCGAGGACTGGAGGGCTAGGACGGGGTGGTGCGATTAATGTCAATGCTCCAGATTCTCTACACATTTCGGGAAGGTCTCCCAATGGACAAGCCAGTGGTCTTTTCTTTAATTCTGAGGGTAGTGGTGATGCGAGAGGGATTAATGTCAATACAGGGGTGTTGCGGCTGTCTGACGGTGGACAGATGAACGTTGGTGGTGCGGGTGCGGGGACGGCTGGCGATATTGTGGTTAAAGCAACTTCAATCTTTATGAATAATGGCAGTCGCATCACGGCTGAAACCTCGGCTAATGGTGGGGGTGGTAATATTCGCCTCGAAGTTGCAGATATCATTTGGTTACGCAATGATAGCGATATTCGCACGGATGCTCGCGGTGTGGGTTTGGGAGGGAATATTGATATTACGGCTGAGGCTGTATTGGCGATTTTAGGCGAAAATAGCGATGTGATTGCCCGTTCTGAATTGAATCAAGGAGGCCGGATTACAGTTAATGCGAAGTTGGTGACGAATTTCCGCTTATATCAAGATGTCGATACCCCTGAAAGCGACCTCACGGCTAATTCGGTGTTTGGTGTCGATGGTACGGTGGATTTGTTTACGAATGATTTGCAGCTTGAACCGGGTTTACCGGAAAGTCCCAGGGATGTTCAAATTCGTCAAAATTGCCAAGCGAATCGGGAAGGGAATACTCCTGCGGTTGCGATTGCGGAACTTTACATTACGGGACGGGGTGGTATGAGTCCTAATCCGAGTAATCCTCTCAGTAGCGGTGGGATGTCTGTTCCTTTTGCTCAGTCGTTTGCGAGTGTTACTGGGGAAAACTCGAATGCAATGGTGGAAGCGGGGGGCTTGGTTCGACTTCCTAACGGGGAGGTTATTTTGGCTTCTTCGGAGTTACTTGGGGAAATAGATTTGAGTTTGGCTTGCACTCAACGTTAGTTACGCTAAAACCCCGGTTTTTTGGAAAAACCGGGGTTTTGATATGGGTAAATTTAAGCTGGATAGTTATTCGCTTTTGTGCGGTTTGCGACGTAGTTTGAGTCCGAGTAGTCCGAAAGAAATTAAAGAGAGAAGGAATCTGGGTTCGGGAACAGTAACTGGGGTAACTGTGAAACTGAAGTCCTTTTTATTTCCATCTAGACCTACTATTCTATCGTTTCCATTTGAATCAGAGACACCGACTTGTAATGCTAGTTGTGTTGTGGGTGGAATTAAAGGATTCCACGTTTCAAATCCAGTTACAGTAAACTCTTGTACCCCTTTAGCCCCAATTAAAAGATTTCCAAGTTGGTTAGCGTAGTCACTGAAGTTTAATGGTTTGCCTACACTAAAATCATTTCCCAAAAAAACATCACCGACAGAAACACTATACTTGAAGTTGTCATCAATAGGAGCAAGTCCACAGGGAAAGTTTAATATTCCTGTAAACAAAGTACCAGGTGTACCAGTAAAGGTATAACCCATACTAGGGTCTGGGTCGTACCACAAGTTACTGAAGGCGTTTTCGTAGTATTTAGCCCCTGTGATTGGATCTGTCCGAGTGGGTTCTAAGATGTACCGTTGATTCTTATCCATGTGTTGCATTGGGATATTACACAACTCAGGTTCGGGTTCTGGGTCGGCTGGTGTTGGGTTGGTAAATTGACCAATTAAAGAAGCACCTTCGTTGATACATTCTTGGAGTAATGTCATTACAAAGTCGCCAATAAATTCAGCCGTTTTCGGAAAGCTAAAACCAAAGGTTTCTTCTCCATCTTCAAAGAACCAACTGGGGTCGTAGCCTTGAGCGAGAAGTTCGGCTTTATCTCTGTAAGTAATATCGCCAATTTTTTGACCTAGGGTAACAACATTATCGTCAATTAAGTTGGGCATAATCCCTTCCCCTGTTGTACGATTTCCGGGTTGAGTATAAGGATCGAAATAAGGGTTATCCCAAGCTAAATCTCCCATCCAGGTTTCTAAGTCACCTAAACCTCGGTCTTTGGCAAATTGGCGGTTTTGATAGATGTTTTGAAAGCCAGCATTTATTCCCCCAACATTCTTACCGCTAACGGCGCGATAAACACCTGTTGGTAAGTTAGAGTCGTTGTTGGGTGCAAAGCGAATACTTAGCATATTACCGGAGTCAAAAGCGTCTTTGAAGTTGCCTGTACCGGAAACATCAATGAATAAGTCACCCCAAGCAATACTACCGTTTTCGACGGGATAACAAACTTCTACTCCGGCTTGATTAAATACGCATAATTCTGGCCCGGTTTGATTGCCTAATAATGGCATTTTTGTATTAAGTGCAACCCAAATAGTGTCAGTGCTATGGTCTTCTTTGATGGCAATTCCGTAGGTTTCGTAAATAGTGCCACCAACTTGAATATTGCCGTTGACACTACCGTAGCTGTCGTAACTGGGGTCGAGGGCGTATTGCCAGCCGTTGCGGAAGGTCGCAGCTAGACTGGGTTTTGGTGTAATAACTAATATTGTACTGGCTGTTGCGATCGCGATCGCCCCTATCGGCTTCAAGCGTTTGAGTAACTTTAAAAATCTCATTGTGGTAGACGTTCTAGTTATAAGCTGAAAAAAAAGAATTACTTGTACAAAGCAAGGTATCGGTTTTCACAGAGTAAATCAATGCTTACTACCAAGAATTCATTGAATCTTTAAAAACCATTGTGGCTTTACTGAATAGACATGAGAAATCTGTGTATCTATTCGGGGTAAATACACAGAAGGAAGTTGATTCAGTTGTTTTTTGATGAAGACTGTGTGTAGTCTCACTTTGATCTCGGTTGTTCTGGTAGGATATTACGCAGGTACGATTATTTTGTTACAAAAGTTTATTAAAAGCTGAGGAGAGGGCGATCGCGTTCCACCTCCAGTTATGTAAAGTTATGTAAAGTTTGCGGCGAGTTGCGTAAAAACGGCAAGCTCATCGCGAGATACCTATATAGACAATTTGCCATGACGACATGAATCGGAAAAAATGGGGTCTAATCCAAAAGCTACAAAAGTTTTGCCGTTGGGTTTACTCGCTTTTTGTTGACGAATCGCGGGTTACAGAAAAACCACGAAGGGAGTCCTATATGGGTAAGTTGGTTATTTTGGAGTTGGATGGTAGTTGGGAAACCGGATTTCGGGCTATCCTGGAAATTAGTGAAGCTCATCGAGGTTATTTATTAAGAAAAAGAGGCAGTTTACCGCCTAATTTAACATTACTAAAACAGTCCCAAGACCATTGGCAAAAGTTACGAGATTTGGGTTTAAATCAACGGATTCGACCCATGCGGATTGTTCGCTACAAGCCCATAGAAGAAGAAGTCGAAGATTGTAAGAAATCGGCTCGTAGTCTACAGGATCGTTTGCAAGAATGGTTGAATAGTCCAGAGTTTCAACCGATTATTAATGGTTTACGGGAAGAGTTAAGTCCGGCTGAAACTGCGCGTTTTCTATTACGCATTGAAGACAGCGATTTACAAAAGTTACCTTGGTCGGAATGGGAGTTTCTACAACGTTACGATCGCCTGGAAGTCAGTCTGAGTCCTTTGGAGTTAAGACCACAGGTTATTGCTTTACCGCAGAGCAATCATACGTCTGTTAGAATTTTAGCAATTTTTGGGAATAGCGAAGGGATTTGTTTAGACGAAGACCGTAACATTCTTCAGAGTTTACTTAAACACAATGCTGAAGTTAAGTTTTTAGATGAACCGACAGTTGACGAGTTAACTAGAAACCTTTGGGAAAAAGATTGGGATATCGTTTTTTTTGCCGGCCATAGCGAGACGAATGATAACACGGGAATTATTCATCTTAATGCTACGGAAACAATTACAGTAAATGACCTATGGACTGGGTTAAGAAGGGCAGCAAATAATGGTTTGAGATTAGCAATTTTTAATTCCTGCGATGGTTTGGGATGGTCGCGTCAATTGAATGATTCTTTGATTCCTCAAATGATTGTGATGCGGGAGGTTGTCCCGGATAAAGTTGCTCAAACTTTTTTGCGCCATTTCCTCACTAATTTTGCCAACGGGGAGTCTTTTTATACTTCAGTGAAAGTTGCAAGAGAGCGATTGCAAAATATTAATTTGAGCTATCAAAATAGCGACGGAGAAACGGTATATTTTAAGTATCCCTGTGCAACTTGGCTTCCGGCCATTTGTGAAAATCCGGCGGCAATTCCTCCAAGTTGGCAAAGATGGGTTCGTAAAAACAAAGTTTCTTTATCTTGGCAGCGCAGTTTACGTTTTGTTTTAATTGCGAGTTTAGTCATTACTACTATCATCTTTTGGGGACGTTGGCAAGGTCATTTACAACCCTTGGAGTTGAGGGCTTATGATTATTTAATGCAGCAACGTCCCTTACTTCCCCCAGATGAGCGAATTGTCGTGATTGGGGTGACTCCTGATGATTTAGATTATCTCGACCAACCTCTAGAAGAAACTGAACGGGGTGCAAGAACATTATCAGATCGTAGTTTAGATCGCGTTATGGCAAAGTTACAAGATTTAGACTCGGCTGTGATTGGTTTATATTTCGCTTTCAAAGGAACAATACAACCAGAATTTCCTCATCTCAAAAGTAGTTTAGAAAGCGATCGCCTTATCGGGGTTTGCGCGACTAATAACGATGTTGAGTTGGGGATAAATGGTTTTCCTGCACCGGATGATATTGCTTCTGACAGGGTGGGATTTGTTGATTTAATGGCAGACGATGATGATACGATTCGGCGTAATTTGGTAAAACTATATGTGCGCGATCGCTTTCCATGTAGGGGTAATAATGTAGAGTCTTTTAGCTTGAAAGTTGCTCAAAAATATTTAAACGGTCACGGTTATAAACATAGTTTTGATCCTAATTTTGATAATATTCATTTCGAGTTTATTAAACAACACCGAGGAGCTTATCATAAAAAGAGTTCTGAAGTTGAGGTGGGTTATCAATTAATGATAAATTACCGTCCGTACCAAAATTTTATGCAAGATATTGTTCCGGTGCGGACTTTGACAGAACTTTTGGAAGGACAACTAACCCGCGAGCAAATTCAAAACAAGATTGTTCTTTTAGGTAAAATTAGTACCAGTAATCAAACTGAAAAAACACCTTACAGTCAAATTTCAAGTCAGCAGCTACCCATCGTTTTATTACAAGCGCAAAAAGTTAGTAATCTAATCAGTGTTGTTAACCGCGAGTTACCTATTATTACGACTTGGTATTGGTGGGGAGATGCAATATGGCTATGGTTTTGGTCTTTGATTGGAGGAGGAAGTATGTTGGCTATACTCACACGCTGGAAAGAACCTAGGAACGCGATCGCGGCTTGTTTTATTTTGATGAGTAGTTTAGTATTTTTACTTTATTGGGTTTGCTTATTTGGCTTAATACAAGGATTGTGGCTGGCTTTTATTCCAGCTTTATTAGTTTTAGTACTTTCTGCGGGAACAATAAGTTTTTATAAGTTGCTTAAGGATAAATCTAAGCAGCTAGATTAAATTCGATATTTAAGTTGTTAACTTTTTAATTGTAACCATGAACAAATTATTGGTGCTATCTTCTATCCTAGTGGCTTTTGTTTTTTTGTCTTTCTTAGATAAAACAGCAAGCGAACAAAACTTAGCAGTAGGATTCTTATCTGTTCAAGCTCAATCTGACACGCAAACTATTCAAACTCCTCTAATTTTTAATAATTCATCGAATAGCGAAAATAGAGGTGAATCAACAAATACAGAAAATGCACCAAGAGGAAGAAAAGCCGATCCTCCTTTTGGGGAAAATGATGGTGAAGTTGATTGTTCTGCATTAGTCGATCCCGAACAACCTTTGACTTCTATAGTTCCGGGTATTGAAGACCGTTATTTCACTTCTCGTACTTTATCAGAACGTCCAGTTTTGTGGTTTTATGTTCCTGAAGTGGGTGAGGTTCAAGCAGAGTTTACTTTACTAACAGCAGATAATCTCTACCAAAAGTCTTTTGATTTATCCAGTACAAGGGGTATCATTGGTTTACAACTTCCTACTAATATTTTACTCGAAAATACCGATCGCAATTATGAATGGGCGTTAACCATTGTTTGTGATGAATACAATCCGGCTGGGAATCCTTATGTAACTGGAAAAATACAACGAGTTGAGCAGTCTTTAACGATCTCAAATCAAACTTTTGACGAACAGATACGTTTGTTTGCGAGTAATGGTTTATGGCATGAAACTTTCACGACAATTGCCACTGAGTTATATGCTGAAGATAGCCAACTAGCTCAAAGTCGTTTGCGAGAGTTGTTTTCATCCGCATCAGTCGATCTGGAATATTTACAGAACCAGCCTGTTTTAGAAGTTATAGAACTTCCAGAGGAATAAATAATCCTAAATCTGGAAATGTAACCCTTGTTCTAGAACCCCGGTTTCTATAATCTAATTCTAACTCAGTTGTATCAGCAGGCAAGAAACCGGGGTTCTTAATTACCACTAATCAATCAGTAACCAATCAGAATAAAAGGGGCCCACTGTTTAGGTTTAGAAGTCTGTATCATGTCCAGTTGAGCAAGTCGCAGGGCTTCGGCTTTACTTACTTTTTGTTCGACGAGATATTTATAAAAATGAGTGACGAATGTATTAGTAGCACCTTGCTCGCTTGTCCAAGCTGTACCAATCGTTCCAATTGCACCGGAACGTATGGCTATTCCTGACATTCCCAGTATAGCTCTGCGATCGCCGGATGCAGTTTCGCAAGCACTAAATACTAAGAGATCGAGGTTGTTTTGGGAGGTAGTTTGTTGGATAAGTTGACTGAATTGATTGATATTAATACGGTAGTCTTCACCTTCATCATCGGTGATAATATAAGTATCTTCAAAACGGGAACTGAATTTACCGTGAGTAGCGAAATGCAGAATATTGTAGTTGCCATTATTGAGGCGATCGCGTAAGGTTTGTTTGGTAAAGTTACCCTGAGTTAATAATTCATAATTTGGTAAAATCTGAGATATTTGTTCAATTTGCTCTGGAACTTTAGGAGTGAGGGAAGCAAAATTAGGAAGACGATCTTTAACAGCACCAATCACTAAAGTATTTTGATTGGAAAATGACCAGGGTTGAGTTTGAAACAGTTGAATAGTTGGGGTGACGGTGACGTTATAACCTTTTTGAATTAAGAATTTTTCCCCGTCATATAAAGTGGAAGGAGGAATAGATTGTAAAGTGCGATCGAGGACAAAAGAAAGGGTTTGAATATTGTTATTTTTGAGTTCGTCTTCAAAGTCTGCAAGAAGCCATTGATAGAGTTGAAATAAAGGTTCAGAATGATGTTGTAAAGAAAACAGCTTCTCGTCGGTAAGGTTTTTTGATGCTTGTTTTATCGTAGACAAAACCTCTGTATCCGTCACATTAGTAACGTGATACAGCAAGCGAGATTGGTTAGGAAGTTTGAGGATTGCGACAAATTTTTGAGGAAGAATAATAGTGTAGAGGAAGGCTAGAGTCGGATCGTCTTGGGTTATTTTAGCGAGATGGCGAGCTAGTTTATCAGCGCGATCGCCCTCTCCTAAAGCCTCACTTAAATCGCAGCGCAAATAGTCTTCTAATTCTGCAAGCTGGAGTGCATCGATATAGTAAATTGATTTCTCAAGATTATTTTCGTCAGCATTGGTATTATCTTTCGGTAACAATAAATCCACCAATTCTCGATAAACGGGTTCGACATTATCCCGGAATAAAAAGCGAGTTTCGGGGTTTTGTAGACTGACTAAATCTTTGCGGACTTTATCGAGGGATTGGATAGATTGTTCGTAGGCTGCGATCGCGTCCTTGATTTTACCTTGTTTGGCTAAAATACGTCCTAATTGCCATTCCCATTGATAGGTCAAACTTTCATCTTGAGTGAGGGATATGGCTGTTGTCGTGCTGGTGAGGGCTTGTTCCCACTGCTGTTTTTGTTCGTATAATGTACCGAGTTTACCCACAGCGTAGGATTGCGATCGCTTATTATGGATTTGTTCTGCTTGGTTGAGAGATTGTTGTAGTTGAGTTTCTATTTCAGGAAAGTTTGCTGAGTTTTTCAGTTGGAGAAGGGTATTGGCTAAATTAATTCTAGCGTCTACGGTTTTTTGACTGGGAGGTAGGGAGTTGAGTTGTTGCAGAATTGTTTGTTCTAACTCGGAAACTGAAGGATAGGTTTGTAGTAAAGTCTCGATTGTTTCTTGATGCTGAGGATAAGATTGTTGCAAGTTTACGATTAAACTGAGTTGGTTTAACTGGGCTAATAATGTCACAGTTGAGGGTTGAAAAGTAGCGACAACTTGTTGATAATAATTTAGAGCGTTTTCTGCATATTGTTTCTGAATAGCTAAATTGAGATCGCTACTAGGAGAACGCTCGTATTCATCATGAGCGCGGATATAAGCGGCTTGTTCGAGATTACCCAAGCTGAGTAAAATATTGCTTTGAAGTAGAATATCTCCCTTTTTGCGAGCAATTCGATCGCTCAACTGTAACAAGCGTCTGGCTTTTTCGAGATAGTCGGAAACTTCTTCAGATCGAGATTGCCATAAAGCTTCGATCTCATTATCTAAAAGGGGATCGTTTCCCATAATTTGAATTAAATTTGCCAGCAGATGTAGTGCATTGGCTTGAATGATTGACTCATCATTTTTGGATAAAAACTCGACAAGAGGAACTAACTGTTTTAAAGCGCGACGATAGCGCCCCATTTCTTTTAAAACGGTGACTTGATGTAAGTTGTTACGGAAGACCGAGGTGACAAAAAAAGTATTAGAATCGTTGGAGTTAAGCAATTCTTGGAAGTGCTGAGTAGCGGTTTGATAACTTTCTAAAGCTTCTAAGAAATTGCCTAAAGTGAAGTGAAGTTTTCCTTGAGTTTCCGATGCTTGAGCAAGAGAAAGAGTGCGATCGCGTGACTCAGCAATTTGGGGAATTAGCTCAAAACTCACAGTCAAGCTATTTTGAGCCAGAGTCCATTCTCCTAAACTTTGATAAGCCAAAGACAGGTTAATTTGGGCTGTTATTTTTTGGGATATTGTTCCCTGTTGCGCTATTTGTTGAAGCAGCGCGATCGCGTCTTCTATTTCTCCTGAATTATAAGCATTTTCAGCGTCATCGAGTAACTCCTGATAACTCGTAGACTGAGCAATAACAGGCTGAGAATGAACATAGATAGTTAGCAACAAGGTCACTGTAAAAAGAGTTAAATAAAAACGATGCAAGCCCTGATGAAAAAGTTTTAAAAAGGCTTGAATTGAACTGAAAAGTAGATACCGTTTTCTTGCCATGTCTGGTTACTAGAAGATAAAGAAACTAACGGGACACCCCAATCTAAGCGAGCGCTAAAATTCTGGGACTGAATGATTTGTAAACCCAACCCTACCGAAACTAGAGTATTCGGACTGGGGGTTTCACTATTCCCACTATTCCACCCCGTACCAAAATCAATAAAAGGAATAATTTGCGCTCCCAAATTCCATTCAGGAACTCGAAAAACCGGAACACGAACTTCCGCAGAAGCAAAGATACCATTATCGGTTAAAAGTTGATCTTGACGATAGCCTTTGACACTTCCTAAACCCCCAATTCCAAACTGTTCGACAGGGAGGAGAGGGCGATCGCCAAATTGCAAATCGCCGCGTAAAATTAAGGTAGGAGCGAGGGCTGGTGTTCCTGTGGGCGTTCCCAACAAACGTACCCATTGAGTTTGACCCCGCCAACTAAAAAAGTTACTATCAGGAGCATCGCTGTTAATAGTAGAATCAAGGGCATCAATTCCCAAGCTAAGTTGAGAGCGAATTGCAAAAACTTGATTGGCATTTTGTTGCGTCCATTCCTGACCAAATCGCAATGCAGTAACGCGAGTTCTCCCTCCCGAATCAGCCCCAGGAGCCAGGGGAAAAGGAATATCAAGAAGGGTAGACTGGCTATCACTATGGGAAGCGGTAAAACTTAGGGCAAATTCTTGATTGGAGGTTTGGTAAATGGGTTGACGGAGAGAGAGTTGAAAATAACGAGAATAGGTTTCAATATCTAGCCGTTCAAAGGTTGGATCGATGATTTGACTAAAGGAACTGCCGTAGCTAAAACTCACAGTTCCATTACGCGGATTGATAGGAACAGTATAACTCGCATTAATAGCATTACTACCGTCGGTATTATCGTAATTGAAGCTAACGCGATCGCCAATTCCCAAAAAGTTTTGATGAGATAAGCTTGTTCCTCGTCGAAAACTACCTACACTCGGAGAACGTCCATTATTCCCCGTAATCTCCATATTCCAGGGATTAGCTTCGACTATTTTAATTTCTAAAATATTAGTTCCTGGTTCAACTCCGGCGCTAAGTTCAGCCGAAAGACTGTCAATTAAAGGGTTGAGTTGAAGTAACCGCAAACCATCTAGTAAACGCTGTTGATTTAATATCGGATTAGTGGCTAATCGAACGCGAGATTCTACATAACCGGGTTGCAATTTCCCATCAACTTGTACTTGAATTTCGTCAATTGTTCCTTCTAAAACTTGAATCGTAACTACGGCTGCATCGGCTTGACCAATATTAATATTTCCGGGTAAAAAAGCACCACTGGTAATATAGCCTTGCTCGATATAGTAGTTTGTAATTACATTAGGAACATTACGAAGTTCAATAAAACTCAGAGGACGATTTAAATAGTCTGTCAATAAAGCCGCGAGTTCAGCATCGCTAAAAACAGTGTTTCCCTCAAATCGATATTCCCGCACAATAATTTCATCGACTAAAGGCGTTTGAGGTTCGGGTAAAGGCTGAATGTCAGGAATATCTAAAGGAGTGGGTAGAGGTGCAGGAATTGTATCGGGAGGAGGCGTAATTTCGGGCTGTGGGGGTCGAGTATCGGCAGGATCGGGAATTACTTGGGCTTGCACTTCACTGGGAATGAAAGCCATCGCAATAATTCCCCAGATGATGGAGGCGATCGCGACTTTGATTCTTAAACAACTGGCATTAATTATGCACATTTAGGGATAAGAGGGAACATTAAACTCCTAATAAACTCTCATTCAAAAATAAGTCGGTTTACGCACAGCCTGTCAAATTTTACAAAACTTTACAAAAAGCGTTGCGGTTCTTTCTCTAAATTGTCACAGTAAGAACATTATTTTCATTGTTGACGAGTCGAGATGCAACTCAGGGCAGTTTCGCGTGCCGCTACACGGATATCTTCGCGATCGCGTCCTGGACAAGCCTTAACTTAAAAATTCGCGTAATGTTATTAATCTGCATAACTTCCGGGCAGGAGTTGCTTTGCGGGTTTTTAGGTCAAATAAGTGGGTATTATTTGACCTCCCCGATCGCCCCCATTAAGAGTATGCTAGGGATTGCCATCCCTGCGGCTCATGCTGCGATCGCCTATGGATATTGACCGTCAAAGTCCCCCCACTCCAGGCATCTCCATCGTCGATTGCCGCTCGGATGCGGAATTGATCGCTTTGTGGTTACAAGGCAAATCCCTTTGCACTCAACAAGCTTATCGCAGCGATATCGCCGCTTTTGAAGCTTTTTTGGACAATAAAACCCTCGCTCAAGTTAAAGTTGACGATCTTGCCGCTTTTACATCGGCTCTACAGCAACAAGGCTATGCGGTGAGTTCCCTACGTCGCCGTTTATATGCGGTTAAATCCCTTTTGAGTTTTGCCACTAAAGTGGGATATTTAAGCCTTAATCCCAGTCATTTCGTCACCTTACCCAAAAAGCGCTCCAATTTAAGCGATCGCATTCTCAGCGAAACCGAAGTCCTCAACTTAATTGCCTTAGAACCCAAACCCCGCAATCGCATTATGCTACGCTTTCTCTACGAAACCGGCTGTCGCGTCGGCGAAATGTGCCAACTGAAGTGGCGCAACCTCAAACCCCGGCATCAAGGCGCACAAGTCGATCTCTGGGGCAAAGGCGGCAAAATGCGCTCGGTTTTGATTAGCCCCAAACTGTGGATGGATTTACAAACCCTGCGAACTACCGCCAACGCCCCCGTCTTCGCCACTAAATCCGGGCGACACTTTGCCCTCAGTAACGTCGTCAGAATCGTCAAAGCGGCAGCTAAACGGGCAGGTAATGGGGATAACGTCTCCCCCCACTGGCTGCGTCACGCCCACGCCTCCCACAGCCTCGACCGGGGCGCTCCTTTGCATTTAGTACAAGCGACTCTCGGTCATAGTAGTATTGCTACCACCGAACGCTATCTCCACGCTCGTCCCGATGAAAGTTCTTCTCAATATTTACCGTGAAAGCGCGATCGCGAACCCCCAATCAACCACAGCCCATTAAATCGAGAGAATTGATGAAATACTACATTGCCGCACCCCTATTCAGTCAAGCCGAACGACAGTTTAATCAGCAGTTCGCCCAAGCTCTCCAACAAGCGTTTCCAACAGATGATTTCTATTTGCCGCAAGAAGTCAGCTACACCGCATCTTCTGAGATTTATCACGAATTAAAAATTAATTTAATTGAAACAGGTTAAAAGTCTAGTTTGTATCCATTCCAGGAATTTCAAATTGAGAAGCAATCATTCTAAATCGCTTTTTGGATTCAGCAGCTAAACGAATCATAAACTGTTGATTCGGGTTTTCTAAAATACTAGATAATAATCCAAACCTTGATTACAGAAGATTGGCTAAAATATAACCTCTGGTTCAGAAAGTCTGTCAATACATGACAACCCATTTTGGGAATGCCAGCAGTACAGATCATATTGTGGGCGATCGCGCCGCCAAAGCTGTAACCATCGCAACACAACATCTGGCTCAATTAGTCGGTGCATCCCCCAAAGAAGTTATTTTTACCTCTGGGGCGACAGAAAGCATTAACATTGCCATTCAAGGCTGTATTGCGGCTTGTCCTGACGTTTTACCTCGTATTGCTGTCTCAACCGTAGAACACAAAGCAGTTTTGGATACTTGCAAAGCTTTGGCGAAAAAAGGAAAAGCTGAGATTATCTATATCTGCGTTGATGCTCAAGGTCGCATAGATTTAAATCGCCTCGAACAAATTTGTCAAAGTGGGGTTTCTGGCGTTGCATAATAGAGATATGAATATAGCCTTTATCCATTAGAACTATGCAATG
>JAWQFT010000088.1:0-21561 GCA_035968055.1 Jaaginema sp. PMC 1080.18 | reverse complement strand
GGTGCGTTACGCTGCGCTAACGACACCCTACTTATAGCCTCATTTTAGGTGTGTCGCGCCAGTAGGAATTGCCAAATTAGCTAGTAGATTTTGATTCGAGGGTGGGTTAATATGAGAAGCCCCAGATGATGAATTTCACCTAGGGCTTCGTTTCAAATGTTATGAGTGGCGATTAGGGCGTTACGGGCGTACCATTGAGAGTAAAAACCGGATCGAGATCGCACAAACTGACATCAGCTTGCCAACGAGAGGGAAAATCGGGATCGAGGAAGGTAATTTCAAATCGTCCCCAGTAATAAGTGGGTTCTCCATCTGCACCTTCGCGGTAAGTATCGCAAATTACCGAGGAAGTGGGTTGTACCCAGTATCCTGTATAAGAACCTCGGTCAGTATATTCTCCGGCTAAACCGTCGATAAAGATTGTGCCATCTTCCCCATAAGACCAAATTGCGGTTTGGTTGCGATCGCTCTCGTAAACGACATCATACTCCTCAGTCGTCCACATTTCGTCAGCGAGAACAGCCGGAGACGCGATCGCACTGGCTAACATGGCCAAACCGAGGGAAAAAACGCTTTTTTGCATCATCCCAATTAAGCCTTAGAAAGTTCTTCCACTACAGGTTGATTATCTTTTACTTTCCCGACTAAAACTACATCGGCGACATTAACAAACAAGCCATTTTCTAACACACCGGGAATATTATTAATGGTTTTTTCTAATTCGACGGCATTACTCAAATCGTCAAACTTGACATCAATCACTAAGTTACCTTGGTCGGTGACAACAGGGCCGGCTTTTTTAACTCCCATGCGTAATTCCGGTTGACCTCCTAGGGCTTTTAAGGCACGTAAAACTGGCGTGACAGCCATCGGAATAACCTCTACCGGAAGTAAAAAAGTTGAGCCTAACTTTTCGACGACTTTGCCACTATCGACAACGACGATAAACTGTTTAGCGAGGCTATCCACGACTTTTTCGCGGGTATGAGCCGCCCCACCGCCCTTAATCAGGTTAAAGTGGGGATCGACCTCATCAGCGCCGTCAATGGCAATATCGATACTTTCTACGGCATCTAAACTGGTAAGCGGGATACCATATTCTTTAGCGAGAACTTCGGATTGGAAAGAGGTCGGAATGCCAACCACATTTTCAATTTCGCCCGCTTTGAGGCGATCGCCAATAAACTGAATAGCATAGGCGGTGGTGGAACCCGTTCCTAAGCCGACAATAGAATTAGATTGGACGAGAGAAGCGGCTTTTTTGCCTACTTCTTGTTTCATAAGTTTGATGGGATCGGTTTGTGCGCTCATGGGTTGCTTTTTCCTGTGCGATCTTAATGATTGTGATAGGTGTCGTAACTTGCCGTTGCGGATGTTAAGGCAACATTTTGGAGAAAAAGTGTCAAAATTGATGAAGCATCTCTCTCGCTCTCAAGTTTTGGAATACTGCTCTCTACTGAAAAACAGATTGAAATTAAGGAATATCTTAAACAAGTGTACGCTCGTCATGCTACGGCTGAGTCACAATGGCATTTGATTCTACAACCGACTGCGGCTGAAACTCGACACCGATTAAAAAGGATGGGCTACAAGCCTTTTCCTCAAACTCCTTTGTTGCTTTATACAACGGCAACGGACTCTCAAAAATCTACTCTGTTTGTTGCCCTCAGTCAAACGTTATCGACGACAGAATTGGCGAATACGCGCTGTTTGATGACGCGATCGCCTTTGAACGAACCGCAAATTTTACGGGAGTTTTTGTATGCTCAACCGTTGAGTAAAATGTCGCAAGCCCTTGAGTACGGTTGGTTTTTCCGTTTTTTAATCGAGAATCAATGGGTATTTCATTATCAACCGATTATCGACTTGGCTACGGGAGAGGCGATCGCCCATGAATGTTTGGCTCGCGCTCAAAAGCATAAAGGTGAGTTGGTTTATGGAGAAAAACTGATTGATGCGGCGATCGCTACCCAAACTTTGAGCGATTTCGATGAGATTGCTTATATCAGTTGTTTAGAGTCAATCTCGGCTTTACCCGATATTTCGCATTCACTCTTTTTTGTGAATATTTCTCCGAATACATTGCTGCGAATCCCTAATTTTGTCGCGCAAAATTTAGAGCGAGTTAAGGGTTTAGGGCTACAACCCCAACAAATTATGTTCGAGCTTACAGAACTCGAACGCCTCCGCCAAAGTCAAGATATTATCAATTCTTTGGTAGAAATGCGCGAACAAGGCTTCCGCATTGCGATTGACGATCTGTTTGGCTGTACGCTTTTAGACCGCTATTTACTCGAATTTAGCCCTGATGCCATCAAAGTCGATCGGCGGGTGATTCAAGGGTGCAGCCGCCACGCGATGAAGCGTATCTTACTTAAAAGCGTGCTAAACTCGGCGAGGGAGTTAAATTGTCCGGTTGTGGCAGAAGGACTAGAGACCCAAGAGGATATTCAACTGTGCCGCCACTACGGTGTTAATTTTGGACAAGGATTTGGCTTGGCTTTACCCACAGAGCATTTGCAGCCCCAACCCCTGTCCAATTGGCCGGCTGCTTGCTCCCTTGGGACTTCGCTTTAGCTTTTGTTCGCAACTGCGCGATCGCCCTTCACTTATATCCCGCTACAGCAACACAGTTATCCCCCAGCAGTTACGGCTTTTAGGAATTGCTGGCTTGGGTTGCCAAAAGTTCTTTAATTTGAGCTAACTCGCTGGCCCAACGGGGATCGGGTTGCACGCTCGAACTGCCGGTGCTACTACTATTATTGCTACTTTGTTTTTTATTGCGATCGCTACGGCGATTGTTACTAGGAGACGAGCTAGGACTGGGACTCTCCCCTTTATTGCTCGTCGGTTTGCTTTTAGCACGAGGTTGGGCAATTTCGATTTTGAGGGGTGAATCCATGAAGGTTTCACCATTGTGTTTTTCGATTAACTCGTTAGCAACTTCATCATTGGGAACTGTAATGAAGGCAAAACCCCGGCATTTTCCAGTTTTACGGTCTTTGATGACCTTGGTACTGACTTGAGTCCCTGCTTCTGCAAAAACAGATTGTAATTCATCCCGTTCGATGTTTTGTTTCGGTAAGTTGCCAACATAAAGACGAGTGGACATTATTCCTCTAACTCCTGATTCAATAGGTTGAAATACTCGAATGATTTGGACAAGTTGTATTCAGTCGATCCGCAGCAAAAGCCATCTAATCAACAGGTTCTAATACGTTTTTCAAGTTGCTTTTTCATGCCATGCTTATCTTAATTTACCTCGCTAACCTTTAGGTTACGAGGCTTATAAGTATTTTTGGGACTTTTAATGAACTTACTGCTGCGGGGAGACTAAAACTTGTCATGGATGTGTATTGCGAGCAATCTAAATCTGCAACTCTTGATAAATTGTTACAGAATATTTACACCATCTACCAACTTATCATGCCCTAGCGAATTTAGCACAATTTCTCGTAGTTTATTATCGGACAACAATTTTATAGAGGGGCGATCGCTAATCTTCATGAGTCAGGGGAAAGTTGGCTTGCCCGCTAAATTTGCTCAAAATGAACAAATTTACTCAGAAACAGTTGCTACAACAATCTGTAAATCCCTATCCATCTTTGGACAAGTCAGGAATCCTTGAATTTCTTACTTGGGGAAGACTTGCCAGTTGTCAATTTTTTGTTATATTTCTTTACTAAGGGCAATTGGACATCGCTAAAAAACCTAGCCCTGTGCGGATTCGCTGTACAGAGGCTAGAAATCAGAAAGTAACATTACCCAACAGTTTGGAGGTACAATTATGTATCAGCCCAGTGACAACCTCAGTTTAGAACAACAATTCAACATCCGCTCATTTCAAACCCAAGTGGAGAAAATGAGCCGAGAGCAAGCCCAAAGCTTTTTGATGCAGCTTTACGAGCAAATGCTGGCTCGTGAAAATATGTACAAAGAGTTCATCAAACACGAGTGGGGATTGGATTAACTCTTTGGGTCTAAATCAATCCCCATCAATCTGACAGAGTAACGATTAAAGACGTAAGTGACCTCTTTTTCGGGCTGAGTTCTCGAATTATTGAGAAAGAAGCTAGGGATATAGGGGCGCGATTCCGTCTAATCCAGCTAAACTAACTTTTAGTTTGCTAATTCTACTTTCGCCTCACTTTTTACCAAATTTAAGTCATAGCGATAAAGTGCGACGGGATGGCCAAGTGCTTGAAAATAGTCGGGGTCTTCGGGAGCAAGATAAATGGCGGCAAATTGAGTGGCTGTAATGGTTTGCGGATCGAGACGTTGATAAGCCGTGGTAATTTCTACTGTATTGATATATATTTGCGAAGGTTGCCGAAAGACTTGACGAGTTATTTCTGTAGCAATAAAGCGATCGCGACTCACAGTTTCGCTTTTACGTCCAGTTACGGTTGAGATAAGTTGTTGACCGGGAGAGAGTAAGGTAATCTGACGGTTAGGATTGTTGGGATCGACTTTCACCGAGCGCACGACAGCCGCACCCAGATAAGCTTTAGCAATACTATCCCCATTAAAGGCGCGATCGGCCACTACGAGGTTGTTACGACCGCGATCGCGTCCAAATTTGACCGTGAAAGCAACAGGTTGGTCGAGGTACTGACGATTGCCTTCAAAACCAGGAGTCTTGAGGTTGGGAGCGAGGGGGGCTTGCATTTCCCGGAGGGTACTGGTAGCTTGCCAAGTACCCCTAAACCAATCGGGGTAAACCAAGTCTCCTTGGGCAGTTTCCACCGTAGCGATCCCCGACCATTGGGGAAACTGAGTCACGCGATCGCTTAATGTTGCCGCGATCGCATTTTGAGCAGGCAGCCAACAGCATAAAAGTAATATTATCAAATTACGCCACATCGCGATCGCTCCTGCCATCCTCAGCAAAACGTTCTTTATTATCGCACAATGGCGCTGATATGATGGATTGGTGCTGCTGGGAATTTTCAACGGGAGTTGGCAATCTTGTCCGAAAAATCAACTTTACAACTCGAACCAAGTACGTTGTGGTCTCAACTCAAAGCTCGTACTCAGTCTGCTTTGGCTCAAGGAGCGTTACAATCTCTCCCAACAGATCGCACTTGGATTGAAGATCGAGGGATTCGTTTTCTGACGCGGAGTTTATTCAATCTTCAGCGTAAAGAAAAGGCGAGAAAACAGCAAACAGGCAATCCTTTTTTACCTTATGAAGAAGCGTTATTTGTCACGAATATTTCTGAAACCCATTTGTGTTTATTGAATAAATATAATGTGGTGGATCGTCATTTGTTGATGATTACTCGTGCTTTTGAATCCCAAGAAAATTGGCTAAATATTAATGACTTTGAAGCGATGTGGGCTTGTTTAGCTGGGGTTGAGGGATTGGCGTTTTATAATGGAGGTGCGATCGCGGGGGCAAGTCAACCCCACAAACATCTCCAATTGATCCCTTTGGTGTCGGAGGAGACTGTGTATAGTTTACCGATTGCTCCGGCGATCGCGCAAATCCAATGGGATACAGAAATTGCGACGATTCCGGTGTTTAATTTCCCCCACGCGATCGCTAAATTTGATTTTTCTTGGCAAGATTCTCTGACGGAAGCCGCTACCGCAACTTTAGCGTTATATCGTCGTTTACTGCATCATTTGGGGATTGAAATTCAAGGAGAAAATGCCACCCAAGCCTACAATTTACTAGCAACGCGGCAATGGTTATTGATTGTACCGCGATCGCGAGCCGATTACGCTGGCATTCCTGTGAATTCTCTCGGTTTTGCTGGTGCTTTGTTGGTCAAAAGTTCCCAACAGTTGGCTTATTTAAAAGCATTGGGGCCACTTAATCTTTTAGAGAAAGTTGCTGTTAATAATAAGTTGTGTAATTAACCTTATTCAATATTTCCTCGGTTAGTCTGCGCCATCCACAACCCGGTTTCAAAAATTACGAAGATTTGTGCAATCTGGTTCTAAAATTGTCTCAATCTTCAAACAGTTGTCGGGCAATTTGCGATCGCAGCCATTATATTCTGAAGCAAATTATCATTTTCTGAGAGATGCGGTTGCTGATATTTACGGGCCACATTCCCGGCAATATGTCAAGTCTGAAAATTGGTAAAATTCCGATTTAAAACCAGCGAAAAGCCTGCCTTTGCGGACAGGCTTAAACTTTCTGCGCTTTCAACAATGTTTTACCTAGATTTAGGCATTTTTGCCTTTATTCAAAAAAGCTTGGGCTTGACGAATCGCGATCGCACCAACATTAAAGAAAGCCCAACCCCCTGCAACAGCGAGAGGTAATAAAACAATCAAAAGTCTCCAATCCATACTTTTCAATCTCCTCTAATTAAATTTTTGTTAATCTCTCTCATCTTTATATATAGCGTATTTAGTCGCTTTTTCCAACCAGGGGGATGGAGAAATAGCCAGATTATGACAAGTTAAGTTTCTGTTTGGCTTTGGTAACGAGTTGTTGCCAAAAATTCGGCTGCGGGGGGATTGGGGAAGCCGGAGGGCGTGTTTCCCCCAAATAGCGGTAATATTCCCATAAATCGCGATAAGGGACGCCAGGACGCATGGGACTACCAGCCCAGTGGAGATAACGCAAACGGCGATCGCCATCATATAGGATACGATCTTTTTCTTGAAAGTGGGGAGACCCTGCCCAACTGCCAGGTTCATTCTCAGAAAGTTTAACTAAGTTAACGCGCTGGGTGGTGGCTTTCAGAATAATATAGTTCAAAATGGGCTGATCGGTTGTACCGCGAGAAAAGTCGAAATATTCGCGATGTTGAGCGCATTCCCGCAGCAATTGTTCGAGTTTTGTTGGGGTTAAAATGTCTTTGCGTGCGCCCCAGAAACCACTGTTAAAAACGTCTTGTAATTCGGTTTCACTAAATATGTTATTTTCCCGGACATAGGGGGAGAAAACGTCTTCTAAGCCGCGCCCAGAGAAGTGATAATCGCAACACAAAAATTCGGCGTTTTCGAGATAATTGAGGACATTGGCGATCGCTTCAAATACGATAATATCAGTATCAATATATAGAAACTCATCGAGGGGGCCAAACCACTGCACGAGTTTACGCATTTTATTGGGCAATTTCAGAAAATCTCGGTCAAAAATCTCGGCAATTTTATTTGTCCAAGTTTCTACTAAGGTTAAATCGGGAAAGAGTTGTACATTATGTTTAGTTTGGACAGCAGTGGCTAGGTTGTGATAATTTTCGTTAAAAGGAATGAGGTAAATTGGAACTTCTTTGTCATAACAGCGAATACTATTGAGTAGTGCGATCGCGTTGTCAGCTACTTTATCATTCCCAACGATATAAATTCCGCGCATATCTTATATTCCTTAACGAGTAATTCCCAGTTTTTTCATCACTTTATCAGCCAAGCTCGGAGAGGCATTATAAGCTTTAGCTTTACCTTTAAATTTTGGTCGTTTTTCCGGTTCGTGGAGATAGCGGTAATGTAAGAAGATATCGCGATAGGGAAAGTCTAAATTTTCGCCATGACAAACTTTGGTAAATATTTGGGAAGAAATACCAATATAGTGTAGATAAGTTAAACGTTTATTTTCGTCATAAGCAAGGGCATTTTGGATGGTGAAATGGGGAGAAGTGACGCAGCAGCCCGTTCGTTCTTCGGGAGGTAGTTCTAAGGCAAAGTTATAGAGTTTTTGCCCAGGTCGCATCATCATGTAATTTAATAAAGTTTGATCTGGGGCCATAGGATACAATATTTCGCTTTCTTCTTGCCCCAGTTGAGTCAGAATCCAATCCCGTTTTTCCGCCTCAAATAAGTCTTTTTTCGAGGCATAAAAACCCGAACAAAAGATTTCAGTTTCTAAGCGAGAAGGCGGGAAAACTTCCGGGAGTTTTGGAGAATTGACCGCGTAAACGTGACTCAAGTCTTTGTATTGAAAGTCGTAGACGATACAATCTTGGTTCTCCAGTTGAGCGAAAATAAAATTAGGGGAGTTCAAAAGCAAAGTATCAGCATCCATGTAGAGAAAGCGCTCAAATGGCCCGTCAAAGGCGCAATAACGGCGATGCGTACCGAAACGATGATAACTGGAACTACCGACACTTTGCCATTCAGCACGAGCCGTGGGGTGAGTATCCCAAGCATTACGAGCGAAGTTATCCCACTTGTCCATTGAAGCGCGATCGCGATAAATTTGTACCTGGGGACGATGGGCGATCGCCGCTTCTAACTTCGCAATTTGCTCGTCGTAAGGATAAATGCAAACGGGCATTTGATTGTCAGTAATTGCGTCAATACTATTGAGAAGGGCAATAATTTGGTCGCAAACGCGATCGTTTCCCAGAGTGCAAATTCCGTCCATTAGTTATTGGTTGTTGGTTGTTGGTTGTTGGTTGTTGGTTGTTGGTTGTTGGTTGTTGGTTGTTCGCCAACATCCCCAATGCCCACTGCCCAAAACACTGATGACTGTTGACTGATGACTGATAACTGAAAAAGCTGCCCCTTAATCGCTGATAACTGAAAAAACCCTACTATTGAGTGACAAAATCTTCCAGCCACGCCATCAGATTCAACTTGTGTAAAATAATTTGTCGGGCTTCAGCGATCGCGTTTTGGGCTTCGTGCCAAGCATCCAAACTAGAAGTAACTTCCTGAATATAAGCTAACCCTTTTTCGTCCTGACTGGGAAGGCGCAAAAAACTACCTGGTGGTAACAACTTATCGGCTGCCGAACCGCCATAATAGATCGGCAAACTCCAACCAAGAAGGGCATCCCACAGCTTTTCGCTGACATACCAATCGTTCTCGGCGTAATTTTCAATCGCGAGGTTATAGTAATAGGGCGCGATCGCGTGGGATTTATTCTTAACTTCCCCCGGACTTTTTGCCCACTCCGGCAAGCCGCGGCCATACACATCCAATTCTAGATCGCTATCGACCAACATTTGCAGAAACGCCAGCCGTTTGCGATGATTTTCCGTCCGTGAGATGCCCGACGTTATCCAGGAACACCGTCGCACCTTCGGGGGGACTCCCATCTCATCCAACTCGCGAAACGAGCCGCTATAGTACCAAATTGCAGGCATATAGCCCGGATTTGGAGCGAAGTCATCAGGCCCGGTAACATAGCCGCAATATTTCTGGGCTGTTTGATAATTTTGTTGATTTTTCTCAACAATTTCGGCTAAAGGCGGTTCGCGCATTAAGTACATAATGCGGTCTTGGGGTACGCCCCGCAACTGGGAAGGAATATCTACCAAAGAAGGCGGTTTCTGACCTCGCAGGCGTTGTTTCCAAGTAAGAGGGGGTGGGGGTTGCGGGAAGTCGTATTGATACAGCAGCAGAAAATCGGGTTTCGCAGCTTTGGCTTGTAGTTGCATTGTCCGCCAAACCCCGAAGGGATAAGGTGTTTGCTGCCATAGCCAATCAGCAGAAGGCACTCCCGGATAGCTACTAATTGCGCCGACAAGAATTTGAGTCATTCCCTTTGACCAACTTTTTCGCACCTCCAGTATAGTTTTTTTGGAGAGGCGATCGCCCAAAAGGATATGACCGCAAACGTTTCTTTGAAGATTGGCAATATTTTAATGGTAGGAAGATAAAGAGGAAGTAAAAGTGTGTTTTTTAGGAGCGATCGCGTTAGCAATTTTACTTTGAGTTATTTTGAGCAGGGGAACTTCTTGGTGACATCTTCCACAATACCAGTAGATGCGGTTTGCACTGATATGTCTTAATACTTTACCAGAGCAATAAGGACATTGGTGATACATGATTGCTTTTACTCAAAATGTTTGTGGCTTCGATAACTTAAATTCGTCTTTTGATGTTTTTCTTGATACGATGTTCTAAGTTGATGTGTGTAGCAAGCAAAAGAAATGTCGAAGTAAAGTTAACTTACAAAAATGATTTTTTAAACTATTCTTATAATTCTAGGTTGCTTTATGATTTTCGATCTTCTTTCATTAGACAGAAGTATAGCGATCGCTGGATTTCGTTTATCTAACTTAAGACAGATAAAAAAAATAACAAGGATAGTTACATCCTTGTTATTTAGGGTAATCTCAACTCAAAAATCTAGGATTTTTGTTCTAAGGATTGTTGTAAAGGTTCAGCAGGATTAAACTGGTCAGCTTTGGCTTTATTGGGGCTAGTTCCTTCTGTCGGCCCTTCAATATTAATCCAAGCTTCTAAGCCGCCCTTAATTTGAGCAACCTTAAGAAAGCCCGCCGCAGTTAATTCACCAGCAGCAGTATTGCTTTCGGCATCATTTTGACCGTAAACATAGATATCGCGATTATTTTCTAAGCTATCTTTCGCAGTTTCTACTAAAGAGTCAACAGGCATATTAATTGCGCCAGTAATCCGTTCTAATCGGTAAGAATCGCGATCGCGCACATCAACAATGGTTAAAGCAGGTTCGCCCCATTCTAAGCGTTCTTTAAGCTCTTCTGCGCTCGATTCTGCTTTCATTGGTTCGGGAGAAGGCAGGGGCTTTGTTATCGTTTCTTTAGCTGATTTAACTTGATTTTCAATATTTCCCATGATAAATAGTTTGGTGAGGTTTTCGTTTTCATTTCTTAACTTAACAAAACTTTGAATAGCGTTACTCTCTCTAAAGAAACAGATATTCAGCATTTTTTAATTCAATATATTGACTTCTGTCACTGAGGCGATCGCCGATAAATATAAAAGTTTTATTTCTTTAGCCAGATGTGCGATCGCCTAACTAATTGCTAAATTCACCCGGAGAGATTATGATAAGCTTATCAAGCTTGACAGCAACTCGGTAAAACCCGTTAGGCAAAAATACTAATAACTGCAATATGTCTCTTCCAAGTTGGTCTAATATTACTCAGCAATTAATCACTTTTTGGCAAAGCAAAGTCAATCCAACTTTAATCTCTTTATTTTCTACCATTTGGGTGATTGGTATTGCGATCGCGGGCTTAAGTTTGTGGGGCTTTGCAGAAATTGCTGACAAAGTATTAGATAAAGAAACTACCGCTATTGACACCAGTATTTTACATACACTCCAGACAATACATAATCCCATACTCGACCGGATTATGATTGCAATTACCTTCCTCGGCGATCCTTGGAGTGTCACAATTGTTAGTATTTTAGTCGCCATAATTTTATCGCGACGGCAGCGTTTAGCAGGTGCAATTACCATTGGTATTGCTTCAGCAGGAGCTTGGGGTTTAAACTTTTTACTAAAATATGTTTTTGCTCGCGATCGCCCGGCTTTGTGGGAGCGCATTGTTGACGTACAATATAATAGCTTTCCGAGCGGTCATGCTATGGTTTCTCTCGTAGTTTATGGCTTTCTAGCGTACTTATTAGCCATCCGCTTTCGTAAGTTTCAAGGCACAATTTACGCTCTCGCTACCCTCCTCATTTTTTTAATTGGTTTAAGTCGCTTATATTTAGGCGTACACTGGCCAACAGATGTTATTGCCGGTTACGCAGCCGGATTAGTGTGGCTTATAACTTGTATTCTTAGCTTAGAAGTCGTGCAACGCTCCCTTGCAAAAAATAAATCTTCTCACTCTAATTAAACTTTTAAATATTGCCAATTTCTGAGAAAAAATAAAGCGTCCTTTGCTATCATCAAAAAAGCAAATTTCAAATGTAAATCGCTTCATGCAGCTTCCCCCCGGTATTCAAACCTTTTCTTTACTACAAACCCTCGAACTTATTGTCAATCCCATTCGTTTTTTTGACAAATATCGCCAACGCTACGGTGATACCTTCACAGCAAAAATCCTAGGTTTAAACTCCCCTCCCGTCGTGTTTCTGGGCAATCCCGAAGCCGTACAAGCCGTTTTTACCGCCGAACCGGGGCAATTTGAACTGGGGAAAGTCACCCACGTTTTCCGTCCCTTGACAGGGGATAAATCGCTGATTATGCTCGACGGAGAAAGACATCGCCGTCAGCGTAAACTTCTTATGCCACCATTGCACGGCGATCGCATCAAAACTTATGGCGAACTAATTTGTCAACTGACTCAGGAGGCGATCGCGAATCTCCCTCATCATACCCCCTTTACGATTCGCGCTCCCATGTCTGACATTTCCCTAGAGGTCATTTTACGAGTCGTATTTGGCATTCAACCGGGCGATCGCTATCAACAATTAAAGCATAATATTAGCAGTTTACTCGAAGCCATTACCAACCCTATTTACTCCAGTTTCTTCTTCTTTCCTCCGCTTCAAAAAGACTTAGGTTCTTGGAGTCCTTGGGGGCATTTTGTTCGTCGCAAAGCCGAAATTGACCGTCTAATTTATGCCGAAATTAGCGAACGTCGCCAACAGAACTATCAAGCAAAAACCGATATCTTAAGCTTGCTCATGTCCGCAGAAGATGAAAACGGCGAGCAAATGACCGATATCGAACTGCGAGACCAACTGCTTACTTTGCTTTTTCTCGGTCACGAAACCACCGCATCCTCCCTCGCTTGGGCGTTTTATTGGCTGTATCATCTCCCCCATATTCGCCAGAAATTACAACAGGAAATCGCTGAATTAGGAACAAACTATACTCCCGAAGAATTAGTGAGTTTGCCCTACTTAAACGCTGTTTGCCAAGAAACCTTGAGACTTTATCCCATTGCCTTAATTTCCCAGCCCCGCATCGTCAAAAAGCCCCTCACTACTCAAGGCATAACCTATCAAAAAGGGACAATTTTAATTCCTTGCATCTATCTCGCTCATCACCGTTCTGAAAGCTTCCCCGATTCCCATACTTTTCAGCCAGAAAGGTTTTTAGAACGCAAGGTTTCTCCTTTTGAGCATTTTCCCTTTGGTGGCGGTTCTCGCGGTTGTATTGGTATGGCATTGTCCCTGTATGAAATGAAGTTACTTTTAGGAACAATGTTGGCACAATTACAACTCGAACTCGATACTTCTGTCCCCGTTAAACCCGTGCGTCGCGGCATTACTATTGTTCCTACGGGGGGTAAATTTAAAGTTACAGGTTATGTAGAAAATAAACAGCCAGTAATGGTTTAATAATGAACTAATAACCCCTAACAGAAAATCAGGAGACTCTGGGGTAAACGCAACCCTTAGCGCTAATAACAAAATGTAAATTTCTGGAATCAAAAGACGCGATCGCGTAGTTAAATCAAAGTAAATCGAGAAATAAAATACCGATGGATAACATCATCAGTAATAAGCCCCAACTTGCTCTGTATGCCATCATTGCCTTTTTGGTAGCTATTATTCTAGATAATTTCTGGGGCAACTTTATCGCCACCATGTACGGGCCGTTATTTTTGTTATTTTACGGGATTGTAATTACCCTCACGATTGTATTGTGTCGGAGAAGTTTGCGCGATCGCGATTCTACCGCCAATTTACCACCAATGCCCATCCCGCAACACCCCGACCCCTACGAAATCGCCTATCTCCGGGGAGAAGAAAACGAAGTCCAAAAAGTCGCCCTCCTTAACCTGATTCAAAAAGAATATCTCGAATATCAAACTGCTAATTTAGGTACATTTGATACCAAAATCGCTCGAACTACCAAGCAACCTAATAATCAAGAATTAGCCGCCTTTCATCCCATTGAAAAAGAAGCATATAGCTGGTTTACTGCCCCGCAAACAGTTCGTAACTTAGTCAATTTTTCTTATCAGAATGGCTTAGTCAGTGCTTGTTTTCCCTACGAAGACACATTAGAAAAACACAAACTTCTCTTTAATACCCATCGCAACATCAAACAAATGCGTAACTTGGGCATTTTTATCATTATTAGCTTAGGACTGCATAAATTAGTCGTTGCCCTTGCCAATGGTTATACTAACGTCGGCTTTTTAATCATTATGGGAATTGCTGCTTCTATTATTCTCAAATATGTTTGCAAACCGCCAAGATTAAGTTATCGCGGTCGTCAATATTTGGCACAACTACAACAAGCCTTTGAAGGCATTAAAACTACAGTAAAACACGAACCCAACCTCAAAAATAACTTACCCGAACTTGCCCTTGCCCTGTATGGCAGTTCCGTACTCCTTGGCACAAATTACGATGTTATTAGCAAACTAGAATTAAGTAACATAAGCAATACCATCTTCTCTGGCATTAGCAGTAGTAGTAGCAGCAGTAGTAGTTGCGGAAGTAGCTGCACAAGTAGTAGTGGTAGCAGTTGCGGAAGTAGCTGTGGAAGTAGCTGTGGTGGGGGTTGTGGCGGTTGCGGTGGGGCATAACTTAACAAACCATTACGAATACCAACAGCCTCCAAGACAAGGCTAAAGAATGACGTTACAATATTCCTCTTGACCCAAGGGTAAAGAACAGCATCCCCAAACAAATCATTATGCTAAATCCTAATTTGGAGGAAATCCAACTCAATAAGGAAGAATACGAGCGTTATTCCCGCCATATTATTCTGCCAGAAGTGGGCTTGGATGGACAAAAACGCCTAAAATCTGCCAGCGTCCTTTGTATCGGCACAGGTGGCTTAGGTTCGCCCCTCTTACTGTATCTTGCCGCCGCCGGAATTGGTCGCATTGGTATCGTAGACTTTGACGTAGTAGACAGTTCCAACTTACAGCGTCAAATCATCCACGGCACATCCTGGGTAGGTAAACCCAAAATTGCCTCAGCCAAACAACGCATTCTCGAAATTAACCCCGCTTGTCAGGTAGATTTATACGAAACCCGTCTGAGTTCGGAAAATGCCCTCGACATCCTCAAGCCTTATGATGTAGTCGTAGACGGAACGGACAACTTCCCCACTCGCTACCTCACCAACGACGCTTGCGTCATGCTAGGTAAGCCGAATGTCTACGGTTCGATTTTCCGCTTTGAAGGTCAAGCCACCGTTTTCAACTACGAAGACGGGCCGAATTACCGCGATTTGTATCCCGAACCCCCCCCACCGGGAATGGTCCCTTCTTGTGCTGAAGGCGGCGTTTTAGGGGTGCTTCCGGGCATCATTGGCTGCATTCAAGCCACAGAAACCATTAAAATAATTCTGGGAACGGGGAACACCCTCAGTGGGCGTTTACTGTTGTACGATGCGTTGAATATGAAGTTCCGCGAGTTACGACTGCGACCCAATCCCGAACGTCCGGTGATTGAAAAACTAATTGATTACGAACAATTTTGTGGGATTCCCCAAGCCAAAGCCGAGGAGGAGAAACAACGCCAAGCTATGTCTGAAATCAGCGTCCAAGAGTTAAAAGAATTACTGGATAGCGATGCAAATGACTATGTTTTAGTCGATGTCCGCAATCCCAACGAGTACGAAATTGCCCGCATTCCGGGTTCTGTTTTAGTCCCGCTACCGGATATCGAAGATGGCAAGGGTGTCGAAAAGGTAAAAGAGTTAGCCAACGGCCATCGCGTCATTGCTCATTGTAAGATGGGTGGACGTTCAGCGAAAGCCCTAAACATCCTCAAAGAGCATGGTATTGAGGGAACAAATGTCGTCGGTGGGATTACAGCTTGGAGTCGCGAAGTTGATGCTTCCGTTCCTGAGTATTAATGGCATTGCCTTAAATCTATCGATTTAGTGAAGAGAAGAAAGGAGACAAGTTAGGTTTCCTTTATTCTCTTTTTTATTTGGTAAAGGCAATCCTCATCTAACGTCAGTTCGGGTTAAGCCGAGGTAGAATTTGAGATGTCCTACAGTAATCAACGATACCCCAGGCTTGTACTTGCTCTCTCCCGCAACTGAATAACATCTCGAAACTTGCAGAGGACAACTGCTCTAATTTCATCTACTGGCGCGACACAGCTAAAATGAGGCTTTGATGTAGGGTAGGTTAGGCGGCTAAAACTTTCGCTATGACTGCAATCTAGCTATCCGCCGTAACCCACCATTTAAAGTGTGTCACGCCACTACTGCCGTGACACACCTTAAGTTGTGCGATAGTCATTACCGCCAAAATGCTTGTATTTCGGTGCGTTACGCTGCGCTAACGACACCCTACTTATAGCCTCATTTTAGCTGTGTCACGCCACTACTGGACTGTTTCACCTAAAATGCTTCCCCCTGGCTGATAATGATTGAGATTGGGACGTTACAATTCCACCGCCGACTGCTTTGACAAATTATTTTTGTATAATTAACCTGAAATTTCGTGTTTTTTTGCCAATCCTGCCATGACAGTCAATCTTCGCCATATCCATCCTCTCTCAGAATTTCAGCGTGGGGCTAAAGCATTTTTAACCAAACTCAAGGAAACCGGCGCACCTATGGTATTAACCGTCAACGGCAAAGCAGCAGTTGTGGTACAAGATGCCCAAAGCTATCAAGATTTGCTAGACCGCGTAGCACTTTTGGAGTCTATGGCAGGGATTCGTCAAAGTGTAGCCGAGTTTGAAAACGGGCAAGGGATGCCTCTTGATGAGGCTTTTATGCAGTTGCGAGCGAAACATGACCTACCGGATTGATATTTCTGAACAATCTCTCTCCTCATTAAACCTCTCGCTCGTTTTTTTGAAATCCTGAAAGGGGGTGGCCGTTCAAACTTCCGTTCCGGTAAACTAAGGGAAGTCTCTCTTTCGGGTTTATGGTTTGGCAACCGGGTACGAAAATTTTTGGCAACCGCTACACTATTGAAAAACTGCTCAAAAAAGGCGGTTTTGGCATCACCTACCTAGTCAAAGACCGTCAGAATAAGCAGTGGGTACTGAAAACCCTCAAAGACGAAGTAATGACCGAGGCCCAGAACATCGAGTATCGAGATAAGTATCTGCGGGACTTTGACCGAGAAACCGCTAAAATTGCCATCTGTCACCATCGGCATATTGTCAAGGTAGAAAATCACTTCAACCACGAAGGGCTGCCCTGTATGGTGATGGAATACATCCAAGGGCAGGATTTAGGAGAGCGAGTCGGGCGCGGGGGGGCGCTGTCTGAGGCGGTGGCGTTGCGCTACATCCGGCAAGCCGGAGAAGCCTTAAGCTTCATGCACGATAAGGGATTGCTGCATCGGGACATCAAGCCCCAAAACATTATGGTGCGCTTACCCGCAGATGAGGCGGTGCTGATTGACTTTGGCATTGCGCGGGAGTTTATCCCCAACTTGACCCAAACCCATACCTATGCCCTTACGCCTTGTTTTGCGCCGATTGAGCAGTACGAAGCACAGGAACACCGGGGGGAATTTACTGATGTTTATGCTTTGGCGGCGACGTTGTACTACTTGCTGACGAAGCAGTTACCGCCGATTGCCACGATGCGGTTGAGGAGAGACCGCCTGGTGATTCCGCAGCATTGGTCGAAAGAACTGCAAAACGCCATTAAACAGGGGATGGCCATAGAACCGGAAGACCGCCCCCAAACCATAGCAGCTTGGTTGGCATTGTTGCCGAATCCCGACGGGGGTTTACCGTCTTTTAGCTTTGAGACGGTGCGAGTTAACCGTCAGGGCCAAATCATTGAGAAAATACCCAGTCAGGCGCAGTACTATCCCCAGGACTTGGGACAGGGAGTGCAGTTAGACCTGGTGCAACTTCCCGGAGGCAAGTTTTTAATGGGGACAGAGGAGGCAGAAATTGAGCAGTTGTGTAAAAAGTATGAGAGGGATTGGTTTAGGTGGGAAAGTCCCCAGCATTCCGTCCAGATAGCCCCCTTTTTGATGGGCAAAACTCCCGTTACCCAAGACCAATGGCGAGTTGTGGTGACGCAAGTCGGCAAAATCGTCCGGGATTTAGACCCCGACCCCTCCCGTTTCAAAGGCGGCAATCGTCCCGTTGAATCTGTGTCTTGGTATGATGCGGTGGAGTGGTGCGCTCGACTGAGCAAGCTAACGGGCAAGGAATATCGCCTCCCCAGCGAAGCCCAATGGGAATATGCTTGCCGCGCTGGAACAACCACTCCTTTTGCTTTTGGGGAAGCCCTGACCACCGATATTGCTAATTACAATGGGAATTACACCTCTGCCGAAGAAGCTAAGGGGCAATATCGAGAAGAAACGACCCCAATCGCCAGTTTTCCTGCCAATAACTTCGGGTTGTATGATTGTCATGGTAATGTGTGGGAGTGGTGTTTTGACCCCTTTCACGACAATTATCAAAATGCGCCAGGAGATGGGAAAGTATGGGATGAGACAATAAACAAGAATGATAATCGTTATCAAAAGCCTTCAGAAAATCTTAAGGTTTTGTTAGAAGAAAATAATAGAACATTTGTACTGCGTAGCGGTTCTTGGGACCTCAACCCGATTCTCTGCCGTTCAGCCAACCGCAACCACAACCGACGCGACTTCATCGGCATCAAACTTGGGTTTCGTGTTTGTCTTGTGGACGCAGGACTCTCCTAGCCCTCTGCCCTATAGTACTTTTGCACTATACCCTTCTTCTCCTTTACCCTTCTTAAAGCGACCGAAGGGAGCTTTTTTAAATTTTTTATATGAAAGAACTACCGATTATCCAGAAAACCTACGATCTGATTCAGTGGTATGTCCCGATTTTGAATCGATTACCCAAAACCCATAAATTTACCCTTGGCGATCGGATTGTTTCCAATCTTTATGATATCTTAGAAATGCTCATCCGGGCAAGATATGCTCGCGAAAAGCTGAAAACATTAGAGGAAATCAACACCCAACTCGATATTTTACGCTACCAAACCCGCTTATTACTCGATTTTAAGCTGATTTCCGTTGAACGCTATCAATACATCAACCAACTTCTCCAAAACATCGGCAATAACCTGGGAGGTTGGATAAAACAACAAAAAAATGAAACGCCACGGCAATCTTTATCCCCAAATTATTAGCTTTGAAAACCTATTACTAGCCGCCCGTCAAGCCCAAAAAGGCAAGCGATTTCGCGATAATGTTTTGGAGTTTAACTACAACCTCGAATCAGAATTACTCCAAATTCAAAAAGCCCTCAGCGACAAAACCTATCAACCGGGGGAATATCGCACTTTTTACATCCAAGAACCCAAAACCCGCATGATTTCCGCCGCTCCCTACCGAGATCGTGTAGTTCACCATGCCCTCTGCGCCATTATCAATCCCATCTTTGAACAAACTTTTATCGCGGATTCTTATGCCAATCGGGTAGGCTACGGCACTCATCGCGCTCTCAAAAGATTCACTCATTTTTTACGGTCTTCTCCCTACGTCCTTCAGTGCGACATTGAGAAATACTTTCCCAGCATTGACCACGATATCTTAAAATCGCTTATTTGCCGCAAAATAAAATGTCCAGATACCCTCTGGCTTATCAACACCATCATCGACAATAGCAACCCCCAATTTCAGGTTATTCACCACTTCCCGGACGATGATTTATTAATGCCCCTCGAACGCAAACGCGGCCTCCCCATTGGCAACTTAACCAGTCAATTTTTCGCCAATATTTATCTCAATAGCCTCGATCATTTTGTTAAAGAACATCTCAAGATTAAAAAATACTTACGATATGTCGATGACTTTGCTCTGTTTGCAGATAATCAAGATATTCTCGCCGCCGCCAGACCCGCTATTGAGAACCATTTAGCTCAACTCCGCTTAAAAATTCATCCGATTAAAAGCCAATTATTCAGCACCCACCACGGCGCAAATTTTGTAGGGTTTCGCGTGTTTCCAACTCACACTCGCGTTCGCACCGCCAATCTACGCCGGGGAAGACGCAGACTTAAACAAATGCAACAGGCTCTCGCTCAAGGTAAAATGACCGAAGAGCAAGTGAATCAATCCTTGCAAAGCTGGCAAGCCCATCTAAACCACGGCGATACTTGGCAGCTACAACAACAGCTATTCAGTTCCCTTGCTAAGTCAAGGCATTGAAGAGGGGATAAGCAGCCCGACTGCGTGGCGGTTCTTGGAACAACAACCCGATTAACTGCCGTTCAGCCAACCGCAACCACAACCAACGCGACAACATCAACAACAAACTTGGGTTTCGTGTTTGTCTTGTGGACGCAGCACTCTTCTTCATCAGAATTGAGCGATGGGAATTGCTCAAGGGTATTGGGAAGAGTCCAGCTTTGTTCCTGCGATTTTGGTGACAGAATCCGAAAATCAACCCTAGCCAGGTAGCTTAGTAAGGTTCGACTGAACCGTTGTCTGGCTTATTTTAAGGTTCGGAGTTTTCCTCTACACCCGGCGAAAAGAACCAATTGTCGATACCTCTGCGAATATCTTGGGCAAAAATCCCGACAATAATCGTCACAAGAATTGCTACTATCGCTGCATAGAACATAAGAAGATTTAGCCGATAATTAGGATCGGGAGAGGGCGGTGGGGGTGATGGTTCAGCTTTTTTGGAAATCGGCAACAAAGCTAAAAACGCCTCAACGGTTTGGAGGCGGTCTTCATAATCCACTTCCATCCCTTTACCAATTGCCCGATTGGTTTCGCGACTCACGCCGGGAATGTCCGGTAAGGTTTGATCTCTGCGTGGTAACTTGGCTCGATCCTCGGCATTCGGGGGAATAGTACCTGATAATAGGGTGTAGAGGGTCGCCGCTAAACCATAGACATCGGAATAAGGTTGCGCTTGCTCACTCGGATCGTAAAGCTCCAAGGGGCTAAAGCCGTCAGTATTGCTCGAATCAATAGAAGTGAGGGTCTCGTCAAACCCCTTGGTCACGCCAAAATCAATCAGCACTGCCTCGGATTTTCCCGCCCTTAGCATAATGTTAGCGGGCTTAATATCTCGATGGATAAATCCCTCTTGATGCACTGCGGTTAAGGCTTCTCCTACCTGGCGGATATAAGTCAACGCCTCTTTTTCGGGCAGGGTTTTCTGGGGCAAACTTGCTAAGTCATCCCCCGCTACAAATTCCATGACAATAAACGCCTGACGACTTTGTTCCAGAAATGAACCAAAACACCGGACAATGTGGGGATGATGGCAACGGGCTAACCGCACTGCTTCCTCGATGAGCTTATTATTTAACCTATGCCGTTGGTCTGGGGTTAGGGTAGCCAAAACCTCATCTCGTAGGGTTTTGATAACAATGCGATCGCGCCCCTTACGTTCGGCCAGATAACTAATCCCGACCCTTCCTTCATTGAGCGATCGCACAATTTGATATTTTCCCCCATCCAGACTATCACCCGCCTGCAAACTCATGTACTCTCCTCGACCTGACTCACTCCCCTATCTTAATCGCAGCCATGACATTGTTCTCAGGAATGTTGGGGCTGGTATAGCAGTACGTTTTTGAGGAGCGGACATAAGAGTTGTCATCAGCCCTCACCCCAAACCCCTCTCCCACGGGAGATGGGCTTCTAAATTCCGATTTGTACGAAGCGTACCGACGGTTTGCCATAGTGCTATAGAAAGTTTTTCAAGGAACGAAGCGTATAAGATAATCTACAGGGCAAACAGGGAGTGACGGTAATTTCTACATTGAACTACAGAAACTATATCACGATTGAACCCAACAAACGCGGCGGTAAACCTTGTGTACGAGGCTTGCGAATTACCGTTTATGAAGTGCTTGAATACCTCGCTTCTGAGATGAGTGAAGCTGAGATTCTTGATGATTTTCCCGATCTCACACAAGAAGATTTAAAAGCTTGTATTGCCTATGCTGCTGACCGCGAGCGTCGATTACCAGTAATATAGGGCTTGCTGAAGAAAGTACTAAGCCAGACAGCGAGGGCAAACCAACGGGCA
>JAWQFT010000087.1:0-21626 GCA_035968055.1 Jaaginema sp. PMC 1080.18 | reverse complement strand
GGGGAGAGGGGGGATGTAGACGAACAACAAATAACAAACAACCAATAACTAATAACTAATAACTAATAACCAAGGATGAACATCAAAGAATTTTTTGAAAAAAGTGCTGGTCAATGGCTATCGCAGCGAACTCATTACCAACTGACTCGTCAAGATATGGGAGACGGGAAAGCTGAACTTTCTATTACTGATTTAGCCGCCAATACTGACGAAGTGAAAAGTTTGTGCGAAGCGGTTGGTTTTGATATTAATTCAAATTTAGTGGGCGTTAAAGTTAGTTGGGATAACTCCAGCGATTACGGTAAAGATAAGCAAAAGGGTTCTGCGATTTTAGTGGCAATTCCCAATGCTGAAAATGAGACAACGGGTAAGATTGCTCAAAAAGTGAATAGTCCTCAAGCCCCAGTAATGACAGGTCATTACAGTATTGACGAAAGCGAAGCCATTACTTTGGTAACGGAAAACGACAGCCTTTACACCGAAGAAAGAATCTGGTTTGCTAATGATAATTTACGGATGCGTACCAGTTTAATTAAAGAGAGCGATCGCTTTTCGCGGGCAGCTTTTTACTCGGAAATTCGCCGCGTCAGTTCTTAAATTAGCAACCAAAGACAATGCAAGCTTGTGAGTCGAGAGCAAGAGAGATTTCGCGTCAAAAAACTGCTCTAATCTTCAATTCTTTCGGCTAACTCTAGCCAACGCTCGGTGGCAGTGTCAATGGTTTGGGTGATTTGAGCCAGTTGTTCGGTGAGGTTTTGTAACTCGGTATAATCTTCGGGGGGATTGGTGTAGAGCGTGTTTTCGATGGCTTCTTTTTCGCTTTCCAGGTGAGGGATTTTGTCTTCGAGTTCGGTGTATTCCCGTTTTTCTTTAAAGGAAAGTTTGCGAGATTTGTTATCTTGAGAATTGCGCTTTTTCGAGGTTTCTGGCTTGGGTTTTACCTTGGTCTGTGCTTGTTGTTGTTGTTCGGCTGCGGCTTGTTCGGCGGCTTTTTTGTAGTCGAGATAAACGGAATAATTGCCGGGATATTGTTTGACTATTCCTTTCCCTTCAAAGGCAAAAATCATGTCTGTGGTACGGTCGAGAAAGTAGCGGTCGTGGGAGACGACAATGACGCAACCGTTGAAGTCTTCGAGGTAGTCTTCAAGGATGGCTAGGGTTTGTACGTCGAGGTCGTTGGTGGGTTCGTCGAGGATGAGGACGTTGGGGGCTTGCATGAGGACGCGGAGGAGGAATAAGCGGCGTTTTTCTCCTCCAGAAAGCTTGTGAATGGGTGCGTATTGTTGGTTGGGAGGAAAGAGGAAGCGTTCTAACATTTGGGATGCGGTGATGACGCTACCATCGGCAGTTTTGACGAGTTCGGCGATATCTTTGAGGTAGTCGATGACTCTTTGGTTGGGGTTGAGGTTGACATCATCAGAATGTTGGTCGAAGTAGCCGAAGTGAATGGTAGAACCGATTTCGACTGTTCCTGAGTCGGGTTCGATGCGATGGGTAATGATGTCCATCAGGGTTGATTTACCAATCCCGTTGGGGCCGATAATGCCGATGCGGTCTTCGCGGTTAAAGTTGTAGGAGAAGTCTTGGAGAATGACGCGATCGCCATAAGCTTTGCAGATATGATGAAGTTCAATGACCTTTTTGCCGATACGACGACCGGCTGTGGCGATTTCGACTTTGCCTTGGGCTTGTTTGAACTCGGTGTTCTGCATATCCTCAATGCGGTCAATGCGGGCTTTTTGCTTGGTACTGCGGGCTTTGGGGCCGCGTTTCAGCCATTCGAGTTCTCGACGTAATACTCCCCGATGTTTGCGTTGACTACTTTGGGCTGATTCTTCCGCGATCGCCTTTTTTTCGAGATAATAAGCGTAGTTACCGGCATAGGTGTAAATGTCGCCTCGGTCGATTTCGATGATACGATTAGTAACGCGATCGAGAAAGTAGCGGTCGTGGGTAATGAGGAAAAGTGCGCCACTGTAACGGTTAAGATAGCTTTGTAGCCATTCTACGGAAAGGGCATCGAGGTGGTTGGTGGGTTCGTCCATGAGGAGAATATCGGGTTCAGCGAGGAGGGCGGCCGCGATCGCGATTCTTTTGCGGTATCCTCCAGATAAGTCCCCCACTCTAGCCTCAAAGTCTTCGATTCCCAATTGAGAGAGGATAATTTTGGCGTTGGTTTCGGTTTCCCAAGCCCCTGCTGCTTCGATACGTTGGGATACGGCGGAAAGTTGACTCAGGAGTTTATCGGTTTGTTCGGGGAAACGAGATATTTTAGCCGATATTTCCTCGTATTCCCGAACCAAGCGCATATTTTCACCACTATCGGCGAATATCTGTTCAAGAACGGTTCTATCTTCCTCTACGTCGGGTTGTTGGGGAAGATAAACAATTTTTGCCCCGGAATTCTGCCAAAGTTCGCCACTATCAATGGTTTCGAGTCCTGCAATGGCTTTGAGGAGCGTCGATTTTCCCGAACCATTCACCCCAATTAAACCCACTTTATCCCCTTCTTCGATGCTGAAGGTGGCATCTTTGAGGATTTCTTTGATACCAAAGTCTTTTTTGACCGAACGCAGGGTAATGAGAGTCATCAAAACCTCCTGGGTCTGAAACCCCGTCCTTTAAGGACGGCTTTGTATTTTTCTGGTAATATTGGCAATATCGAGCAGCGAAAACCAAGGCTATTCGATATTAGCACCTTGAAAATTGGATATAGCGGGTTTCGTGTCGAAAAGCTGGCACGAGTAAAATATCCAAGCAACAAGCACAGTCTTTGTTGGACACCGTACCGCTTTCTCTGGCGGAATCGGGACTCTGTAATGGGTTAAAAAGTCTGTGGACATGGCGTAAGACGGGGACATAACTAATGAAAGTTAGTGGTGTACGCAGATGTGAGTGAAGCAGAAACTCAAATCGTGAGGTTTGGAATCACCGTGGCTTTAGTCCGGTGAGGATGTCAAGTTACAGATTCAGGGAAACTGTCACTTAGTTTAACGTCATCGACTGCGATCGGGATTCGTCCAAACCCGTTTGCATTTTGAAGATAATCTTGCCATTTTGCTCTAAAACGGTCACAGACGAGCCATCTTCATTCACCCATTGATAAGTCACATTTTCCACAGAAACAACTCCCATCCCCAAATCGGTGTCAATCTTGTTAATTTTTGTGGCTGAACCTGCCATCACAGCTTCAGCTTCAGCTAGAGTCATGCCAACTTTAATTTGCTCGAATTCGTCGTAAGTAAACTCTTGCAGTTCGGGATTCGAGGAAACTGGCGGATTGGGGTTACAACTCCAGAGAAGTAAAGCTAAAATAGAAATAATTGAGATACGCATTTTTTCCAACCGGAAATCTTAAAAAAAACAAAAAAGCGCGAGGTTTTCGGCCAAGATTAATACCGTGTCACTATCGAGAGGAAGCGCGAGACACAAGAACAAGCTAAGTCTGGATTGAGGGCAATTTTCTATTTAAAAGATATTTTTAGCCCTTCTCACCTAACCCAAGCTAGATGTTCGTTAGCGAAAACTACGCTACTCTTAATATTAAAAGAGAATCATTCATTGTCGAGTTTTTGAGAGGAAAAGATTATCGCTAAGAAACAACCCATCAACCGTCAAATCAAAGATAAAGAGGTGTTGCTGATTGACCAAGACAATAACAATCAAGGCTTGGTTGACACTCAGGATGCCCTTAAACAAGCCAAAACTGCCGGACTCGATTTAGTCATCGTTTCCGAGCGAGAAGAGGGTCCTGTGGCGAAAATAATGGACTACGGCAAGCACCAGTACCAACAAAAGAAACGCCAACGTCAAAATTCATCTAAGTCTACCCTCAAAGAAGTCAAACTGCGCCCCAATGTGGGAGATTCCGATTACGATGTTCGCATTAACCGTGCGATCGAATGGTTAAGTAAAGGTGATTCTGTGAAGTTTCAGGTACGGTTGCGTGGTAGAGAACACCAACACCGCGATCGCGCGGCAGAATTACTCGAACGCATTATTCAAGATTTAGAAGAAGTCGCGAAAGTCCAAACCTTCGATCGGCGATCGCTCATGCTTCAACTAATTCCAGCTTAAAATAACTTAGTTTCATAAGATTCATAATAGCTGTTAGTAAAAAGCTGACAGCTATTATTATCAGTATAAATGAAAAATAGCCGATTCAATATTTTAGGTTTCTCTGGCTGGAAGCAGACGTATTGATAACTGATAATTAATAACTGAAATGAATCCAACCCTCGTTAAAACGGTCGAACAACTGGGATATCGCGTTACAGTGGGTGATGTAGCAGCCCAAGCTGGACTGGAGATTAATACAGCCCAACAAGGCATATTAGCTCTAGCCTCGGATGCTGGCGCACATTTACAAGTCTCTGAATCTGGGGATATTGCCTATGTTTTTCCCCAGAACTTTCGCAGCATTATTCGTAATAAATATTGGCGCATTCGCTTCCAAGAAATTTGGCAAAAAATTTGGGGCGTTTTATTTTATTTAATCCGTATTTCTTTCGGTATTATTTTAATTATTTCCATCATTTTAATGTTGGTGGCGATTCTCGCGGCGGTTATTGCAATCTATAGTAGTGGAGGCGATCGCGAAAATAATAGTGGTGGCAATTCTCGTTCTGGAGGAGGCGGTTTCATCTTTTTTCCTCGCTTCTGGCTGGGGGATTTATTTTGGTTTTTCGACCCTGGTGTAAGTCCCCAACAACGTCGCCGTCGTCGTCAAGTTTCTGGCGAAGAAAACAAGCTAAATTTCCTTGAAGCGGTTTATTCTTTTCTCTTTGGCGATGGTAATCCTAATGCCGATTTAGACGCAAGACGCTGGCAAGATATCGCCACTGTAATTCGCAATTCCCAAGGCGCAATTACCGGAGAACAAATTGCGCCTTATTTTGATGACTTAAACGCCACCCAACTCGCAGATGAAACCTTTATACTACCCGTTTTAGCCCGATTTGATGGCTATCCTAAAGTAGCAGATACAGGGGACATTATTTACCATTTTCCCCAGTTACAAGTAACGGCTAAACAAACCAAAGTACAACCCGTTGCACCCTATTTACAAGAAAGCCTCTGGCGATTTAGTGCAGCGACAACCTCTCAAATTATCCTCTCAATTGGTTTAGGTTCAGTTAATATTATTCTCGCCTTAGTTCTGTATTCTCTCATACAGAATCCCGAAGTGGCGATCGCGACCGGATATTTAGCCTGGATACAATCCATTTACAGCATTCTCCTCGGTTACGGTATTGCTTTCCTCGGTATTCCCCTACTGCGACACTTCTGGAATCAGTGGCGTAACCCGAAGATTGTAGCGCGAAACGAACAAAGACGCGATCGCGCTCAAACCCTCCTGCAACCCAGCCCCCAACTCCAACAAAAACTCACCTACGCTCAGAAATTCGCCGCTCAAACCACCATTTCTGACCAAAACCTTGCTTATACCACCGAAACCGACCTTTTGACCCAAAACTTAGAAAACGCTGATAAAATTGACCAAGAATGGCAACGCCGTCTAGAGTCAGATTCCTAGGGTGCTAAAAATTCAAAAGCCCGTATCTAAGTCATCATTTTTTCTACATGAATATTCGCCAACGTATCGCCTTGGGATATGCTGTAGTTTTGGGATTAGCAGTTGTTGGTAAGCTGTTAATCATTTAAATTTTTGTCTCGATTCAAGCCCACCCAAGGGTTCAGTAAGTAAAATCGGCGGTTTAAATGCAAAGCAGCTTACGAGTATTGGCATTGGGGTGGGAAACCGCTACCAAAACCGCGCTTTAGCCTTTCGTCAGATAGCCACGGCTAAACGCCAACTGTTGACCGATTTGCAAGTCAAAATTCTCTACAATCGCCCGGCAAAACAACTCGGGCCTTACTTAAATAATCCCACAATTTTCAAAAAAGAAAGTCAAGCATTCATTAACCGTCTTATTGCCGAGCAACAAGAAATTAACGCTGAAATTGCTTTACAACAAGCCTCTATTTTACGAAATCAAATTGTTACTGGTAGTTTGATACTTTCGGTGGCCCTAGCTGCTCTGATTGCTTTTTATACTAGCAGCGCGATCGCCCAACCCGTACAAACTGTAACCCAAATTGCTCGACAAGTTACCGAAGAAGATAACTTTAACTTACAAGCCAATGTTAATAGTAAAGGCGAAATGGCAGTTTTAGCTCATGCTCTCAATTGGATCGAAATCGCGATCGCCGATAATGGTATCGGTATTCCTCAAAATATCCAAAATCGTATTTTTGACCCTTTCTTCACAACCAAACCCATCGGCAAAGGTACAGGCATGGGAATGTCGATTAGCTACCAAATTATCACGCAAAAACACCAAGGAAAACTATTTTTTCACTCTACTCCCGGAGGAGGAACAGAGTTCATTATCCAAATTCCCCAGGGTTTATCCCCGCACCCCGCGAAGCATCCCAACGCAAACAACCACAACGGATTTTTAGAGTCGCAATAGGAAAATTCACAACACCATAGGACGCTACCCCAAAACCTATACGGATTCCCCCTCCTTTCAGATTCTTCAAAAGTTGATTAGAATTTGTAAAGAAAGTTAACAAAAATTCTATGAGACCTCATACCCTAGAAGAAATTTCAGCCCAACTCGATAGCGAAAACTCCGGCGATCGTATGTTAGCCTTAGCTTATCTGCGCGACGTACCCCCCAGCGATGCCGTCCCTCTGATTAAAAAAGTCCTAGACGACGACGTACTACAAGTACGCTCCATGGCCGTTTTTGCCCTAGGAGTCAAACCCACCCCCGAATGCTACCCCATCCTGATTAAACTCCTCGAAAGCGACCCCGATTATGGCATTCGTGCTGACGCAGCCGGAGCATTAGGCTACCTCGAAGACCCTAGAGCTTATGAAACCCTCGTGCGAGCCTTTTACGAAGACACCTCTTGGCTAGTACGCTTTAGTGCTGCTGTCTCCCTCGGAAATCTTAAAGACCCCCGCGCGAAAAATCTCCTCATCGAAGCCCTTGACAGCGAGGAAGTCGTATTGCAACAAGCAGCCATTTCTGCCCTAGGAGAAATTAAAGCCGTTGATGCGGTGGACGAAATTGCCCGTTTTGTTTCCTCCGAAGACTGGTTAGTGCGTCAGCGACTTGCCGAAGCCCTCAGTCATCTTCCCACGGAAAAAAGTGTTTCTGCGTTGAAGTTCATGACCAAAGACGAGCATCCCCAAGTTCGCGAAGCTGCCAAAATTTCTTTGCAACGACTAGACAGCAACTTTTAGTAATCCGAGCTAGAGGAGGGAAAAATGAGATAATAAGGAGTAATCAACTCTAAAAAATACTATGTTGGGAAAAACCCTCCTCCAAGGTGTTGAGACAGATGAACGAGCAACGTGCCGATTACGATAATCCTTGGAAAGAAGCTCTCGCTCTGTATTTTCAAGGCTTTATCGCTTTTTTCTTTCCCAATATTCACGACAACATTAACTGGACAAGAGGCTACGAATTCCTCGACACCGAACTCCAGCAAATCGTTCGGGAAGCCGAAATTGGTTCAAGAGAAGCCGATAAACTTGTCAAAGTTTGGCGTAACGATGGTCAAGAAACTTGGATTCTGATTCACATCGAAATTCAAAGTCAACCCCAAAGTCAATTTGCCGAACGGATGTATGTGTATAATAACCGCATTTTCGACCGCTATCGGCGCAAAATTGCCAGTTTAGCCATTCTCGCAGACGAACAAGCGTCTTGGCGACCACAAGAGTTCAGTTACGAAATCTGGGGTTGTCGCGTGTCTTTGGAGTTTCCTACTGTCAAACTCCTCGACTACGACTCTGACACCTTATCCCAAAATCAAAACGTTTTTGCCCCCATTGTTGCAGCCCACCTCGAAACTCAAAAAACCCGCCAAAACCCTTCACGACGCTATCAAGCCAAAATTAGTATCATCAAAGGTTTATATCGACGCGGTTTAAGCCGACAAGATATCCTAGAGATATTCCGTTTAATCGACTGGATGATGGCGTTACCCGAACGTCAACAAGACAGTTTTCAACAAGAAATCCGACGCTTCGAGGAGGAAAATCGTATGCCCTATGTTACCAGTATTGAGCGTTTTGCTCATGCCCGTGGTCGTGAGGAAGGTCGCGAGGAAGGTCGTGAGGAAGGCTTGAATGAAGGACTCACTGAAGGAGTACTTCAGAATCTACGTGAAAATGTGATTGATATACTGCAAGTGCGTTTTGAGACAGTTCCAACTGCTTTAGTTTCTACACTCGTGCAACTTGATGATGTTACTGTTTTAAAAAGTCTACATCGACAGGCGATCGCGATCGCGTCTCTAGACGACTTCCAGCAGTTAATTCCTCCTGTGAAAACTGCTGAAGACGATCTTTCTAAAGGGTAAATTCGGCAAATTCGCTGTTATCTTTGGCTTCAGAAGTTGAATTAGAAAAGTCGCGATCGCTAATCAACTGCTCAAAACTAATTTGAGGGTTTTGTTGCAGCAAGTTTAACACGCCGATTAAGTCCCGAATTACCTCTCTGGGGGTAAGTAATGAGTCTGCCCCCAAACGTTGGCTAATAGCTTGCTTAAAGGCGGTAATTTGTGCGTCTGAGAGAATGTTTGAGGTGCTGTAGTAATCGGAGTGAATTTGAGTCAGGCGATCGCAGAGTTGGGAGAGTTCGCTGTCGCTGAGGGGATTTAGACGCAAAACGGGAGCGGTTGTATCCTGTAAACCTGCTTGTAAAAAACGGTTACTGGCTAGTCGAGATCGCCAAGCTTCATCGCTATATAGTCCTCGTTTTTTGTCTTCAATAAATTCGGGTGTTCCTCCGACTAAAATACCCAAACTTTCGGCTTTCCCTTGCAGAGCATCATTGAACATCGCGAGGAGTTTGTCATAGTTACTCTGACGCGATCGCGCGTGGGAGATTTTGTATAAATGGACGGCTTCATCGAGAAAAATAACTAAGCCACTGTAGCCAATATCGCTGACTAACTTTGCCCAGAGTTTGAGATAATCATACCAAGTATCATCATCAATAATTGCCTTAACATCGAGAATTTTCTTCGCATCTGTTTTGGTTTTAAATTCTCCTCGTAACCATTGTAATGCTGCTTCTTTCAAATCTGTATTATCTTCGCGATAACCGCGCCAGTAGGCAATAATAACATTGGCAAAATCAAAGCCGTGAATTAAACCTTCAAGATTATCGACGACGGCACGAATTTTAAACTCAACTTGGGCATCAAATTCTGGATCGCCTGGTCGTTTTTGGGTTGCTTGTGCTACTTGATTTAAAATAGTGCTAATCCACTTTTCGAGGATTAATGCCATTGCCCCACCGCTAGGATTGGCGCGGGCTGCGAGGTTTTTCATTAGTTCGCGATAAGTGGCGATCGCGTGATTTTTCGTTCCGGCTAAACGGGCTTCTGGCGATAAATCTGCATCGGCTACAATGAAGCCTTGTTCCATAGCCTGATTGCGTAAATATTGAATTAAAAAACTTTTTCCTGCACCGTATCGCCCCACAATAAAACGAAAAGCTGCTCCCCCTTCTTGGATAATATTTAAGTCTTGATTTAGGGCTTTAATTTCGGCTTGACGACCAATGGCAATTTGTTCTAGACCGAGACGCGGGACAACACCGGCTGCCAAAGCATTGAGAAGGGTTGCTGAGACTCGTTTGGGAACTTTAACAGTTTTCATTATTAACTAAGTTTAAAAGGTCTTATTCGCGATTTTCTTGGAGTTTGAGAAAGTCTTTGAACTTGAGTTCGATAGCGTTTAAAAGAAGGTGGGCATATTCTTCGTGAACTTGGGGCAATAATTTATTATCTGTCGGCACAAATAAGGTATCGCCAATAACTTCTAAGGCATTTTCATTAAGAGATTCTACTAAAACTTGGGGCATGGTTGCGCGTTCGTCGGCCAGCTTTTTTAAAGTGGCTGCATCTCGTTCGAGAATAGCATTAAAAGTAAGTCGATCTTCAGCTTTTAGTTGTTGGGCAAATTGTAGCCATTCCTTCCATTCGGGAGGTAATGCCATAGAAATTGAGATGATGTCATCTAGGTTAATTTCAACGGCGCGATCGCCATTTTCTAAAGTCGGATGGGTTGGGCGATCGCTGTTGATTTGCGATCGCTGTTGAAGTAAGTTATCAATATCTTGTTGTAGTTGCGCGATCGCGGTTTCTTGGGATTGCTTTTCTTGAGTTAGCTTATCAATTTCAGCTTCAAGAGTTTCATATTGCTCTTTACGGTTGGTAATTTGTAATTGTAAGCGTTCGGCATCAATTTGTAACGTATTAACTTGACTTTTAAGTTGTTGAAACTGCGTTTTCGTGATTTCGAGAGAATGTTTTACTTCTGTTTTACTTTGTTCGATTAATTTGGCTTGGTTTTGTAATTGTTGAAAGGTACTTTCATGGCGTTCTTTTTGTTGTTGGAGAGTGAGAGTATCCTGATATAAGTTATTACGCTGTTGGTGTAATTCCGCAACCCGATCGATGAGTTGACGGCATTCTTTATTCAAAGCTGTAATGCTGGCTTCGAGTTGTTCCTGGGTACTTCGGGTTTCGTATAAAGATTGATAAAGCTGGTTTTCTTCGCTTTCGAGTTGTTGAATTTGACTCCGCAGTGAGTTCCGCAAAAACTTTTCGTGTTGTCGGTATTTTTTAATACCCACTAAGGAATTTACGGCACTCAAAACAGCAGTTAGAATGCCAATAAGAACGGCAACTCCTAAGTTTTGAGTTAACAGCAAAGTTAGCACTCCACTGAGACCAAAACTAATGAGGCTAAAAATAAAAGTGTGCAAGGATAGAAACGATGGCATTGGGCTTGTCTTGTTTCAAGCAGAGTAGCGAATCGAAGTTTCGTCTTAGTATAATCAACCCAGGTAAAGATAGGGTAGTCTGGGAAAAAGACGATCGCGCTTTTTAGGAATTTGTTGCTAAATCTGCGGCGAGAAAGTCAATAAATTGGCGTGCGGTGCGCCCCGAACGTTTGTTATGGCGAGTAGCCCACTGTTTTGCCCGAAAATCCAAGTCTTCGCGGTTTAACGGGATTTGAGCTTGGTCGGCGAGGTGATGCACAATTTGTAAATAGGTGCTTTGATCGGCGGGTTCAAAGGTTAAAGTTAAGCCAAAGCGATCGCTAAAGGATAATTTTTCTTGCTGGGTATCCCAAGCTTGAATCTCATCACTATCTTTGGGTCTAGGGCGATCGCTAAAAAATTCTCGCACAAGATGTCTACGATTAGAAGTAGCATACACCACCACATTTTGCGCCTTGGCGGTGACGCTTCCTTCTAAAACGACCTTCAATGCCTTAAACGCCTCGTCGTCCTCCTCAAAGGATAAATCGTCTACAAAGATAATAAATTTCTGGGGAACGTCTCTCAATTGGTCAACAATGAGGGGTAGATTGACTAATTGAGCTTTGGCTACTTCAATCAAGCGTAAACCGCGATCGCATCCTTCGTGCAACAAACTTTTAACCAGCGAAGATTTCCCCGACCCGCGACTGCCGTACAGTAAAATGTGCAAGGCACGATACCCAGATAATAAAAACTCAGTATTTTTGATTAAACTGGCTTTTTGAGTCTCGTAACCGACAATTTCGCTAATTTTAATAGGATCGGGTCGATCGATTCCCACTAACTCTTGATTTTGCCAACGTAGGGCTTGATATCGCGCAAAAATTCCCGTTCCCTTTTGTCGATAATAATCAGCAAGAAGCGCGATCGCGTTGCTCCAACTTTCCTGATGATGCAGTACAGTGGAATGTTGAGTGGGTATCGTCCACGGAACTGGATGACCGGGAAGCCACGCAGCCAACTGTTGACCCCCACAGCGAGACAATTGCTGTAAGACTTGTAAATCGTGTTTAGCCGCAGCAATTAAGGCTTCGGGAAGGCAATTTAACCCTTGGCGCTGAACTTGTTGCGTAAACGGGTTATCATCGTGCAAAATGCAAGCAATAACATAATCTTGCCAACTTTGTCCTGTCGTTGCTAAGGCTTTAAACCAAAGGCCATAAGCCCGCAAACTACTCAAAGAATCATCTGCATCTAAAGTTTGTAAAACATTCAGAAAACTCTGGCCAATGTTATGCTGAAAAACCGATTGGTACAGCAAAAGGGAGGCAGCTTGTTGTTGAAACCATTGACTCGTTAAATTCGATGACGACATAAATCCACTTTAAATCTCCAAGATACCGGATGAGTGTATCGGCATTGACGGTCAGCTTATCATTTTCAACAGCCTTCATGAATGAATCTATTATCCAAGCCGCGATCGCCCAAACTGTAGCACTCATGCACTACTATGGGTTTGATCTGCGAGGATATACCACCGTCGAACAAATTGCCATTTGGCTCGATAAATATTCAGCAATTTGGATTCGTTTGGCAACAGTTGAAGCGTTATATCAAGGACGTTATAAAACTATTTCAGTCGAACAGATTTTACTATTTTGGCGAAGACGAGGCCGACCGACTCATCATTTTAACCACGAATTTGAAAGCCTGATTTGTCGCGAACTTCCTTTAAATTTAAGCGATCGCCGGGAACAAAACCAGCTTACATTATTACTCGACGCGATCGCTCCCTCTCCTAAACCTTCTCCTCCTCCCCCACCCGAAACTGAACCTCAACAAGAATCGGAAACCGGAATTCCCCAACCCGTTCATCGTCCCATTCACAAGTTTACACCTCCTCCTGACGACTCTGGATTTTATGACAAACTCAAGCAAGTTCAAGACAACTTAGAAACCGATGAAGATTTAGAACTCGAACATTCAAGTTAATTTAGTTTAGAAGAAGGTTTACTCGATATTTTACTGGTTTTCTGTTATTGGTTATTGGTTATTAAATGTAGGATGGGTTAGGCGGCTAAAAGCTATGTTATAACTGCAATCTAGTAATCCGCCGTAACCCACCGCTTGTAAGCACTTATTTAAAATTAATTACATATTCTTTGCCAAATTGACTCAGGACTTTTTCGAGGTATTTCAGTAAACTTTGCCAGCTGTCATAAGCGTCCATTTCAATCCATTCATACTTGATAAATCGCCAAAGAAGCTCAATTAAATTCAAGTGTGGTGAGTAAGGCGGTAACCAGAAAAACTCTAGATTTTTCCTTTGCCATTCGGCAACTTTGTTGAGGAACTTGTCACTGCTATGAATGGGGGCTTGATCGAGAATAACTACGGTTCTTTGCTCTAAGTTTTCACTGAATTTATCAAAGAAGGCGATCGCTACTTCACTGTCTACACCTAATCTCCAAATTAAGGTGTGTCACGGCACTACGAAGTTTATATTTATAGATGTAGTAGACGTAGAATACACATTCTCAAAAATTAAGTCCCTTTCCCGTGGGAGAGGAGTTTGGAGTGAGGGCAATTGTTTAAGCAACAATACTTTCCGTCACAATAAAAAAACGAATAACCTACAACTGAAAATAAGGGCTAAAGCCCTGACTACGAAGCAATAACCAACTTATGGAAACAACTCTCCCCGCAGACAATTGGGACATTATTATTATCGGTAGCGGTATTGGCGGACTGACAGCAGCGAATCTCCTAGCCTATCGTGGCAAAAAGGTCTTAATTTGTGAAAGTCACGCCATTCCTGGGGGGGCAGCCCATAGCTTTACCCGACAAGGATTTCACTTCGATTCGGGCCCTTCGTTTTACTGTGGCTTGACGAACCAAACCCCGAATCTCAATCCCCTGACGCAAGTATTGGAGTTAGTCGGAGAATCGTTGGAAGTGGTGAAATATGACCCTTTGGGCTATTACCATTTTCCCGAAGCGAAACTGCCCATTTACAGTAATTTAGCGCAATATCGAGACGCGATCGCATCCCTCATCAACCCCCAAGCCGCCCAGGAATTTGCCGCTTTCGAGAAACCCCTGCTTAATCTCTATGATGCCCTAAAAAACATTCCCGCGATCGCCCTCCGTAGCGATTGGAAGCTTATCCCCACCCTCATCCAAAACTACTTCCCTGCCTTAATCCAACTCTTACCCCAACTGCCCCTCATCAACAGTTCTGTCGGGGCAATTATGGATAAATATGTGCAAAATCCCTTTCTGCGGCGACTGATAGACATTGAATGCTTCCTCTTGTCCGGTTTACCCGCCTCTGGTACGATTGCGCCGGAATTTGCCTTTATGCTCGGAGAAAGAAACCGCGTCGGGGTAGAATATCCCCTCGGTAGCAGTGGCGCAATTATCAACGCCTTAGTGCGCGGATTCGAGAAACACGGCGGCAACCTACGCCTCAACGCCCATGTTCAGCAAATCCTCGTCAAAAATAACCAAGTCACCGGCATCCAACTCAAAAACGGCGAAATACTCAACGCACCTATCGTCATTTCTAACGCCACCATCTGGGACACCTACCACCATCTCCTGAATCCCGACGACTTACCCCCCACCCATCGCCAAGAAGCCCTGCAAACCCCCGCCGTCGAAAGCTTTATGCACCTTCATCTCGGCATCAAATCTGAAGGCTTAGACAATCTCCCAGGACATCACGTTGTCATCCACGACAGCCAAAAACTCATCACTACCCCCGGAAATACTTGCATGATTTCCATTCCTTCCGTGTGGGATGCCAACCTCGCACCCCCAAATCACCACGTTATCCACGCCTACACCCTCGAACCCTACCAAGGCTGGACGAAAGACGCAAACTACCCCACACGCAAACAAGCCAAAGCCGAAACCTTGTATCAAGCCGTTGAAAAAGTCATTCCCGATGTGCGTCAACGCCTCGCATTAAACCTCATCGGAACACCCCTGACTCACGCCCGTTATCTGCGTCGCTATCAAGGCACTTATGGCCCTGCTATTGCTGCCGGGGAAGGGATGTTTCCCAGTTGCCACACCCCCATTACCGGATTATACCGCGTAGGCGACAGCACCACCCCTGGTATTGGCGTGCCGGCGGTAGCGGCATCGGGTATCCTTTGTGCTAATACTTTACAAGATTAGGCGCGATCGCAGCTTATCCAGGATTGACTGAGGCTGAATCTTGCAGCTAAATAATATGAGTTTTAAATGGGCGATACTGGGGTCGAACCAGTGACATCCTGCTTGTAAGGCAGGCGCTCTACCTCTGAGCTAATCGCCCGAAAACACTTTAACTAAAGTAACATAGGTAGGACAATTTTAACAACTTTTTTTCAATGCCTTCAGGAAAAACCCACGATCGCGTAACTTTGTGGAGTCTACCTTGGTTGGTGGGGGGGAGTTTCATTGTAACTCGCAGTGGGGAATTGACGCTGCTGGTGGCGGGAGGATATTTGTTTAGCGGGTTGATGTTTGGCCCGGATTTGGATATCCATTCGGTACAGTATAAGCGGTGGGGGGTTTTTCGTCCGCTTTGGCTACCGTACCAAAAAGCTCTGCGTCATCGTTCTAAGTTGTCTCACGGGGTATTAATCGGGACAGTGTTGCGGGTGGTGTATTTGTTGACGTGGCTGCTGTTCTTTGGGGCGCTGGGGGTGGCGATCGCGCAGCTTGTGTTAGGATTCCCTTGGAACTGGCAAGATTCGGCTCAGAATCTCACAATCGGGCTAATCCGCTATCGTTGGGAGGCGATCGCCCTATTCGTTGGTTTAGAATTAGGAGCAGTCAGTCATATCCTAGCCGATGTCCTTGGCTCTGGCTACAAACGCTGGCAACGACGGCAAAGTAAGCCCAAAAAGTCACAAGTTTCCCGAAAAACTAAAAGAAAAGCTGGCAAAAATTCGCGATCGCGTTAACAATAGAAAGAGTTTTCTGTTGGATTTTTTCTATGTCTCTACCGTCGCAAACCTCCGAATCCATTTTAGCGGCTTTGCAGCGTTTGGTTGCCGTTGTTGCTCAATTGCGATCGCCCGAAAATGGCTGTCCTTGGGATTTGGCTCAAACTTCTGAAAGCCTTATCCCTTATATAATTGAGGAGGCTTACGAGGTGGTAGATGCGATTCGTAGTGGCGATAATGACGCGATTGCTGAGGAGTTAGGAGATTTATTATTACAAGTTGTTTTACAAGCCCAGGTTAAGAGCGACAATCATCAGTTTACCCTGAAGGAAGTGGCGGATGGTATTACCGACAAACTGATTCGCAGACATCCTCATGTTTTTGGCGAGGTGGAAGTTCAAAGTGTCGAAGAAGTACACCTTCATTGGGAAGCAATTAAGGCTCAAGAAAAAGGTGAAACTTTAGCAGAAACTCAACTTTTGAGTCGTAAGTTGAGGCGATATAATCGTAGTTTGCCGCCTTTATTGGCAAGTGAAAAGATATTAGGCAAAGCAGCAAAAGCCGGTTTTGAATGGCCGGATGTCGAGGGAGTTTGGCAGAAATTTGAGGAAGAATTAGGAGAATTTAAAGAGGCTTTGAATACCGAAAATAAAGCTCATCAAGAAGCCGAATTAGGCGACTTATTATTTACTTTGGTTAATATTGCTCGCTGGTACAATCTTGACCCTTCGGCGGGGTTACAAAGCACGAATCGCCGCTTTATCCAACGGTTAGAAGCGATGGAAAAGGTTTGCGATCGCCCTTTGGATGATTGTACGATTGAGGAGTTAGAACAGATGTGGCAGCAAGCAAAACGCAAGCTGGCTCAATAACTTTTAAGAATACTTGCGAACCTTAAAAAGATTCAACAATTCTCGCCTCGCTTGTTCGTAAAGGGGAATTTTCCGGGGGGATTCGATACGCGCATAAACCTTGGCTTCGGGTTGCAAGTTTTTGTTGGTGGTATCAATATCCGCAATTACCCGGACAGTGGATTTACCTAGCTGCTCGTTTCGCTCCAAAACTGAGATAATATCCTTGATTTCCGTGGTAAAACTGGGCAATCCTGGTTCTGGGGGATTAAACTTGACAATTGCGCCTGCTTGAATCAAATCTCGGTCTTCTTGGCGTACTTCTATCACTGCGACGAGTTGGGAGGTGTCGGCAACTTCGAGGATAGCTTCCCCTTCAGGCAAGGTTTTACCTTGGAGGAGATAAAGGTCTGGGGTGACAACAGTACCCGCGATGGGCGATCGCAATACGGTATTCTGTTTGTGACGAGTTAGAATTTTTTTCTGGTTGTCTATCACTTGTTTAGTCACCGGTTGACGACGCTGAAACAAGACTTTGGCCGATTCTACTTCTTGTTGCGCCACCAAAACCGCAGTTTGTAAACGGTTCATTTCGTCGAGTTTCAAGGCAAGGTCGTCGTATAACCGCCGTTTTGCCATTTCCATTGCCGCTTGGATTTCGCCGATTTGCCCTTGTAGGGTGAGTTTTTGCCGTTGGGTTTCGTTGAGTCGTTCCCCCGCGATCGCACCTTCTTTCACTAAAGGCGCTATATTAGCGATGGTATCATCGAGCGACGCGATCGCCCCTTCGAGATTTACAATCTTTGTTTGATAGCCAGAAATGTGTGATGGCAGTATACCCGCTTCCATCTGGTTAATCTCGGCTTGCAATTGCCCGACTCGTTGCTGACTGAAGTCCAGTTGATTTTGTGCTTGCGTGAGGCGCATTTCGGCGGTACTAACTTGCTGAAAAGCGGTTGCTTGACTCATCCCCGCTTCTTCGACAGCAACACTACCTTGGTCAATTTTTTCTTCGAGTTGCTGACTTTCGATTAAAGCAATGGCATCCCCCACTTCAATCTCATCGTTGACTTCTACCAAGACTTCCTCAATCGTCCCTGGAATCTCTGTATGGATAACTCTCCGGGCGCTAGGGGCAGTATTCAGCCAAGCCTCAGCGCGAACTGAAGGTGAAACTTTGATTTGACTAATTGCGCCGACTGCAATAACAATTCCGGCGAAAATTATCCAGCCTGTAGGAAAGGATTTCGACTTCGCGGGAGTGGGAGTCGGTTGACTGGGTTGGATTTGGCTATTTTCCTGGGGAGGTGTTGCGACGGGAGGGGGAGTTTGCGGTTGCGGTTGGATTTGATTTGGCGGTACAACTTGGAAGCGAGAGTTAGGAGAATTCATGGTTTTTTGGTGGTAGAGTTTTTTCGGGAATTAACTGGTTTTCGGCAATCGGCAGTCGGCAATCGGCAGTCGGGGAAAGAGTGGGAAGGAGGGCAAAGTTTCGGGACAGTTGGGAATAGTATCTTAGGGATTTGTTGTTGACTAAGAATTTTGTAGGGAACGGATGAGAGAACGTAGCATTTTTCCTAGAGAATCACATTGAGAAAGTACAGGATTGATGACTGTATTTGTTGTTATTTGAACTCTTACTGCTAAAAAGAGATGGGTTTCAAGTTCTTTAAGAGAACCTTGGGCATACCGCAGAAACTGAATATACTCACCCTTGGAGTCCCGTCCATATCCTTCGGCAATGTTGGCAGGAATTGAAGTTGCAGCCCGCCGAATCTGAGAAGTAAGACCATAGCGTTCCTCTTGGGGAAATTTGTGGGTTAATTGGTAACAATCTGTTGCAATATCCATACCTTTTTGCCAAACTCGCAAATCGCGATAAGTCTGAATCTGAGAACTTGTCATACTTAAAAAATTCCTCCGATTGCCCATTAAAACTCCCCCGATTGCCGACTGCCGACTGCCGATTGCCCATCTTCCCCTACCCCCTCGGCCAAAAATAGTAAACAGCCCAGCCAATCAGTAGTAACAAGACGGTAACGGGGGCATTATCAAACGTCCAGAAGGCAACCATGCGGAATAAGCTGCCGAAAATCATGAGGATGTAAAGGAAGCTGAGAGGGGCGTAGGCGGCGAGGATAGCGCGATCGCGTCCGATTTCGGGACTGGGTTTACCGGAGAACAAAGCCTGGTAAAATTGGAACGACCGCGTGCGGAGATTATTAATTCCGGTGGCAGCGACGGTGAGGTAATAGCCGTCAAATTTGGCCATGGGGTTGAGATTGACGGCGACGGTAAACAGGGCGGAAACCATGAGGAGATAGCTGATTGGGTGTAGCCAACTGCTTTCGACGGAGGTACACCACAACCAAAACGCGATCGCGCCAATGATAAACTGACACAATACGCCTGCCCCCACGACAAATACTCGTTGTCGCCGTTTAACTAAGCAATAGGAATCGCTGGTGTTGGTATAAGCGGCAGGCATCAGAAACATGAACAAAAAGCCGATTTCTGGCACAATACCGCCGTAATGCTTCAGGGTGAGGGCGTGGCCAAATTCGTGAATCGTGACCACCAGCATCGCCAGTAAACCAAAGGGAATGACTAAAGTTGCCCCTTGAGTTTCCCAAAGAATACCACCCGTTAAGAGGATTTGCGATCGCCAGTTTAACCCGACAACGGCAGAAACACTTAAAAAAGCCAGCAACAGCAGGAAAAACGGTTTTGTCCACAGCCACCCTAACGCCTCTGTAGGGCGATTTAACCAGGGGTCGGGGTTAAAGAGGGGAACTTTGAAAAAGAGCAGTTTCATCGGCGTGAAGGGCTTTTTTGGTGGTTTGGGGGGCTTTGTGCCTTCCAGCATTGCCGTTACGGTCAAAAGCTGCATCAGATACTTCATTTGCGCCGCAGAAATGCCTGTTTGTTGGCTAATTTCTGCTGTGGGATATTTCCCTAACATCTCGATGGCTTGCTTACTTTGGGAGTCAACTTGCATGAAGGTGACATCTTCGGGATTTCGCAAAATCCAGTAGCCTTCGGGGTGTTGAATCCACTGAATACAAGCTTTAAAAGGGGAAGCGGGAGACGGATTTGCTGTTTGGGAAACCGGAGAGGTTTTGTCTTGGATAACGCCCCAATTGACCAGCTTTTGTAGGAGTTGTAATACCAAATCTGGCGGTATTTCCGAGGTAAATTGCTTTTGGCATTTTTGCTGAATTTGAGCAATGGTATATTTACCGTTAAAGTGTTGCAGGGCGTAGGCTTCCGGGGCTTCGATGAGATAGCGGACTTTCGCCGTTTTCGCCGTCAAAACATACTGTTGCGATCGCTTCAACTGACCAATTTGCCAGTGTTCTGCTAAGTTAGGACAGAGTACCGCCGCAGTAATCTCAGAAGCATTGGAGGTTGAAGCCGTCATTTCAGTTATCAGTTATCAGTAATCAGTTATCAGTACCCCTACCTCAAGCGAGAGGCTTGAAACCTGACTGTTAGGTTCTGAATGGTAGATGTTAACCAAACTGTCTCTAGTCAACGGTATTGAGGGCGCGATCGCAAGTCAGAAATTCAGAAATTTTTTGAGCCAATCTTAGTAACTTTTTTAACAGCTTTTACGCAAAATTACGGAAAAATTCTCGGCAAAACAACGCTATGGTAAAAGATTGGAACGAAGTGGCGATGGTTTTTGAGAAATTTTTGCTGATGAGACATTTAGTACGATTTCTTTGGCGATGCAGTCACCCCGGCTTACTTCTAATACGACAAACGAAGCTTTTTTTAGGGAAAATTTAACTTTAAAAAATTCAATTCAGTTGTTCGGCAAACCTTTTTTCTGATTTGCTTCTCTGGTAATTTTTAGGATTAGCATCTTTAGCAAAAATCGTCAAATTTCTTAGTAATAAAAATTGGCAACTTCTTTGAGCAAAACGGAATTTCACTCTTTCCCTAACTGCCCTTTAATTACTGATGACTCTCGCGTGAAACGTTAAATCCACTTTTTGAGGCTGAAACCCTAGTGTATTCTAGCGTTGAGCCATTTTAAGAGTCTGCTGTAAAGCCAAGTTTCTGACATCTTTGGAGGGGTAAAATTCAACTCCCCCCCGATTGCCGATTGCCCAAAAACCACTCCCCACTGCCCAAGACCTACTGCCCCTTAATCGCTGATAACTGTTAAAGGTATCCTACTATCAAAAAATCATCGCCAATTTGCCGCATCTCTACATCTTTTAAAACCAAAGCCTCCTCCATTCGAGTAATATTTAAATCGCTTACCGGAGAAAAAGCAGTTTGTCCGCCGATAATCTTAGGGGCAATAAACGCCATCACCTTCTGGATTACGCCGGATTGCAAAGCGGCTGCGGCCAAAACGCCCCCACACTCCCAAAAAACCTGAGAAAAGCCACGCTGATACAAATTTTCCATCACTAAATCCGGTGTCAACCGGGGAAAAGCGATTACCTCCACTCCTTGCTGCTGTAACGTTTGCTGCAACGCCGGATTTTGCTGAGTTTCCGTAAAAACCACCGTCGGGGCTACTTGCACATCCCATAAATTCGCCTTCGGGGGTAAATCGCAGCGACGACTCATTACCACTCGTAACGGTTCGCGATCGCCCACCCCATGAGTCGTTAACATAGGATTATCCCGGCGTACTGTATTTCCTCCTACAATAACCGCATCCGCGATCGCCCGTTGTTGATGTACCCAGCGACGCGATTCCGTCCCCGTCACCCAAGCACTATGTCCCGTTGTCGTCGCAATCTTACCATCCAGGGTCATCGCATACTTAAGAATACCAAACGGACGCTGCTGCACCACTCGATGCACAAACGCTTCATTCAGACGACGACAAGCCCCTTCCTCCACTCCCACCACCACCTCAATCCCCGCATCCCGCAAAGCCGCAATTCCCCGACCACAAACCAAAGGATTCGGGTCAACCATCCCCACCACCACCTTACGCACCTTTGCTGCGATTAGAGCTTGCGTACAGGGCGGCGTGCGACCATAATGATTGCAGGGTTCTAGATTAACAT
>JAWQFT010000086.1:0-22173 GCA_035968055.1 Jaaginema sp. PMC 1080.18 | reverse complement strand
GAAGAGGGGGGAGAGTGGGAAGTAATTAGAATTGTGACGAACAACCAATAACCAACAACCAACAACCAACAACCAACAACAAATTTGTTATAAAACTTAAAGAAAGCACCAATCGCTAGGGAAGGCTAGATGTTAAGGATTTTTACTGACTTTGACGGGCCGATTATGGATGTCTCCGAACGTTATTATCGGGTGTATCAATGGTGCTTGAAACAATGTCGCCAACCGCAGCAGCCGACTCGTCTTTTATCCAAATCAGAATTTTGGCGGCTGAAGCGATCGCGAGTGCGGGAAAGTTGTATTGGGCAGTTGTCAGGCTTGAATGAAGCCCAAGCTCGGCAATTTGCCCAACTTCGCCGGGAAAATGTCCATTCTCTACCGTATTTAGTCTACGATCGCCCTATTAGTAGCGCGATCGCCACCTTAGAGTATCTCCATCAAGCCGAGAATGTGGAGTTAGGCATTATGACCATGCGGCGTTGGCGGGAGTTGCGTATTCCCCTAGAGGATAACAATCTCCAGGTTTTTTTTCGGCGCGATCGCTGCTACTGTTTGCACAACGATTACCTCAAAACCACCGATACCGAAGACAAAACTCGCTTGATGCAACAAGCCTTAAAAGAATTGCCCCCAGTGGCGCAAACCTGGATGATTGGCGATACAGAAGCCGACATTATTGCCGCCCAAACCCATAATGTCAAAGTCATTGGGGTATTGTCGGGCATTCGCGATCGCGAACAACTCCAACAATATCAACCCGACTACATCGCTCGCGATTTAGCCGCCGCCGTCAATCTTATCGCTCAACGAACTTCAATTTATCCGTCCGCAACCTCAACGTAAAAAGCTACTCATCAACCAAAACACCAAAAACGTGACTAGAGTGGCAAATTGGTCTTTCCCGATCCCTGGCGAACTCAAAGAACCCCCCAGCAACACCCCTAAACCCACTCCTAAGACCAAACCAATCAACGTTATCAAAACCGCTCGTCCTAGGCGGTTTTCCTTGCGGTTGAGGAAATAAATATTGGCACAGAACCCCAACGTCATGGTCAACGAGGGAATTGTGCTTTGGGGGCTTGGGGCCAAAAAAGTCAGCAATCCCAACAACACAAACGTTGCTGCCGGAATCAAAACATCAGACCGAGACGGCGTATCGATTGTATCTTTCAACCACGACGGCGACTTATTGGCACTGTCTGAAGTCGTCTTGGGGGGAGCTGGCGTTATGCGTTCGGGAAAGCGGATGCGTTCTGGCACTTTGATTTTGCCTTCTTGACGCATCCGCAGGCGATCCATAATCACTGCATCATAAGCCGCTTCTAGACTTTCGACCAACTTGCGATCTTCGCGATTTTGTTGGCTCAAGCGATTGCGGGCTTCTTGAATTTCCTCAAAAGAAGCATCCTTGGTAACCCCAAGCAGTTCATAGGGATTTTGCTCGCTCATCGAAATAAAACCTCCGAGGTATACCCGTTGTGACTCACGGCGATCTATAAGGTGGACAGGGCAACACCGAAGCATTCGGCGTGCGAAAATAGCTGGGCTTGAGAAAACTATTAACTATTTTTCCTTACTTTCCGTTAGTTTAGCTCAAATCGCGAATTGCCCCACCCTGAAACCCTAGAGTCTGTCTTGGGGGCGATCGCCTCTAGATTCCGGTCTGCTCGGAACGACGATTTTCTGTAATAATCTAAAACGGGAGTTGTGAAGCTTTATAAACAACCAACGCTTGCTATCTCTATTGATATTGATGAGAGCGTCGCGCATAACCGCACATCAACAAAACTTCCTGGGAATAGTTTACATAACTTTACGTTCAACGACTTAACTATGGCACAAAGCTCTGCATCCTCAGATGTCCCCAATATGGGACGACGGCAATTTATGAACTTATTAACCTTTGGAACCGCCGCAGCCACCGCAGCCGGGGCGTTATATCCCGTGGTTAAATATTTTATTCCACCTTCTAGTGGTGGTTCAGGGGGCGGCATGATTGCCAAAGATGCCCTCGGTAACGATGTCATTGCCAGTGAATTTCTCGCCGAACACAAACCGGGCGAACGCAGCCTAGCTCAAGGCTTAAAAGGCGACCCCACCTACGTTATTGTCACCGAAGATAACGAAATCGCCAGCTACGGTCTCAACGCTGTTTGTACTCACCTCGGTTGCGTTGTACCGTGGAATGCCAGCGAAAACAAATTTATCTGCCCTTGTCACGGTTCTCAGTACAACGCTGAAGGTAAAGTGGTTCGCGGGCCGGCTCCGTTGTCCTTAGCCTTGGTTCACGCTGATGTCACCGAAGAGGGTAAAGTTGCCTTCACCAACTGGACGGAAACCGACTTCCGCACCGATTCTGACCCCTGGTGGACATAAATTTTTTAAATTTCAGACGCAATAATTTTTAAGCAACGAGAGATGAGAACACCTTCACTATCCGCGTTTTGGTCAACCGCCAAAGCAGCCCTTTCTAAAAGTTTCGTTTTGGCTCTTGCCACTTTAACCCTTTTCTTCGTCAGCGATATCGCCGTACCCCAAGCTGCTGCCGCTTATCCGTTCTGGGCCCAAGAAACTGCCCCCGAAACCCCCCGCGAAGCCACAGGTCGCATTGTCTGTGCCAACTGTCACCTCGCTGAAAAACCTGTTGAAATCGAACTGCCCCTCTCTGTCGCCCCCGACACGGTATTTGAAGCGGTGGTCAAAATTCCCTACGACCTCGATTCCCAACAAGTCCTCGGTGATGGTTCTAAAGGCGGCTTGAATGTTGGAGCGGTGTTAATGTTGCCTGAAGGCTTCAAAATCGCTCCCCCAGACCGCATTCCCGCAGAAATGCAAGAAAAGGTCGGCGGCGTTTACTTCCAGCCCTATCGCGAAGATACTGAAAATGTCACCATTGTTGGCCCCTTACCGGGAGAACAATATCAAGAAATTGTCTTCCCCGTCTTATCCCCCAATCCCAAGGAAGACAAAAACCTCCACTTTGGTAAATATCCCATTTATCTCGGTGGTAATCGCGGTCGCGGTCAAGTTTATCCCACGGGTCAAAGTAGCAACAACAATGCCGTGACTGCTGCTAAAGCCGGAACGATTGCCAGCATTACTGAGGCTGATGCCGGCGGTTACAGCGTCGCGATCGCTACTGAAGATGGTAGCGAAACCGTTGTAGATGTTCCTGCTGGCCCCGAACTCATTGTCAGCGAAGGTCAAACTGTCGCTGCTGGGGAAGCTCTCACCACTAACCCCAATGTCGGCGGTTTTGGTCAAGAGGACAGTGAAATTGTTTTACAAGACCCCAACCGCATTAAGTGGTTATTGCTGTTCTTTGTTGGGATTGCTTTAGGCCAAACTTTCTTGGTTCTCAAGAAGAAACAAATCGAACGAGTCCAAGCGGCGGAAATGAATTTCTAACGCAGTCTAGATTTACTTTTGTATTGGGGACGGGTTATTTTTTTAGCCCGTTCCCTTTTTCAGTTATCAGTCAACAGTCATCAGTTTTTTGGGCGATCTTTTTCCCACCCAGTAACCAATAACCAAAAACTAACAATAAAATGAACACTCTTGATGATAAAACGATTGTAAAAAACTATTTCAATGCGACGGGATTTGAACGTTGGCGCAATATTTATGGCAACGGCGAAGTTAATAAAGTTCAACGGGATATTCGGACTGGCCATCAACAAACCATTGATACTGTTGTGTCTTGGTTAAAAGCTGATGGTAATTTGCCACAAATTACGATTTGCGATGCGGGTTGTGGAGTGGGAAGTTTGGCCATTCCCCTCGCACAACAAGGGGCAACAGTGTACGCCAGCGATATTTCTGAGAAGATGGTGGGGGAGGCTAAAGAACGCGCTGCGGGAATTTTGGGTAATACGAATAAAGTCAGTTTTGCCGTACAGGATTTGGAAAAGCTGACGCAATCTTGCCATACGGTCGTGTGTTTAGATGTTTTGATTCATTACCCGCAACATGAAGCGGCGGCGATGATTGACCATTTAGCAGGTTTGGCAAAGTCGCGGTTAATTTTGAGTTTTGCTCCGAAAACTTTTTATTTGTCGATGTTAAAAAAAGTGGGCGAATTTTTTCCCGGGCCGAGTAAAACGACGCGGGCTTATCAACATTTAGAAGCGGAGATTATTTATCTTTTGTTGGATCGCGGCTTTCATATTGAACGCACGGGGATGACGAGTACCAATTTTTATTATTCGCGCATTTTAGAAGCGGTACGAGATTAGTCTGATTGCATGGTTGTAATACTCTGTCTAGTTTGATAACACTGTCGATCGTCGGGGTAAGCGGATTTTGGGTTTTCTCAGCCTAAAAATCCGCTTATTGAGTAGAACGAGTGTTCTATTCTGAAAACTCGATTGAAATTGTTGGTTTTAGCGATCGCGTCCTGACAACAATTTAGTAGCAGTAATCTTAAACTCCAGAATTCTGATACTTGGAAACTCAACTCATCCTGATTCGAGTTGCCATTTTCTGCATAGAAGCCATACAATTGACGTGAAGTGGCCACAAAGAAGAGGAATTTCTCAAAAAAGGGTGTTTCCGAGTCAAAATAGTAGCAAGATTTTTCAGTTTGTTATTATTGCTTCTCATGGTGCATTAATTTTTTTCGAGATTGATAATAAGTTTCCAATTCTCACTTAATTGTTTTAGGTTCTTCGTTCATGTTTAAGGTGGCAGTCGGTCATAGTAATGACTTTGTATCCGAGGATGCGATCGCGTCGGCAATTGCTCAATGTCAAGAAACTCTAGCGGGAAGTCAGCCTCAAGCGGGCATTTTGTTGGCTGGGATTGAGTTCGATCGCGGGGTAATTCTTCAAGAAGTTAACCAAGCTTTTCCCGGTATAGAGTTGATTGGCGGAACAACAGATGGGGAAATTTCCTCAGTTTTAGGATTTGAGCAAGATTCTTTGGTGTTGATGTTGTTTTGTAGCGATCGCGTTCAAATTAGAGCCGGAATTGGCCACAATATCTCACAAAACCCAGCAATTGCTGCCGAAAACGCGATCGCAACGGCTCGTTTTCACACCGATGAAATTGCCTTGTGTATTGCCCTACCCGAAAGTTTAACTACTAGCGCTGTCATCATTCTAGACAACCTCAAACAAGCCTTAGACAACAAAACGCCTGTTTTTGGCGGTTTAACTGCCGATGGCTGGCAATTTAAGCAGACTTACCAGTTTTATAAAACTGAGGTGTACAGCGATGCCTTACCTATATTACTGTTCTCCGGGCCGATGTTGTTTGCCCACGGTGTTGCAAGCGGCTGGCAACCGATTGGTAAGCCCGGTGTCGTGACGAAAGTCAAACACAATATTATTTACGAAATTAACTATCGTCCTGCTATCGAATTTTATCACCACTATACCGGGCCGCGACCTCCTTCTTCTGAGTATCCCCTGGCTGTATTTGAAGAAGGCAACGAACATTACTACCTGCGCGCCCCCAGTAGTGCTTATGATGCTGAGATTGGTAGCGTTTCTTTTTTCGGGGATATACCCCTGAATGCGCGGGTACAAATCTCTGAAACCAATCGCGATCGCATTCTCAGTGCCTCTCAAGATTCCATGCGGCAAGCCTTAGCACAATATCCCGGTGAAAACCCCCTAGCTGCCTTGTTTTTCTCTTGTACCAGTCGGCGGCAACTACTCGGAACTCGTACCCAAGAAGAATACCGACTTGCCCAAAAATGCTTGAATCAAGACTTAATGAGTTGCGGCTTTTATACCAACGGAGAAATTGCTCCACTTCAGCACAAAAGTAGTTCTTATTTTCACAATGAAACTTTTATCACTTTACTATTAGGAGAAGATTAAATGGAGTATTTAAAGTCTGACATAAGTCAATATGAAGCGAAAATTAAAGCCCTAGAAAAAGAAAACAATTTTTTAAAACGCAAGCTCAAACGTTCTCAAGAACAGCAAGCTTTCCTAGAAGAAACCAACGAAAAAAAAGAATCACTACTACAAACCGTTATCCAAGAGTTACAACAATCTCAAAAATCTCTAGAAAAACGCAAACAAATTATTGAAAATCTTAAAAATACTCAAGCTAAGCTCGTACAAACCGAAAAAATGTCTAGCTTGGGTCAGTTAGTAGCGGGAATTGCCCACGAAATCAATAATCCCGTCAATTTTATTCATGGTAATCTTAAATATATTGAAAATTGTTTAACTGATTTATTAAAAGTCGTTCACTTTTGCCGACAAAAATCTGTAGATTTAGCAGTAATCGTTGACGAAATTGAACTAGATTTTATCATTGACGACTTACCTAAAGTGATTCAATCGATGACTTTAGGAACATCGAGAATTAGCGATATTGTTCGGTCGCTTCGTAACTTTTCCCGCTTGGATGAATCAGAATTTAAACAAGTTGATATTCACGAAGGTATTGATAACAGCTTATTAATCCTAAGTTACCGTCTCAAACAAGAAAATATCCCTGCTATTGAAATTATTAAAAAATACGGAGATTTGCCGGGAATTGATTGTTGTCCGGGGCAAATAAACCAAGTATTTATGAACTTATTAACTAATGCTATTGATGCTTGTGAAGCGGCTTATCAACAAGGACTAGAGAGAGATTATCAGATTATTATTCAAACTCAATATTATTCCCCCCAGCGCGTGACTATTACCGTTCAAGATAATGGTATCGGTATTCCTGATAGTATTGTCTCTAAATTATTCGATCCCTTTTACACAACAAAACCGATTGGCAAAGGAACGGGTTTAGGATTAGCTATTAGTTATCAAGTCGTCGCAGAAAAACATAATGGTACGTTAGATTGTCAATCAATTGAAGGTCAAGGTACGACGTTTACGATTGATATTCCCATTCATGGGAAAACGCCCTATAGTTCTTTAAAAGAAGATTACATTTCCTTGAGTTCAGGACAGTAATATGGTTTTTACTAAAGAAATGTAAACACTCTAATTTCGTTTGTAAATCTTATAGCTGAAAGCCTAAATAACTAACTCGGTTACTACTATATAAGGTAGAACCCCGGCAACTTCCGTGAAACCGGGGTTCGGGTTATTTACCTTTAAATGAGGCTTTGACTAAGCGCCACTGCGTAACTTATCTAACACGCTGCGGTCTTCCAGGGTTGAGGTATCCCCCGCCACCTCTTGTCCTGCCGCGAGATTGCGGAGTAAGCGCCGCATAATTTTACCCGATCGCGTTTTCGGTAGAGAATCAGTAAACTGAATCCCACCCGGTCGGGCGATCGCGCCAATTTCTTTGACAACGTGCTGTTTTAGCTCGTTTTTGAGGTCTTCACTGGCGTTATATTCTCCTTCTAAAGTAACAAAGGCGTAGACATCCTCACCTTTGACCTCATCCGGGCGACCCACAACTGCCGCTTCTGCTACTGCGGGGTGAGATACCAGAGCCGATTCGACTTCCATTGTGCCGAGACGATGACCGGAAACATTCATCACATCGTCCACGCGACCCATCACCCAGAAATAGCCATCCGAATCCTGACGCGCTCCATCTCCGGCAAAGTAGAAATGTTGCTCTCCTTTCGGGGCGATGTGTTCCCAATAGGTACGACGGAAGCGGTCGTCATCGCCGTACACCGTCCGCATCATACTCGGCCAGGGATGCTTAACGACGAGATAGCCGCCGGAATTGGCCTCAACCGGATTGCCATCCAAATCGACAATATCGGCAATAATCCCAGGAAATGGCAGTGTTGCAGACCCCGGTTTCGTGGGAGTTGCGCCGGGTAGGGGAGTCAGCATAAAACCCCCAGTTTCCGTTTGCCACCAAGTATCAATAATCGGACAATTTTCGCCCCCGATAACCTTGTGATACCACATCCAGGCTTCCGGGTTGATGGGTTCGCCTACTGTTCCCAATAAGCGCAGAGAAGATAAATCGCGGGCTTTGGGCAGGTGTTCCCCCATTTTGATAAACGCCCGAATTGCAGTGGGGGCGGTGTAGAAGATGGTTACGCCGTATTTTTCCACCACATCCCAGAAGCAGCCGAGATTAGAAGGACGGGGGACACCTTCGTACATTAAACTGGTTGCGCCATTAGAAAGCGGCCCGTAGACGATGTAACTGTGTCCGGTAATCCAGCCTACATCCGCCGTACACCAATAAACATCGGTGTCTTTGAGGTCGAATGTCCACTTGGAGGTGACATGGGTGTAGAGGTTGTAACCTGCGGTGGTGTGAACGACTCCCTTGGGTTTCCCGGTTGTACCACTGGTGTAGAGGATAAACAGCATATCTTCGCTGTCCATCGGTTCGGCGGGACAATCGGCAGAAGCCCCGGCTTGGAGGTCGTGCCACCAATGGTCGCGTCCGGCTTCCATAGTAACTTTTTCTTGGGTACGTTGGACGACGAGGACGTTGGCGACGCTGGGGGCTTGATTATCTGCGAGGGCTTCGTCTACGGCAGCTTTGAGGGGGATGGTTTTATCTTTGCGAAAGCCGCCGTCAGCAGTAACGACTAATTTGGCTTCAGCATCCACGAGACGGGTTCTGAGGGCTTCGGCGCTAAATCCACCGAAAATAACGCTGTGGGGCGCACCAATCCTGGCACAAGCGAGCATGGCGATCGCGGCTTCGGGTATCATGGGCATATAGATGCCGACAATATCGCCTTTTTTGACTCCCAGTTGTTTGAAGACATTGGCCATCTGGCAGACTTCGCGATGCAGTTGGGCATAAGTCAGGGTACGGGAGTCGCCGGGTTCGCCTTCCCAAATCAGGGCAGCTTTATTTTTGCGCCAAGTGGTGAGATGGCGGTCGAGACAGTTGTAGGAAATGTTAATTTTACCGTTGACAAACCATTGGGCGTGGGGCGGTTGCCAATCGAGAACTTTATCCCATTTTTCAAACCAATGAAGTTCGCTTTCGGCGAGTTCTGCCCAAAATGCTTGGGGATCGGCTTTAGCTTTGTCGTATATTGCTTGATATTTCTCCATGCTGCCAATTGCGGCATTTTCTGCGAAATCGCTGGGGGGTGGAAAGAGGCGATTTTCTTGCAGGATGGATTCGATCGTAGGTTGTGACATCTGTTATCGTTGCTACAAGTCTGTAACCTATCACGATAAAGTCTTCTGAGGCGCGATCGCCCTAGATGTTTGCTTTTCTTTAAGCTTCGAGGCAAGTATTTCACCACAGCCATAACAATCGCCCCCAATTTTGGTAAAAGTTACTATAATTAAAGCAACAACTTTACGCCCAGGCTCAAAAGGACATTATTAACCCGCTTGTCCGCGAGTTTTTGCTGCTAAAATCGAAAAATTAGCCATGATTGACCAAAAACAAGCCCTTGCTATTTATCCAGAGGAATATAGCCTCCTCACGGACTTATACCAACTCACCATGATTGCTTGCTACCAAGGCGAAAACTTAGCTTATCGTCCCGCAAGCTTTGAAATGTTCGCCCGCAAACTGCCCGAAGGCTTTGGTTATATCGTGGCAATGGGGCTGACTCAGGTGTTGAATTACTTGGAAAATCTGCACTTTAGCGAGGCACAAATTGAGGCATTACAAGCCACGGGGATTTTTGACAAAGCACCGCCGGATTTCTGGAAAATGCTGGCAACGGGGCGCTTTACCGGGGATGTGTGGGCAGTCCCCGAAGGTACAGCGATTTTCCCCAATGAACCCTTTTTACGCATCGATGCACCTCTATGGCAAGCCCAACTGGTGGAAACTTTCGTCCTCAATACGATTAACTACCAGAGTTTGATTGCGACTAGGGCAGCCCGTTTGCGAGATGTCGCCGGAAAAGAGGCGAGGTTGCTTGAGTTTGGCACGAGACGCGCTTTCAGTCCTCAAGGGGCGCTTTGGGCGGTACGAGCGGCTTTAGCGGGCGGCTTAGATGCGACTTCTAACGTGATAGGTGCATTGAAATTAGGGCAGAAACCCGTCGGGACAATGGCCCACGCTTTGGTAATGGCGATTGGGGCAACTGAAGGGGGTGAAGATGAGGCGTTTACGGCGTTTCAGCGTTATTTCCCGGCGGCAAGTTTGTTAATTGATACCTACGATACGGTGGAGGCTGCCCAACGTCTGGCAAAACAGGTAGAGGCAGGTCAACGTCAAGTTACGGGGGTACGGTTGGATTCAGGGGATTTAGCCACGTTATCGCAGAAAGTACGGGAATTATTGCCGGATATTGCTATTTTCGCCAGTGGAGACATCGACGAGGAGGAAATCGAGCGTTTGCAAGCTGCGGGGGCGAGTATCGACGGTTACGGTTTGGGGACTAAGTTAGTCACCGGAAAGCCGATTAATGGCGTTTATAAATTGGTGCAAATTGACGACATTCCTACCCTCAAACAATCCAGTAGTAAAGCCACTTATCCCGGTCGCAAACAGGTGTTTCGCTATCCCAATCGCGACTGTTTGGCTTTGGCTGAAGAAACCCCACCAGAAGGCGCACAAGCGTTATTGAAGCGGGTTATGCAGGAGGGAAAACGTCTCATCGATATCGAAAGTATAGAACAAATACGCGATCGCGTCTCTCAATCTGTCGCCCAACTTCCCCCCGCAACTCGACGCATCCACAATCCTGAATCAGTTACAGTTGCTATTTCTCCAGCTTTGGCAGATTTGACGGCAAAAGTTAAAGCAAGAATTCACTCAGTCGTTTAGTCAGTTGGGGGAATTGGGCAGTAGGGATTGGTTTTTGGGCAGTAGTTAAAGAGGAGGATTTTTATTTAATAGTCAATAGCGATTAAGGGGCAGTGGGTAATGGGCAGCGCGTGCTGTGGGGAGGAGTTAAGTTTTGCCCCAGAAAGATGGAAGAAATGTGGATTGTGACGAACAACCAACAACCAACAACCAACAACCAACAACCAACAACCAACAACAAAAATGCAAAACATCGCCTTATTTGGTACAAGTGCCGACCCACCCACCGAAGGACATAAAGCTATTTTACGCTGGCTTTCGCAGCATTTTGATTGGGTGGCAGTCTGGGCTTCTAATAATCCTTTTAAGTCTCATGGGACAACTCTAGAACAGCGTATGACAATGCTGCACTTATTAGTATTAGAAATTGCCACACCACACCATAATATTAGCTTAGAAGAATCGCTGAGTAGCTCTCGCACCATAGAAACTGTTTATCAAGCTCGGCAAAAATGGGGGCAGCAAGTAAAATTTACTTTTGTGATGGGAGCAGACTTATTAGGGCAATTTCCCAACTGGTATCGCGTCCAAGAATTAGTCCAGAAAACGCAATTTTTGATTATTCCTCGACCTCACTATGAAATCACTCCAGAAACTCTCAATAAATTAGACCAATTGGGCGCAAAATACAAAATTGCCGACTTTCAACCGCCCCCGGTTTCTTCTACTGCTTATCGTCAACAAACAGACCCCCACGCCGTCTCCCCTACGGTACAACAATACATTCAACAAGAGCAATTATACCCATGACTCAAAACGGCAGAAATCTTGCCAAACTTGCCGATTTTAAAGTAGGTGTTGATAACGTTATTTTTTCGGTGGATACCGAAGACCATCGCCTGCTGGCTTTATTAGTAAAACGGGAGAATGAACCGTTTTTAGGACATTGGGCATTACCGGGAACATTAGTACGCAATGGCGAAACTTTAGAAAAAGCTGCTTATCGCGTTTTAGCCGCAAAAATAGAAGCCGAACATCTTTATCTCGAACAACTCTATACTTTTGGTAATCCAGGACGCGACCCTAGAGAAGCCCCAGAAAGTTTTGGCGTGCGCTATCTTTCCGTAAGTTATTTTGCTTTACTAAGGTATGGCGATACAAAGTTAATTGAAATCACCAATAATCGTACAAATTGGTATCCTTTGAAACAACTCCCCGACCTCGCCTTTGACCACCGCGAAATTCTGCAATATGGCTATCAACGTCTGCGGAATAAACTTGAATATAGCCCCATTGCCTTTGACGTTTTGCCCGAAACATTTACCCTTAACGAAGTCTATCAATTTTATAGTGCTGTATTGGGAGAAAACTTCGCGGATTATTCTAACTTTCGCACCCGTTTGTTAAAAATGAAAATTCTTGAAGATACTAAAAAAAAAGTAACCAGAGGTGCAGGTCGTCCGGCGAGTTTGTATCGTTTTGATTCCCAAGCCTTTGCCCCGTTAAAAGACAAACCTTTGGTTTTTATATAGTTATATTTGATTTTAAATTAAAAAAGATGAAAATCGCGATCGCGCAACTCAATCCCATTATCGGCAACCTGACTCAAAACGCCGAAAACATCCGCCAAGCCGCCCACATATCCGCCCAACAAAACGCCCGCTTGCTACTGACTCCAGAGCTTTCTTTGTGTGGTTATCCCCCCCGCGACTTATTACTCAACCCCGCCTTTGTAGACGCAATGGCGCAACAACTCGCAGAATTAGCCACTACGATTCCCCCCGAAATAGGCGTGTTAGTGGGAACAGTTGAGCGCAATCCCGACGCAACCCAAAAAGGCGAAAAACCCCTTTACAATAGCCTTGCTTTTCTCTACGGCGGTAAGATTCAAAACATTACTCACAAACGCCTTTTACCGACTTATGATGTTTTCGACGAAGACCGTTATTTTGAAGCCGGAAACGTTAGTAACTTTATCACCCTTCCCCTGGATTCCGAACCAGAAAACTATCTCAAAATCGGCTTAACCATCTGCGAAGACTTATGGAACGACGAAGACTTTTGGGGACACCGCAGTTATGAAATTAATCCCCTAGCTGACCTGGCTCAACATCAAATCAACTTTATCGTCAATCTCTCCGCTTCTCCCTACAGCGTCGGTAAACAAAAGCTGCGGGAAGAAATGTTAAAAGCCAGCGCCACTCGCTACAATCTGCCAATTTTATATGCCAATCAAGTCGGGGGCAATGACGACCTTTTATTTGATGGCAACAGCGTCGTTTTTAACCGCCAAGGAGAAGTGGTTTGTCGGGCAAAAAGCTTTGAAACCGACCTAATAACCGTCGAATTTGATACCACAAAACAAGACTTTCTCTCCGCCACTATTCACCCCCTCCCGAAGTGCGAAGAAGCCGAAATTTGGCAAGCCTTGGTGATGGGGACGCGGGATTATGCCCGGAAGTGCGGCTTTTCTAAAGTTGTGTTGGGACTGAGTGGCGGCATAGACTCGGCCTTAGTGAGCGCGATCGCGTCCGCGGCCTTTGGGGCAGATAATGTACTAGGGGTTCTCATGCCCTCTCCCTACAGTTCCCCCCACTCCCTCAAAGATGCCCACGCCCTCATTCAAAATCTCGGCATCAAACACCAAACTCTGCCCATCCAAACCCCCATGCAAGCTTACGATACCGTCCTCGAACCCTTATTCGCCGGGACGGAGTTTGGGGTCGCAGAAGAAAACATCCAATCCCGCATCCGGGGTAATCTCCTGATGGCCATTGCCAACAAATTCGGCTATCTCCTCCTCACCACGGGCAATAAATCCGAAGTCGCTGTCGGTTACTGCACCCTGTATGGCGATATGAGTGGCGGCCTCGCGGTGATTGCCGATGTCCCCAAAACCCGCGTTTTTGCCCTTTGTCGCTGGCTCAATCGTCACGAGGAAGTCATCCCCCAAAACATCCTCGACAAGCCCCCCAGCGCCGAACTCAAACCCGACCAACTCGACCAAGACAGCCTGCCTCCCTACGACATCCTCGACGATATCCTCTACCGCATCATCAACCTACACCAATCCTCGGCCCAAATCATCGCCTCTGGTCACGATGCTGAGATTGTCAAAAAGGTAATGCGCCTTGTCCAACGAGCAGAATTCAAACGCCGCCAAGCCGCCCCCGGCCTCAAAATCACCGACCGCGCCTTTGGGACAGGTTGGCGAATGCCCATCGCTGCCCACGCTTGGGAGAGGTTGTAAGGACATTCTACAAGCAAACAAGGTGTTGCCTCAATTAGCGCACCACCGAGGTAATAATAACCGTAATCGTTGCACTAGCAATCAAAGTAAACGCCAGTTGTACTACCCACTGTGTTGCTTTTTGATAATCGCCAAATCGCTCATCAAAGCGTCTCATTTCTGTCGAAATATTATCAACGCGATCGGAGAGGTTGTCAACACGACCGGAAAGCTTGTCAACTCTGGTAGAGAGGCTTTCTAGCTTCTCGATTACATCCGTCAGATTGGGTTCTCTTTCTCTTTCGGGAGTCGTCGTCATGGTTGGGGTGAGTTTGGGGGGTTACTTTAAGGGTAGCTTGAATTTCGGTACGTTACTATCATTATGGAACGAACAAACCCAACTCGGCGAAGTGTTCGACTCGTCTACGGGGTTCAATCTCCCGAATGGGGCAAATCGTTCCCCGGATGCGGCTTGGGTGAAAAAAGCCTGTTGGAATGCCCTCACTCCCGCCCAACGAGAGCAATTTTTACCTCTCTGTCCCGATTTTGTTATCGAAATTCTTTCCCCTAGTGACAGTCTTCCGAAAACTCAAGCCAAGATGCAGGAATATCTGGAGAATGGCTGTGAGTTGGGTTGGTTGATGAATCGCCGCAACCAAACCGTTGAAGTTTATCGTCCTTTGCAAGAAGTTGAGGTATAGCGCTACGTTCGTAGCTTGAGACATAACACAAAGGCTCAAACTTAGAGATGGTGGGCGATGCCTACCCTACGTAATGTCCTAATGCTTGTTCGTAGCGCTATATTAAAGAAACCAGATTCTTTATCCGGTGAGGCGGTTCTACCGGGTTTTGTCTTGCGGTTTGACACTTTTTGGAATTGATTAATTGCTGTAATTTTTACTTTAAATCGTTGTATGGCGGCAAAGCGTCGGTACATTTCATTTCCTTCCCAAAAATAAGCCCATCTCCCGTGGGAGAGGGGTTTGGGGTGAGGGCTGATGATAACTTAAACGTCCTAACCCAAAAACGTACTGTTATAGAAGTTCAGATGAGTATTACCTTAAAACCGGAACACGAACAATTTATTCAGTCTCAGGTAGCAAGTGGCAAATTTGCTAACCAAGAGGAAGTGCTGGATACGGCTTTCCGCTTGTTAGAAAAGCTGCATGGAGAGTACGAACAATGGCTAGAAGACACCCGCGAGAAGGTAAAGGTTGGGATAGCAGAACTTGACCGAGGGGAAGGCTTAGATGGGGAAGCTGTAGTGACGGAGATTTTAGAACGATTCAAATATTGATACTTTTTGGAATTGAGGGTGAAGAAGCTATTTTTCGCAGACTTCCAGGCGTTCTTCGGGATGGGTGGTGAAGTAGGCTTCGAGCCAGTCGCAGCCCCGTTCCAGGAGTTGGTCGAGGTTTTGTGAGGTAATGCGCCTCGTCCAATACACAGAATTCAAACGCCGCCAAGCCGCCCCGGCCTCAAAATCACCAAGATTTTAGATTTTCTTCTGATAAGAGTCACATACCCAGTCTCATTTTCGGAGTAAACTGGCATCATAGTTTGTTTGTATAACTGGGCTGTATATCAAAAATATACCTGCTTTCATTCATAGGATTTGAGAGCTAGACTTACAAACTATCCTCTCCTACATAAATAAAAATATGAGCTTCCCTACATCTGCAAATAATATGGATAGACCTGCTAAGATTGCCAGCATTATCGCTCAACGTCAGCCCCTCGTACCAAAAATCGAGCAAGTCGAACGAAATCTACAATTTCTGGTTGATGCCCTAAACCAACTTGAGAAACATCGGAATCAGCTTTTAGAAAAAGTGGATGATGCTCAAGCTAAGAAAGACCTAAAGAAAATTGACTTTCCCTCTCGTCAGCGAGAAACAGAAACACAAAATAATACATTTCAGGACGAAATAGAAGAACAAATTAAAGCACTATCTCGATTAAAATCCCATTTCTCTCGTAATACTCTAAATATTGGGGTAATAGGCGTAACAGGTGCAGGTAAAAGCACTCTCCTACAAACTTTAAGCGGACTCAGTAATAATGAAATTCCAGCCCTCGAAGGTGGAGCGTGTACAGCAGTACGAAGTAAAATTACTAATCGCAAAGGCAGCACAACGGCAGAGGTTTCTTTTTACTCGGAAGATTCTTTTCTGAAAGAGGTAATTTATCCTTACTACCATGAACTCAATTTTGATAACCATCCAAAAAGTATAGATGAGTTTATTAATTCCCCTTTGCCAGAATATTCAGGCTCGTCAGTAATTAAAAAAGAAATATACAGGCATTTAAAAAATGATTATTACGAAAATATGCCTCGTATTAAGCATTTATTAAAAGAAAATAATCCTCGTATTGTAAATCAGGCTGATATCTCAAACTATGTAAGCCACCAGGGTAGCGATAATGGTCTGGATTCAATGAGTTGCGATCATTGGGCTGTGAAAGAAGTTAATATTTTTTGTCCGTTCGCTGAGACAGATGTTGAGCAGATTACCCTTGTCGATCTTCCAGGTATCGGTGATACTTTAATCGGAGATAAGAAGCTCATGTTAGAAACTCTTAGCAAAGAAGTTGATATTGTCATTTTTTTAGAAAATACCCCCCCTAAGCGTTATTTATGGAAAGACGGTAACTTGAAAATGTATGACAATGCATGAGAAGTTATCAGAAATTTAGGTAAAAAGGCTTTTATTGTTTTGAATAAGATGGCCGAAACCAATAACGGAAAAGCGTGTGAATCACTAAAAAAAGACGGTGAATATCTTAAAAAAACAATAGATTTTGAGTTTGTTGAGTGTCATGTTGCAGATTGTTCTAAATCCGAAGAAGTGAAAGTCGTTTTTGATCGTATTCTTGATTATTTGGCGGATAACATTACTGATTTAGATCAAGAATATATATCGTCTTGCCAAAAGTCTCTCGCGAATATTCAAGGCAATGTGAATCAGCAAATAAACCTTTGTCGTGAAGTATTTAGTTACGATTCAGAAGACGATTATCAAGAAATTGAGGAACTATTTAGTGAGTTATTTGGTGATGATGATAGCGGCTGGTGGCGAGAAGTGGTACTAAGTCTACAAAGCTTGAGAAAGGAACTATGGGATAATCGCCAAGTTCCCGATCTTGATTTGCGAAATGCTGTAGATAAGGCGATAGAGGCTTGTGAAAATGATAAAGGAATATTATCGTCTTCTGACCCAATTTCTGAAATTAATCAGCAAATTCAATTGAAAAGTCCATTCCGAGCTTATCCAGATTATCAAGATGAACTTCGCGTACTAATTTCCCATCATTTCCTGACTTTAGACAAAGGCTTACACCAATCATTAGCAGAGGTTAAAGCCAAGGTTATTGACATTTTGAAAGATAAAGGAAAATTAGGCAAGTTAGTTGATTCACAGGATAATGATTTTTTGGATGCGATCGCGCAGAAAATTCCTGAGAAAAAAGATAAGCTCAAAGATGGCTTTCAAATTATTGCTGACTTCAACATTTCTTATCGAAGTATGATTTTACCTCGAATCAGAAAATATTTGGACGGATTGACGAATATCAGCGCAACAGCAGGTCAAACAACCTACGACGAATCTTCGGATAAAACTTTAGAAGTATCTAAAGATACAACGGCTGAGGAGATTTTAGTCGCTCTAGAAATAGATTACGAAAAAGCAGTTAACCGCATCAAACCTGCGTTAGAAGAATTACTGGAAGAACCAAGTCAAGCGGCTTATGCGATGGTAGAAGAATTTGTGGATAACGTTATTCGCCAAAAAGGAATTAAGAAAGAATGGAAAAGCTTTCTGAGACTGAACCGCAGTCAAATTTGGCCGGATGAATTTGGCAAAGCCGAGAAAGAAAAAGAAATGCGACAAAAATGGATCGCTCAAGTTAACCAAGTTGCAGAAAGAAATAAAACTGAACTGTTACAACTAACTTAATATGATTAATACAATGGATAGTAACGAACTAAAAATTATCATGGTTGCACCGCCAGGAGTCGGTAAAACTAGCTTTCTCGCTGCGATGCACGAAGAATTTAATAAAACTTTCGCGAATGCAAACATTAATACTTGGACTTCCGATAGCAAAACTTTGTTTGCACTAGAAGCGTGTAAGCAAGTTTTGAAAAACATCGACCCTAAGCTACAGAAAAAGAAGGTTACTCCCACAAATCCTCCAGATGATCCCTGGGAAGATGAGGGCTTTGTTTTTGAGCTTGGAAGTGGCGGTAAAAAATTCATGAAGTTAAGATTTACCGATCCTTCGGGAGAATATTTTAGCCCTACTGCTACTTCTAGACAACGGGAATATATAGAACAACAATTACAAGAGTGTGACGCAGTTGTTGTTCCCATTGATGCAACGGCTCTTACAGAAATGCAAAGCCAAAAAGTTAACGATACAGGAGTCGGAACATGGCATCAAGAAGTTAATAATCCCAGCCAAATTACTAATCTTTTGAAAAATGCTTACAGCAGTTTAGAAGATAATAGCGTTCCTAGACTTATCGTTTTAGCGCCCGTTAAATGCGAAACCTACATGAAATATCAAAAGAAGGCCGATAAATTATTAGATCGCGTACAAAAGGGCTATCGTGACCTTCTGAATCATCTGAAGTCACCTGAGTTAATCGATCGAGTGGCTGTTGTTGTAACGCCAGTACAAACAATAGGAAATGTTGCTTTTTCACATCATAAAACTGATTCTGAAGGTGTGACGCGCTTCATTTACCATAAAACTCCAATTGATGCGCCATATTCACCCCAAGACGGAGACCAACCACTTCGCTATATTCTACGTTTTCTGATTAATATTTATTTGGAAAACCAAGAAAAAGCCATACTAAAAGAAAAGAAAAAATTGGAAGAATCGCAAGGTAAATTAAAAACTGAAAAGAATAAAGTAAAAGAAGTTGAGTCAAAATATATAATGGCTTGGGAGAAATTCCAAAACAGAGAAAATATGCCTGGTGTCTTTAAGGGAGTCGCTAACTGGTGGGACGGTTTACAGAATTCTCGACCAGATGAAATCTATGAACAAGTTAATAAAGAGTATAAAGATGTCACATCAAGTTATGAAAAATTTGAAAGGGAAGTAGAAACTATTTCAAATAACGTTAAAGCGACAGAAAAACAAATAAAAGCATTTAACGAAGCTTTATCTAATTTTTCGCAAAACTGTAAAAATAGTGCAGGATTTGCCATATTGCAAGGATTCAAATGGTTATCTCATTCTAAAAGTCTTTAATTAAAATGGCGAATTATCAAATTTATATTAAAAGTACAACACTAGACCAAACAGGGATTCACTGGAGAAAAGCTGAAGATAATGAGCGCTGTGAACCGCCTAAATTACTATTAGAACGTTGTGTTCCTAAAGAAGATGGAAACATGGGAACAGTTAACTATATGATTGATACTAATGCGCCATCTTTGATCTTAGTCCGTCATCAAAATCAGCTTTTGATCCAGGTTACAGGACTCTATTCAGAAGCTAGATCGGATCAAAAAGGTCGAAAAGTGTTTAATACCCTCGTCTTGCAAGGTGAAGATAACGAGGATAATGAAAAGCTATTTTGTTCGCTGGCTATTAGTGCTTTGGACTTTATTTCTCGTCATCATAATAATTTGGAACAAAAAATTGACGAGTCGGTTCAGTTCGATGGTAAAGATAAATTCAAAATTAATGTAGAAAAGATATCAAGTTTCATTGATCGGTTAAAAACAAAATACGGAATACAGCTTTCTGCTAATAGAAACTCTGATTATTCTATTGAGAAAATAGAACAAGGTTTAAAAGAACTCCAAGAAATGCTCACAAAGAATGGCTTACCTAAATCGTGGAAACCTTGGAAGGAAGAAAAAGAAAAAGAAGATGGTGACGGTATATTAATAGCTGTAACTAAAAACTTAATAGATGGTGGTATTTTTCATAAAGCTGGTGTATGGTGTGGTTTAGCGAATAATGTTGCTGATCCTAAAGAGCAGAAAGAGTCCACAAACGAAATTCACAAGGAGAGCAATCCGACATGCACGGAAAACCCAAAAAAGCCGACGAAAACCAATCCCAATGCGATACCAATCCTAATTCTAATACTGGTAGTAATAACGGTAGCAATCGGTCTGATATGGATGAGACCCCAAGAACCGGAGGAACAACCCCAGATACTTCCGATTCCCCAGGAGTTAATAGCTCCGAATGGGGGGAAACAGACGTTAATCAGACCAACAAAGGAGATAAACAGCAAAACATTTTTGAGTTACTAAAATGGCTTGGGAGTAAAGGACTTTTGACTCTCGAAGATATACAGAAGCATATAGCATTGACTCAAATAATGAGGGACTTGCCAGAGGAAAAACGGGTGCAAATTTTAAAAATTGCTGAGTTACTAAAACGACAAGAAGATAAATTGTTCAAAGAAGCAGACGATCGCGCTTTGAAGTGTTACCAGGATTTGATCGAGCAGTTAGATTAATGTTAAACTTTCGCTCACCCGTTTCGCGATCGCGAGTAAAATATCACTAATATCCACATCAGCCATTTCCAAGTCTTCACTGGACTCGAAATACACCACCACAAAACCGTCTTTTTCCAGTTCCAGTTGTAACCGTCGCAACTCCGTCGATTTCCCGCAGCCAATATGACCCGTAAACAATGTACAAGTCGGTTCATTCGGCGAGAAAAACGAGATCGTGCTTTGCATTTCTTCGATAATTTCGCCCCCGCGCACTGTCGAAAAATCGATGTAATACTTTTTATCTTCCGGGTTAGCTATCATAAGGGTTTTACCTGGGTCAGTGGCACGAAAAAAGTCTCGGATATCTAAACACATAGAGAAATCAAGCGGCTTGCAAAACTGATTCCTCAACTATAACCCGATCTTCAAAGTCGAGAAGTTTGGCCCCTATCTCCATATATTCAATGAAATCAGTATAAAAGGGCGATCGCGTTTCTGGAGAAACAGAACCCCAATATTGTCAAAAAACCGGGGTTATAGAATAACCTAAGACTCAGACAAAATACTGAGGCGTACCCTGTCTCCTTCTTCTAACGGTTGGCTGCTGTTGACCACAAAGCGATCGCCCGCTTGCAATCCTGCTAAAATGGCGGCCTGACCATTCATAATCTCGCCAATCGTAACGGTTTTGGCGCTGACCACCGCTTCGGACTCGGTGCTATCAGAAACAACAAAAATCGTCGCTTGCTGGTCTTCTCGGTTATTTAACGCTGATTCTGGGACGACGACGCGGGGGGATGCACCCTGCTGAAAACTGACTCTGGCGAGGAGATTGCTAGTAATGTCGCTATTGGGGTTGGGGAGGGTTACTTCCACGGGGATTTGGCGAGAAACTGGGTCAGCGACGGGGGCAATGCGGGCGATTTTTCCGGTAAAGGTTTGGTCGGGAAAGGCATCAAGGCGAACTGAGACGGATTGACCGATTTGCAAGGTTTCGAGGTCGAGTTCGGAAACGGGAATAATGACTTTGACACTGGCTAAGTTGCCCAGTTGCAGGACTTCACCTCCGGCTGTGACGAGATTGCCCGGTTCGCTGATTTTTGCGAGGACTACGCCGTTGATGGGGGAGTAGAGGTTGGCGTAGGTTTTGCGGGTGATGCGGTCGTTGATAACGGCGCGTTGGGCGGCAATACGTCCGATAATTGATTCTACTGCTTTTTGACGCGATCGCAACTGGTCTTGAGCCGATAATACCCCTTGTTGGGCGACTCTGGCTTGGGTTTGGAAGGTTTCAGCTTGTTGAGCGGTTACTGCTCCTTCTTTGACTAAATCTTGGTAGCGTTTGGCGTTGGCTTCGGCTTGTTGCAGTTCGACGCGGCTGCGTTCGAGTTGGGCTTGGGCTTCGCTGACTTCGGCTTGGGCTTGGGCTTGTTCGGATTCGAGGGCGGCGAGGTCGGCTTGGGCTTTGTTGACTTCGGTTACTAAAAGGGTATCATCAAGACGGGCAAGGAGTTGGTTTTTGACGACGCGATCGCCCACATCGACTGTCAGATTTAAAAGTTTGCCTTCGACTTGCGATCGCAATGCAACTTCTACACTCGGTTTGGTCGTCCCGACGTATTCTTTAGCCGCGTTCAGAAATCCCGTTTTCGCGATCGCAACATCGACGTTTTTGCCTCTTTCTGCTCTTTGATTTTGGGCGTTTTCTGCTTCAGAATTTGTATTTTGACAAGCGTTTATCGGCAAGAATAAAAACCCTAATAGAAGTAATGTTTTAATCATTTTTAGATTAAGATATTTTGGTTGTTGGTTGTTGGTTGTTGGTTGTTGGTTGTTGGTTGTTGGTTGTTGG
>JAWQFT010000085.1:19487-22278 GCA_035968055.1 Jaaginema sp. PMC 1080.18 | reverse complement strand
GGGGAGGAGTGGGAGGAGTGGGAGGAGGGGGAAGAAGTTAGTTTTCATAACAACTGTTATGGAGAGCATAACAACTGTTATGGAGGCTGTGTCCGGCGAAGCCCAACAACCAACAACCAATAACTAATAACCAACAACTAACAACAAATAACCAGTAACTTATCGGGACGATACTCCCCTTAACTACTAATGACATCATTACAAGATTGGCAAAATAACAACAGTCAATACCTCAACGCCGCCATACAGTGGTTGCGACTGCGCCTGAAACATCTTGCCAATCCTGAAGCAATTTCCCCAGAAGCGATCGCCCAAGCCGAAAAGCAAATGAACGCGATCGCCCACAGTCAACTCCCCCCTGCCCTTATCCTCCTCAGCCAAGAATTAGGCTTATCCGAAGCAGAGCGATCGCTCCTCCTCCTTTGTGCTGCGATGGAATTTGCCACCGATATCGCCCAACTTTGCGCCGACGCACAACGCAACCCCAACAAACCTTACCCCACCTTTGCCCTCGCCCTCGGTTGCTTCGATAACATCACCTGGGACATTGTGCTGCCACGCAATCCCCTGCGCCATTGGCAACTCCTCGAAATCGCCCAAACCAACGCCCAACCCCTCACCACCAGTCCCCTACGGGCAGAGGAGAAAATCGTTAACTACATCAAAGGGGTAAATTATCTCGACGATCGCCTAGTTAACCTCATGTTGCCCCTCAATCCCTGGTCAGGACAAAGCCAGAGACTTCCCCTGCCTCCCTCCCAACAACAAAACGCCGACGATCTTGCCCAGCACATCCAACGCAGCCACAAAAACCAGTATTACCCCATTTTCCAACTCTCCGGTATCGACAGTCCGAGCAAAAAGGCGATCGCCTGGGAAACCTGCCAAAAACTCAACCTACAACTTTATCACCTCCCCCTATTCCTCCTCCCCAACTCCTCCTCAGAAATTACCCACCTCGCCCGTCTCTGGCAAAGAGAAAGCCGCCTCCTCCCCCTCGCCCTCTACATTGATGCCCAAGACCTCGACGAAAAAGCCAGCAACACCCTCCGGCAATTTCTCACCCACAACCAAAGCATCATCTTCCTCGACATCCGCGAAGTCAGCAGCCATTCCTTTGAACTTCCCACCCTCACCTTCGATATCGCCAAACCCACCCCTCCCGAACAACAACAAACCTGGGAAACTGCCCTCCAAGACCACGCCAACAATCAAGCCCCCCGACTCGCTAACCAATTCAACCTCAATACTCTCGCGATCGCCCAAATCGCCCAAACCGCCCATCAAGAAGACAACTTTTCTACTGCCCAACTCTGGCATCATTGCCTCCTCAGCACCCGTCCTCGCCTCGACACCCTCGCCCAACGCCTCGACACCAAAGCCACCTGGGACAACATTATCCTGCCCGAAGCGCAACTCGACCTACTTCACCAAATCGCCGACCAAGTACGACATCGCAGCATCGTCTATGACCAATGGGGCTTTCGCGATCGCCTGAATCGGGGCATGGGTGTCAGCGTCATGTTTGCCGGAGATAGCGGCACAGGCAAAACCATGGCCGCCGAAGTTTTAGCCAACGATTTACGCCTCAATTTGTATCGCATTGACCTTTCCTCCGTCGTCAGCAAATATATCGGCGAAACCGAAAAAAATCTCCGCAAATTATTTGACGCAGCCGAAGATGGCGGCGCAATTTTATTTTTTGATGAAGCCGATGCTCTCTTTGGTAAACGTAGCGAAGTCAAAGACAGTCACGACCGTTATGCCAACATAGAAACCAACTATTTACTACAAAGAATTGAAGCTTATCAAGGGTTAGCTATTCTCGCCACCAACCTCAAAAATTCCTTAGATTCTGCCTTTATGCGGCGACTTAGATTTATCGTTAACTTTGCGTTTCCCGGTGTTCCCGAACGCAAAGTCATCTGGGAGAAAGCTTTTCCACCTAATACTCCCACCGACGGCTTAGATTTCCAAAAACTCGCCAAACACAATTTAACTGGGGGTAGTATTACAAATATTGCGATTAATGCTGCTTTCCTCGCTGCTCAAAATAATACCCCCGTCACAATGGATTTAGTCATTGCTGCTACTAAAGCCGAATTTCGCAAAATGGATAAACTTTTTGTCTAGAAAAATAATTCTTCGCCCTATTTACAAAAATATAGAAACAAAGCTCAAGACGAACCGATAAGGCTAAAAAAAGGCAATATAATTAAGTCAAGTTATTAGAAATTTGCTAAAATCCGCTTTATTTTACTCTCGATTGATTTAAAAGAAAGATTGCCCACTAATCGACCCCCACCCCAAACCATGAAACACCAAGCCCTTAAACGTCCAACATCCCAGAAAACGCCCCTGTCAACTTCTGGATTACAACGCCAAGCTGTGAGGAAAGTCTCAGAAGAAGAACTGCAAACCCTGTCAGCAACTCAAGACAGAGGTTTTGCCCAAGACTTTAGCCAAATCCCTGCCTCCACCGCCGGAATGCCCTTCCAAGCTAAACTCAGTGTCGGTGCAGCCGGAGACAAATACGAGCAAGAAGCCGACCAAGTAGCCGCCGCCGTCGTCGATCAACTCCACAGCCCCACCTCCGACTCCGGCACAAATCAACAATTCGTCCAGCGCGAGGATGCAGAGGAAGAAGAACTACAAATGAAGCCCGACTCCCTCCAGCGCGAGGATGCAGAGGAAGAAGAACTACAAATGAAATCTGACTCTGTACAGCGTGAAGACGCAGAGGAAGAAGAACTACAAATGAAATCTGACTCTGTACAGCGTGAAGACGCAG
>JAWQFT010000085.1:0-19387 GCA_035968055.1 Jaaginema sp. PMC 1080.18 | reverse complement strand
CAAACCAAACCCGACTCTGTGCAGCGTGAAGACGCAGAGGAAGAAGAACTACAAACCAAACCCGACTCTGTGCAGCGTGAAGACGCAGAGGAAGAAGAACTACAAATGAAGCCAACCTTACAACGAATGGGTGCAGAAGGCGGCCCGGTTTCCGATGATATCGAAACTGAAATTCAAAGCGCACGGGGTGGCGGTCAAGCCCTCGCTCCCGACTTGCAAGCTCAGATGGGACAAGCAATGGGGGCAGATTTCAGTGGGGTACGAGTCCATACTGATGCACGAGCCGATGTGTTAAATCGCAGCGTCGGAGCGCGAGCCTTTACCACAGGGCAAGACTTATTTTTCAAGCAGGGAGAGTATCAGCCTGGGAGTAAAAACGGTCAAGAATTAATTGCCCACGAATTGACCCATGTGAAGCAGCAGAATGGTAATACGATCTCGCGGAAAATAACTCCCGAAGAATACAAAGGCTCCAACCACGACACCCAAGAACTGAAAGACGCTTACAATGCCGCCTGGGAACACCTCTGGCCTTCTCCTCAAGCACGACTGATTTACGAAGTCGTGGATAGTCATCCCAAGGATATCAAGATATTAGTGGGTTGGAATGAAGGAAGTGTGGCTACAGAGAATGAAGTTAAATGGAATCCCTCTGAATCCTATTTCCACACTACAGAAACGACTCAAGAAATGTACATGGCTAACAACGGCGATGTCACTCTAGATGAAAACAATGTTCAAAGTCAAACCAGTTCGGCTTTGACTTTAATGCACGAGTTGGGTCACGTTAAACAGCGCATCGAAGCCCAGGAAGCCCAAGAAGCTGCCGGAACGGCGAAAGGCGGCAGCCGTGTGGGGGGTGCGAAAAAGGCTAACTGGGAGCATAGCTTAGACAGAATCGTTTCTAAAGTGATGGATCGGTGTAAGTCTTATATGGGACAAGATGCTTTCTTGAACGACGATCTCAACCCCGACAAAGCGGGTAAAGGCAGTGCGTTAGAGCGAGATAATGTTACTCGTCACGAACGACCTGTCGGGCAAGAAGTGGGAGAAGCCAGCCGACCCTCTTATCAAAATTCCGCTCCAGAGGATTTTGTCACCGACGATCCAAATGACGAAATTCGGCAACAGGTCACTTTGCATCGTCAAGAAACGTTAGTTGAGCAGGTGGTTCACAATACACCACAGCTTGGTAAAGGAGGCAAGCAGGCAGATGAAGATATCTGGACTGTCAAGACTTGGTTGACTGACGTTGCTAACACATTGAAACAGCTAAAGGTTAAAAAGAAACTGGAAAAATCGCGAGATGAAGATGTAGCAGCAATTGAACTCATGATCGCCAGCTTGCAACAATTAGAAGATAAAGATCAACTTCGGTTAGGGGAGATAGGCGAGGAGATGAAAGAAGAAAAAGAGCCAGACATCCCGAAATGGTAGTAACACGAAAGGGGTACGTTGCGATTACTGAACGTACCCTACTGCCGTGACACACTTTAAACGGTGGGTTACGGCGGATAGCTAGATTGCAGTCATAGCGGAAGTTTTAGCCGCCTAACCCACCCTACGATAAAGCCTCATTTTGGCTGTGTCGCAGCACTACTATCAAGCAGATTCGTTACTTTTGATATTGCATGATTCCCAGTCAAAGCGACAATCCTACCGAGCAAATTCTCGAATCCCATCAACGTTTGTCTCAATCGCTTTTGTGGCAACTCGAACGTAACTATTTTGACCAACAAGGCATTCAGGCTTGGAATACGGGGGCTGTCCCGCACTACGTTACCAGTAACCCGACTATTGCTCGCGCTTACGCTGAGGTAATTCTGGCTCATCTGCGCGATCGCGTCCAGTCTCAAACCCTAAATTCCGAGCATCCCCTCTATATCCTTGAATTAGGGGCGGGTTGCGGTCGTTTTGCGTTTCACTGTCTGCGCTATCTCGAACGCCGTCTACCCCATCTGAGTACCGATTTGCCCCCCGTGGTCTATGTGATGAGTGACTTTACTCAAACTAACTTGGATTATTGGCAACAGCACAGTCACTTGCAACCCTTTGTGGAAAAAGGTCTACTGGATTTCGCGATCGCGGATGCAACCCGGATTGAAACTCTACACCTCACCCAGTCCGGTTATACCCTGACGATTGATACTCTCAAAAACCCCTTAATCGCGATCGCCAATTACTTTTTTGACTGTCTTCCCCAAGACCTTTTCACGATTCAAAACAATCAACTCTACGAAAGCCTCGTCACCCTCATCACCGAACAGCCTCAGCTTGACCCCAGCACCACCGACCTCATTGATTATCTCAAAATTACCTACAGCGATCGCGCCATTTCCGCCGATTATTACGAAAACCCGCACTTCAACGCCATCCTAGCTCACTACCAAACCCACCTCACCCCCACAGCATTACTCTTTCCTTGGGTCGCTCTTGATTGTATCTGCCAACTACACCAACTCGCTCAAGGTAATCTACTCCTGCTTTCTGCTGATAAAGGCTATAGTCGTCTCCAGGACTTGTTAAATCAATCCCAACCTACAATTGCCCGTCATGGTCAAGGATTCTCCCTCATGGTCAATTATCACGCGATCGGACAATATACCCAACACCTCGGCGGTACTTGGTTGACCAGCGGGCATCAATACCACAGCATTAATATCAATTGCTTCTTGTTTGGAGACTCAGATCGGACATTTCCGCAAACTCAACAAGTCTATCGCGATCGCATCCTCACAGGCGGTCCGGATGACTTTTTTACTCTCAAAAAGGCAATTACACCCCACTACAACACTCTTAGTATTTCTCAAATCCTTGCCTACCTACGCCTCAGCCATTGGGATTTTAATATATTCCTCGGCTGCTTTCCCACACTCTTCAACCAACTTGAAGATATACCCGAAATCCTTTATCCCGATATTTTCACCGCCATCCAGCATATCTGGGATAATTATTTCCCCATCCAAGAAAAACCCGATTTAGCTTTTCTGTTAGGTATGGTGCTATATAACATCAAGTATTTTCCTGAAGCCTTGGATTATTTCGATCAATCACAGCAACTTTATGGTGATGATTCTAGTACCCTTTTCAATATGGCGATGTGTCACTATCGTCTGCGACAGCTTGACCTGGCTTTAAATTACATTCAAAAAACCCTAACTCTCGAGCCTAATTTTGAAGCCGCTAAAGCCAAACGCATCCAATGGCAAGCCGAACAAAAACGGCTCTCCCTATAAAGTTTTGAGGTAGCAACGGCGCTAAAATACTCAATGGCACAAGTAACTTCCACTTCACTGACATTACCCGAATTTCTGCAACAGCCAGAAACTAAGCCTGCTAGTGAGTATATCAATGGAAAAATCGTTCAAAAACCCATGCCCAAGGGACGACATAGCCGCTTGCAAGGAAAACTCTGCGCCACTATCAATCAGGTTGCTGAAGATGCCAAAATTGCCTATGCCTTCCCAGAATTAAGATGTAGTTTTGGCGAGCGTTCTCTTGTTCCCGACGTAGCAGTTTTTCAGTGGGAACGCATCCCCTTTACTTCAGAGGGAAACGTCCCCGATAATTTTAATTTAGCTCCCGACTGGGTTATTGAAATTCTTTCCCCCGAACAACGACCCAATAAAGTCATTAGCAACGTTCTTTATTGCCTAGAATATGGCAGTCGCTTGGGTTGGTTTCTCGATCCAGGCGATCGCAGTATTTTGGTGTTTCTACCTCAACAACAGCCTGTATTATATTTGGATAAACAAGTTCTGCCGGTTTTGCCTCATCTGGCATTAACTTTGACGGTTGACGCAGTGTTTAACTGGTTGAAAATGGCATAACTCATGCCACGCATTTTGAAGCGCCTTCCCATCATTCACCCTTCTTCGTCTGGTAAACTTCCCTGGCGAATTTGTCGAGAACGAGTTAATAAATTTTTAATATAAACTTGATAAATATTGCCATCTTGCATCTCATTTTCTTCTCTGTGGGCTTTATCCAAAACATTTGTAAGTTGATGGCGAAGGTTTTGTTCGCGAGAATAAACAACTTTTGCCATTCGTTGAAATATTCGTGCGAGTTGACCTAATTCATCTCCTTGACAGGCAATTTTATCTAACTTTTCAAATTCGCTTTCATTCTGGTGAATCGAAAAGTTTGAATCCAAAGAAGACTCTTCACTCAGATACTTTGCTACCCTAGCCATCGGTTGTAAAGGTTCAACAATAGCGTATTTAATAAGTTTGTTAATAATGAGTAAAACAACTGCAAAAATAGCCATAAAAATTGCTACAGCTAACTGCGTATTTTGTCGCGCAGCAAAGAAAATTTGACGAGCGGGAATATAAATAATTTGAGTTGCTATGATTTCGTTTAATTGCCAACCAAAACCATTTTCGTCTCCATAAGTCTGAATCATATTTTGGGGAGCTGCATCGGGGGTGCTATGACATTCTAGACAACTGGCATTTGTAATGACTAAGGGTCGTGCGACATAAAACGATGGTTCTCCTTCCAGGGTACGAAAACCATGAATTTCGTCCAAATCTTGGTTAAGTTTGAACTGTGCTACTAAATCAGTTTCAAAATCATCTGCTTGGTCGCGAGGATTAGTCGGGTTTAGGGTTGCATCTTTGTAGAGATATTTGGCAAATTCGGCTTTTTCGCGGAATTGCTCAAACACTTGACGCACCACATAACTGGGTACAGTTTCTGGGACAAATTCAGTCAGAGTCTCATTTTCGATGTTCATCCAAGGACGAACTTCGCTGACATGATGAGTTCTGAGGGCATTAAGCGTACTCATTAACACCATCGCTTGTTCTGTAACCGTGTGTTCGGCAGTTTTCCTTTGAACGCGGGCTAAAAGACCATAACTAAGTAAACTACTACAGAGAAATACAACGCTAAGGATAATTGTAAATTGAGTTCTAAGTTTTAATCTTTGCAATATTCTTTTCATTTTGTAATAGAGTTCTGGGGTATTACCTATTTAAATCTACATTCTGCACTCCTGACTATCCTGATAGACAGCAGATTTAATAGGTTTACTACTTGGCATCAACCTGGCACTCTTTTATTTTGTACTGAGAAAAATAACTATTTGGGTAAATTTTGAGCGCGATAAAACGTTTCCAAACTATCAATATCACCCACAAAACGCCAATGCCAAGGTTCATAACTAATACCCTGGGGATTATCGCGGGGAAAAGACAATTCAAAGTCATAACGAGCCGCGTTTTGTTGCAACCATTGAAATGCTGCCGTATTTTCAAAGCTGACGCTGAGATTGGTGGCTGGCGCTCGACCATCGCCAATATCTATAGCATAACCCGTATGATGTTCGCTGTAGCCGGGGGGAGCGCTGACTTCAGCCCGTTTGCTGGCATCTTGGTTGCGTTGAGCTTTAACGTCAAAAAAGAGATGTTCTTGCTCTGGGACGGTACGATAACCGGAAAGAGGGACTAGATTCACGCCACTCGATTGTGCTGCTTGTGCCATAGCTTGAAATTTGGCGGCTGCTGCCGATCGCAAGCGAATCTGATTATTGGCAGTAATGGGGGAAAGTTCGGTTTCGCTGGCTTGTTTGTAGGGCAAATGACCGAGGACATTTTCGACGTTGAGTTCGGGGGAGGAGGGAGTAGGACTGGGGGTGACAGAATTCGGTTGGCTCGGCACAATAGCGGTGGGATTGTCAGGATTTTCATTGCTGGGGGAAGCAGTGGTTTCAGTGTCTTGGGAGGTAGACGGTTGTTGGGAAACTTGAGTAATGTAGAGAACGCTGGCTAAAACCGCGATCGCGCCTAACCCTAAACCCCCAATCAAAAATAACACGGGCTTGAGCCAACTTGCCGAAGTCACAGGAGCATTAGTGCGTTGTGCTTCGGGAATATCATCGAAAGTTTCTTCGGGGATTGACTTTCCCTTATTAATCACAATACCCACTCCTCCTAATTTAATCGCCATTCATCTTTAGCCTCACGACGAAGCGCTTACCGCTACGCCAGTCCTGCCACGCGATCGCCCTCGTCAATCGCTTATTGTATTACCGAAACTACCCAAATGTCCGTCTTTACGCTCCAGTTACTCGAACTTTATTTGCGCTTAGTCAGTGGTATCGCTGGCGGCTGGATTTTAGGGCGTTGTCTGCCCGAACGTTTCCCTAGCCAACTCGGACAGTTTTTGTTTTGGTTTGGCGTTCCCGCGAGCATTGTTGCCTTTTTGCGCCAAGCGGATTTAGCAGGGGCGTTGTGGTTAGCCCCGGTTTCAGCTTGGGTGGCGATTGGTTTAGGGGGTTTATTGGCGGGATTCTGGCTGTATTTACACCGGACACCAGGTTTTTCTCAACCCTTTCGCGGTAACTTTTTCTTGGCTGCGATGTTTGGCAATACAGGCTATTTCGGCTTTCCTATTGTTTTGAGTTTGGTTGGGGAAAAATACTTGGGTTGGGCAATTTTTTATGACTTACTGGGTACTGTTCCTGGGGCTTATGGTTTGGGGGTCGCGATCGCGGCTTTTTTCGGAGAACGAACGGCGGTAACTTCCTCTCTCTCTTTAGGGTTGACCCTCATTAAAAACCCGACTTTATGGGCGTTGGGCTTTGGTTTGTGGTTTCGCACGGTTTCCCTTCCCCACCTTGTCGAACGGGGCTTAGACGGCTTTGCTTGGGGTATCATTTCCCTTTCTTTGGTTTTGATTGGGATGCGGTTATCGCGGCTGCAATCTTGGTCAAACTGGCAATCTGCCGCGATCGCCCTCGGCATTAAAATGTTTTTAGTTCCCCTAATTTTGGGCTTACTTTTATCCCTTGTCGGCATCCAGGGATCGTCTCGTTTAGCAATCGTCCTGCAAATGGCTATGCCCCCAGCTTTTGCTACTTTAGTTCTAGCAGAAACCTACGGAGGCGATCGCGAATTAGCCGTAACCGCCCTGGCTTTAGGAGCGAGTATTTTATTGTTATTATTACCCCTTTGGTTGCTCTTATTTCCCGCCAGTTAACTTTGATGACACGCCCTAATGCTTTCACTGCATTCTGTCAATTGTGCGATACTGAATTGCCTCGGCAACGTGCTGGGGTTGAATATTGTCAATGGCGGCTAAATCAGCAATGGTGCGAGATACTTTGAGAATGCGATCCATTGCCCTAGCGGATAAGCCTAACTTGCGAATGGCAGTTTCGAGGAGGTTGCGTCCGGCGGGATCGAGTTGGCAGAATTGGCGGAGGTGGTGGCTTTTCATTTCGGCGTTGCTGCGGACGCTGGGATCGGTTTGGAAGCGGTTATGGGCGCGATCGCGGGCCTGGGTAACGCGATCGCCTACAATAGCCGAAGACTCCCCTTGGGTCTGATTCATCATTTCTTCGGGTTTGAGGCGATTCACCGCCACCTGGAGGTCGATACGATCCATTAACGGCCCTGACAGTTTCGCCCAATATTGTTCTCGCATCCGGGGCGAACAACTACAAGCCTGAATCGGATCGCCGTAATACCCACAGGGACAGGGATTGGTACTGGCAACCAAGGTAAATGATGCGGGAAAGACGACGGATTGTCGCGTGCGCGAAATTGTCACAAAACCGTCTTCGAGGGGTTGCCGCAAATACTCCAAAACGTTACGCTTAAATTCAGTCAATTCGTCGAGAAATAAGACACCGCGATGGGCTAAAGATATCTCCCCAGGCCGCGGAATACTGCCTCCTCCGACGAGAGATGGCCCGGAAGCTGAGTGGTGAGGACTGCGAAAAGGGCGATCGCGAATCAACGTTCCTTTATCTTTTAGTAAACCCGCCACCGAGTGAATTTGCGACACATCCAAGGCTTCGTTAAAGGAAAGGGAGGGTAGGATACCCGGTAAGCGACGGGCTAACATGGTTTTACCACTGCCTGGCGTCCCGACAAAAATGAGATTATGACCTCCGGCTGCGGCAATTTCTAAGGCGCGACGCGCATGGGCTTGTCCCTTAACTTCCCGTAAATCCAACCCAGAGGGCGATCGCGATAACTGCTGACCGGCATCTAACTGTAAGGGAGTATAATTTTCTGGGCGAGCGAGAAAATCTGGGATATCGGCTAAATGCTTAAAACCATACACCGCTAACCCCTCAACCACCGCCGCTTCTTGGGCATTATCCGCCGGGACAATTAACCCGGTAATGCCTAACTTGTGGGCAGCAGCAGCAATGGGTAAAACCCCAGCAATCGGTCGTAAACTGCCATCTAAAGACAATTCCCCCAAAAAGAGGTGATCCCCTAACAATTGAGGATTTATTTGCTCTGAAGCCGCTAAAATACCAACAGCGATCGGCAAATCAAAACAAGGGCCTTCTTTACGGAGATCGGCAGGGGTAAGATTGACCAAAATACTGCGCTGGGGAAAGGCAAAATTGGCGTTTTTGAGGGCAGATTTCACTCTTTCTCGCGATTCTTGAATCGCTATGCCGGGTAAACCCACAATTTGGGTTTTGGGCAAACCACCCATGACATCAACTTCTACCCCAACTTTGACCGCATTAATACCAACAATAGATGCACTCCAAGTACGAGCTAACATGGACTATGGTGTGTTTAAATATTCGATGAATTTAGAATAAAAATCGGCAATTTTCCGTAAAAATAACCTTTACTACATCAGTCGCGCTAGTAAACCTTTGAGTTCGTCACTATTCACAGGCTTACTCAGGTAGGCATCTGCCCCCAACATATTGCCCCACATCTTGTCAACATCGGTATTTTTGGTCGAACAAATCACGACAGGAATTTTCTTTAAGGTCGGGTCTTTTTTGATTTCGCGACACAGTTCAAAGCCACTTTGTCCGGGTAAGATGACATCAAGAATAATCAAATCGGGGACTTGTTGTTGCAACTTTGTGTTAGCTTCTTCAACGCTGGCAGCATTGAGAACAACACAACCATTTTCCTTGAGATATTGAGACATTAGGTTGCGATCGGTCGTGCTATCTTCAACCAGTAAAACAGTTTTCATTACTTTTTGGCACTCTGAGAGTTAGGTCGAAATAAATGGGAATGATCGGGATGGTAAAGGCGAGAACGAGCATTCTGGTAATGATTTACATTTGCCTCTAAACTTGGACTAATTAAGTACAAAGTTGTCCGAATTAACTGCTGAGTTTGGGTTATCTCTATCATTTTATCAAGAGGGACAACCCAAATTTGCTCGTCAGGCCAACCTAAACGATAACATACGCCCACAGGGGTTTCGGGGGGATAATGTTGCAAAAGTTGAGCTTGGGCAGCTTCGACATGACGAGCGCTCAAATACAAGCATAAACTGGCTTGGTGAGCGGCTAAAGTGGCGAGATTTTCGGCATCGGGTACAGCCGAAGCGCGGCCGCTGGCACGAGTGAGGATGATACTTTGAACTAAGCCGGGAATGGTGAGTTCGACACCGAGTTTGGCGGCTGCGTCTTGGTAGGCACTAATGCCGGGGATCAGTTCAAAAGGGATGTTTTGGGAACGCAGGGCTTGGATTTGCTCGTGAATGGCGCTGTAGAGGCTCAAATCCCCGGAATGTAATCGTACTACAATTTTGTTTTCCCGGACGCGATCGCCCATGAGGGGGATAATTTCTTCAAGGGTTTTATTGCCGGTGGGGATCAACTCCGCATCTGCTCGCACATCTTGTAATATCTGCTTCGGAACTAGAGAATCAGCGTACAAAATGACATCGGCTTGAGTCAAAATGCGATACGCTTTGAGCGTCAACAGTTCGGGATCTCCTGGCCCCGCACCGATAATATAAACAGCAGGGTGTAGTTCAGTCATCAGCGATTAAGGGGCAGTAGGGATTGGGCAGTAGGCATTGGGGGAAGAGGGGGAGGAGTGGGAAGTAATAACCAACAACCAACAACCAACAACCAATAACCAATAACCAACTAAGATACGATGCTATATAGTCTAACGAGAAAATCTTTGAAACTGAATGACTCCTGAGTCCGTAGAACCATCGTCAGTCGATAATTCTGAAGCAAAAAGCCCTGATACTCCAGCCCCACAAAATCAGCCGTTGTTGACCAATCCTAGCGTTCAGGTACGTTTAGCACGTCTTGACGGTCAATTGCAAGTCATTTTACCCAAAGCCGAAAAACTACCAGAACGAGAAGATTGGTTTGACCTCTGGGAACAACTCAAGCATCGCCTCAATTCGGGAGAGCGTTTTTGGAAATCGGGAGAGTCGATTCATCTGTTGGCTCAAGATCGGCTTTTGGACAATCGCCAGTTAGGAGAAATTGGGGACGCTTTAGAAACAGCCCAACTTCAGATTGAGCGAGTGTATACCAGTCGGCGACAAACCGCGATCGCGGCGGCGGCAGCAGGTTATTCTGTAGAACAGCAATCCCCCCAGATTACCCCCATTTTCCCCACCCAGACAGAAACGGAAGATTGCGAACCGCCGTTATATTTGAGATCGACACAACGGTCTGGAATCGAAGTTCGCCATCCCGGTACAGCCATCGTCTTAGGAGATGTCAACCCTGGTAGTAAAATCGTAGCAGCGAAAGATGTGTTAGTGTTTGGACGACTGCGAGGCATTGCCCATGCGGGGGCTAATGGCGATCGCGCTTGTGTAATTGCTGCTTTACAAATGGAAGCAACCCAACTCCGCATCGCGGACACTCTCGCTCGCGTCCCCGAACACCCGTCAGGACAATATGAGCCGGAAGTGGCCTATATCGCCCCCACCGGGATTCAAATTGCTCAAGCGCATCTTTTTTTTAAAGCCAATGGCTTTGATACTACGGCAAAGGCTTGGGTCGAAATCAATCCGTAATCATCAACGAACTACTGCTAAATTGAGATTTATGAGTCGCATTATCGTCATCACCTCTGGGAAAGGGGGAGTGGGTAAAAGTACAGTCAGTGCTAACTTGGGTACAGCCCTCGCTCAACGCGGCCATCAAGTGGCGTTAGTTGATGCTGATTTTGGCTTGCGTAACCTAGATTTGTTGTTAGGGCTAGAAAATCGGGTGGTTTATACCGCCATTGAAGCGATCGCGGGAGAATGTCGCCTCGAACAAGCTTTAGTCAAGGATAAACGCCAACCGGGATTAGTCCTGCTCCCCGCTGCCCAAAACCGCAGTAAAGAAACTGTCAATCCCGCCCAAATGCGGCAGTTGGTGAGCCAGTTGTCACAAAATTACGAATACATTTTGATTGATTGTCCGGCAGGCATTGAGAGAGGCTTTCGCAATGCGATCGCGGCGGCTCAAGAAGCAATTGTCGTCACAACTCCCGAAGTAGCAGCAGTACGAGATGCCGATCGCGCGGTGGGCTTATTGGAAGCCAACAATATTCCCATTGTTAACTTAATCGTCAATCGCATCAAACCCGAAATGGTGCAAATGAACGATATGATGAGCGTCGAAGATGTCCTCGAAATTTTAGCCGTGCCGCTACTGGGGATTATTCCCGATGATGAACGGGTGATTGTGGCGAGTAATCGCGGCGAACCTTTGGTACTCGAAGATAAAACCTCCTTACCCGCGATCGCTTTTGACAATATTGCCCGGCGTTTAGAAGGCGACAAAGTGCCGTTTCTGGATTTAATGGCGGCTCATAACAATTTGTTGAATCGCATTCGTCGTTTCTTCCGCAGTTGAGTCAACGCCCGCAATCTACCTTTTTGCCCTCAATCATGATTAGCGAACTCCTAGAACAATTATTTCGCTGGAAACGCCCGGTTAACAGTCGCGACGAAGCCCGCAATCGTCTAAAATTAGTCATCGCTCAAGACCGATCGGGCATTAGCTCAGAAGCGCTAGAAGCCATGCGGCAAGAAATTCTTGAGGTGGTAGCCCGCTATGTGGAAATCGAACCGAGCGAGTCTGAGTTTTCCCTTGAAAGTGACGATCGCATGACAGCATTAATTGCCAATTTGCCGATTAAGCGCGTCCGCTCTCAACCCGAACCCGATTCCCCCATATCTTCAGAAACGGATCGAGCTGACAATGATTCTGAGGAATAATGCCTATTGGTTATTGGTTGTTAGTTGTTGGTTGTTGGTTGTTAGTTATTACTTCCCACTCCTCCCCCTCTTCCCCCTACAGCAAAGCTGCCTACTGCCTACTGCCCCTTAGAGGCTGATGACTGATAACTGATATGAGCTACTGCCTGAATCCTCGTTGTATTAATCCCCAAAACCCCGATAATAGTCAATTTTGCTTGGCCTGCGGTCAAAAGCTACGCCTCAAAGACCGTTATTGCGTGATACGTCCTTTGGGACAAGGAGGGTTTGGTCGTACTTTTTTGGCAGTGGATGAGGATTTGCCTTCGCAACCTCCTTGTGTGGTGAAGCAGTTTTTCCCTTTGACGCAAAATCCCCAAAAACAAGCCAAAGCCGCAGAGATGTTTCAACGAGAGGCGGTACAGTTGCACGAGTTGGGGCAACATCCTCAAATTCCGGTATTATTGGCGTATTTTACTCAAAATAGCCAACAATATTTGGTACAGGAATTTATCGACGGTCAGGATTTGGGGCAAGAATTGGCGACGCGGGGCGGTTTTGATGAGCCGGGGATTCGGGCGTTATTGCAGGATTTACTGCCCGTGTTAGAGTTTGTTCACGATCGCGGGGTGATTCATCGGGATATCAAGCCCCAAAATATTATCCGTCGTCGTCGCGATCGCGTCCTCTTTCTTGTGGATTTTGGCGCAGCAAAGGCGATCGCGTCAACTCTCCCTGGTGCAACGGGAACAGTCATTGGTTCGATGGGTTATACTTCCCCAGAACAAGCTTACGGAAAGGCAACCTATGCCAGCGATATCTTTAGTCTGGGGGTGACTTGCGTGCATCTCCTTACGGGGATTGAGCCGCAAAATTTGTTCGATCCGATAACGGGGGTTTGGCAATGGCAAGCTCATTTGCGATCGCCCCTCAGCAGCACGTTAACGCACATTATCGGCAAGATGCTGGCATTTCCCGTGGAACGTCGTTATAACACCGCCAAGGCAATTCTAGAGGATTTAAAGCGACCTACTGCTAATTTAGACGACGCGATCGCCCAACTCAAAACCCAATTTACCCACGATCCCGATCCCGCACCTCCTCCAGCTAATCCCTTAGATGCCGAAATTCAACGACTCCGGGAAGAATTAAAAGCTAGTCAGAATTCAGAAGAAAACTCTTAATTTTCATTTCTTTACCAAAGATACGATAATCCCAGTTTTTCTAAGTCTATTCATTCACCACAATTTGTTGCAACTGAGCGGCTGTTTCTTCAGGTTTACCGGACAGGGGAAAGAGTAAAATACTTTCAATTTCTGAGTTTTTAGCCAAGTCATCCAAACGGTTAAATTGGCGTTCGGTAATCGCAATACCGTTATACTTGCGGACGTATTTCATTTCCTCGGAAAAATTCTCATCGCTGTACACTTGAATAAAGACGCGATCTACATCCCAATTTTGCCAATCAGCCGCAAAGTAACGCTTGGCCCAATAAGGATTATGATGACAGATATCAAAGCTTACATTCGGATTGGCTTGCTTCATTGAACCAATCATATTTTGTACAAAAGTAGTGAGTTTGGCAGTGCGATCGACTTTTCCGGGCAACTCGGCATGATAGCCTAAATAGTCGTCCCATTGTACGGCATCAATGGTCGGATATTTTTGCACAAATTCAACCAAAATGTTTTTGAAAAAGTTAGCAACTTCGGGTTTTTCGACATCTAAAACATAGTGATCCACACCGGGATGAGTGCGATCGACTCCAGCAACAATCCAACCTTTTTCAACTGCTAAATCAAAGATGGGACTATTTTCATCTATTTTGATACCTTTCTCAAAATAGGCATGAACTTCCATATTTTGTTGATGAGCTTCGTCAATCATCCAAGTCAACCATTGGTCTTGAAATTGATTGGGACAACTGGCATAGCCGAGGGTTTTCTGCATTACTTCGCTTTTGTACATCGTACAAGCATTGCCCCAAACTCCATGAATTATGGTGTTAAAGCCTTGAGATTTGTAGTAGCGGACGCGATCGCGTATTGTTTTCTCGCTGGCATTATTCGTGACTTGATAACGACTTAAATAAATCCCGCGAATGACTTTTTTCTCCCAAGGGGTTGTAGGAGTAGGAGTTGTAGAGGGAGTTGGGGTGACGCTGATTGTCGGAGAGGGAGTAGGAGTTGCGGTAGGTGTCGGTTGCGTTTCCACGGGAGTTGGAGTCGGAAGGGAAACATGAACCGGGGGAGATGCAGGAGAAGCTGTCCTAATAAGCGGAATTTTGGCTTGTATATCCTCTGGAATGAGGGAAATGAGGTCAATCTTGTCTCGTTGGCTATAAGCACCGTATCCCCCCGCAAAAAGCAGGAGAAAAACCCATAATGGAATTGCTGCACAGCCACAACCCTTTGGCTCTTTTTTGGAGCGCGACATAATATTTTAATTAGCTTTCGTCGTTGGTGAGGAATTCTAGATATTAGTTGGCTAGAATTGCCTCTGAATTGTTAGTGACTTCAAGAGCAAGGGAGACAATTCCTGTCTGCTAATTTCTAATTATTCAATTGTGGCATCTTCACCCACTTGATCGAGGACTTGTTCCCAACAATCCCAGAGGGCAAAATCGTCATTTTCTGTAGATTCTGGCTCAATCGGATAAAAATATCCCAATAATTTGCCATTATGTTCGACGGCGATCGCTTCTTGTTTGACAGCGAGTAATTGCTCTTTGAGTTCCCTCAATTCAACCGTTTTCATTACTAATTGCCGTGCTTCCCACTGGCTTAATCTGCGAAATCCTTAACTCGATCTAGGATAGCGGTAAACTTGAGGTTTGACCCCCTACTTACCTAATTTTTCGCAAGGGTAACGACAAACGCGATCGCGATTTCGATCGGCAAGAATTACTGTAAAAGGGTGGCTAACTCATTAGTAGATGTGCCTAAAATTCGTGCCAACATCCCAATTTCGTTATTACTAAAGCCGTCGCGAACTTCCATCAATTCTTGATGACTTTTACCAAGGATTCTTGACAGCACTTTAAGCTGATCGTCGCTAACATCTTTACCCCGATAAATATCGCGTAATTCTTGGGGAGAAAGGCGGTAAGAATTACAAAAGAAAACAAACTCGCGATCGCTCACTCCTAACTCTCGTTGGCGATCGCGCAACAAAAAGGCGATCGCCCGCGTCCCATGTTCGGGGCGTTTCGACTGTTCGAGATATCGCTGCATCAATTTATTCGCGTGATCGGGATTACTCCCCATGCGTTTTAACAAATCCACACAAGCCAACTGTAACGCCTTGGTTAATACTTCATTATCCTCGCGGAGTTGTTCGGTTTCGTTGAGCGTTTCAACGATTCTAGAAGCAAATTCTGGCGTGCAATACCCGACATCTAAATCATCATAAGTGATGGCAATATAGCTGCGATCGGGATTAAACTCTAGGCGTAGCGACTGATTATTTTGAGCCATTAATCTTAAAAACGTAGCAGGACACCACGGAACAGCTTTGGATTTATTATGGGCAAAATCTCCCCGCTTGTCCAGTTTATCAAACTCGCTTCTAAGGTGAGTTGCCCGTTATCTCTGGTTTGTGACTGGCTCGATTGTAACAATCTTGAAGCACAGAACTGTAGAATAACTTAATTTATCCCCTGAGATAAAGCATTCAATCTTCTTCTTGACCTTTTTCCTGTAAATAACGCTCAATATCCGCCAAAGCATCTTCCCACAAAGGATCGTCAGCGTCTACAGGAATATCCGTCTCGCGAGTTTCCGCTTCTGAGGATTGAGACAAAGACTTCAGTTGTTCTAAAGCTTCCTTAAACTCTCGATTGGCAATATGGCGATTTGTATCTTGATCTTCATTCATAACGGGTTTTTGGGGTTGCTTCTCTTATCTCATCCCTGTCCCAAAACCAGACCGTAATTTCTCGCTGCTGGCTTGAGGTAAAGGGATTGATGACTGATGACTGATGACTGATGACTGAAAAGGCGCACCCTATCTCCACGCTAATCCGTAATGTGTTTAAATCAAAAATTGGCGATGTTTTAGCCGTTGAGTTTGTCGCTTAATCCTGACAAATCTTCAGGGCGCAGATTCTCGCTCAACGTCGCTAGAATGGCATACTACGGCTAGTATACGAACAAACATAGGTAACCACTAAAGATGAGTTTTGATTACGATTTAGTCATTATCGGTGCGGGTGTGGGCGGTCACGGTGCTGCCATCCACGCGGTAAAATGCGGTCTGCGTACCGCCATTATCGAAGCGGGAGACATGGGAGGAACTTGTGTCAATCGCGGCTGTATTCCCTCCAAAGCCCTACTCGCTGCATCAGGACGAGTGCGAGACTTGCAAAACCAACACCACCTCGCTACGATGGGGATTCAAGTCGGTGAAATTGGCGTAGATGCGGGCGCGATCGCGTCCCATGCTAGTAACCTAGTCGATAAAATCCGGGGAGACCTTACCAACAGCCTCAAACGCCTCGGAGTCGATACCATCCGGGGTTGGGGAAAAGTCGCCGGATCGCAAAAAGTTACGGTTAAAACCGACGAGGGCGATCGCACGATCTCTGCCGAAAACATTATCCTCTCTACTGGGTCAATTCCCTTCGTCCCCCCCGGAATCGAAGTAGACGGCAAAACCGTGTACACCAGCGACGACGCGATCAAACTCAACTCCGTCCCCGATTGGGTAGCTATCGTGGGAAGCGGCTACATCGGCCTCGAATTTTCCGACATCTACTCCGCCCTCGGTTCCGAGATTACCATGATCGAAGCCCTCGATAACCTCATGCCCGGCTTCGACCCCGAAATTGCCAAAATTGCCGAACGAGTCCTCATCAAACCCCGCGACATCGAAACCTATAGCGGCACTCTCGCCAAAAAAGTCACCCCCGGATATCCCGTCAAAATCGAGCTTGCCGACGCAAAAACCAAAGAAACCATCGAAACTCTCGAAGTAGACGCTTGCTTAATCGCCACAGGTCGCATTCCCTACACCAAAGACATCGGCTTAGAAACCGTCGGCGTACAAACCGATCGTCGCGGCTTTATTGCCGTTAACGACAAAATGCAAGTCCTCCTCGATAACGAACCCGTCCCCCACCTCTGGGCGATTGGAGATGCCACCGGTAGAATGATGTTAGCCCACGCCGCCTCAGCCCAAGGCATTGTCGCCGTCGAAAACATCTGCGATCGCGAAAAAACCATCGACTACAACAGCATCCCTGCCGCCGCCTTCACCCACCCAGAAATTAGCTATGTAGGGCTTACCGAGCCTTCAGCCCAGGAATTAGGCAAAAATAGTGGTTTTGAGGTCAAATCCGTCAAAACCTACTTCAAGGGCAATTCTAAGGCGTTAGCAGAAGGCGAAACCGACGGCATGGCCAAAGTCATCTATCGCCAAGACACCGGGGAACTCCTAGGGGTTCACATCATCGGCATTCACGCTTCCGACTTAATTCAAGAAGCCGCCAACGCGATCGCCGAACGCAAACCCGTCCAAGAACTCGCCTTCAACGTCCACACCCACCCCACCCTCTCGGAAGTCCTCGACGAAGCCTACAAACGGGCAGAAGTGGCGATTTAGTTATTGGTTGTTGGTTGTTGGTTGTTTGTTATTGGTTATTGGTTATTGGTTATTGGTTATTGGTTGTTAGGCTTCGCCGGATACCGCCTCCATAACAGTTGTTATGAAAACTAACTCCTCCCCCACTCTCCCCTCTTTCACGATTGCCGACTGCCGACTGCCGACTGCCCAAAACTACTCCCCACTGCCCAAGACCTACTGCCTAAATCAAGGCGCTAACCGTTCAACCTGCCAATTTCCCGCCTTATCCCGACAGTAATTCAAGCGATCGTGGAGACGATTGGGGCGACCTTGCCAAAACTCGATGCGGTCGGGAATGAGGCGAAAACCGCCCCAATGGGGAGGTCTGGGGACAGGGCGATCGCCATATTGATTCTCCAAATCCCTTAAATTTTCTGCGAGAACCGCACGACTCGCGATCGCCTGACTCTGAGGAGAAGCCCAAGCCCCCAATTGCGAACCCTGGGGACGACTGGCAAAATAAGCATCAGATTCTGCGGCTTCAACTTTGACAATCTGGCCTTCGATGCGGACTTGCCGTTCCAAGCCCTCCCACCAAAAGACCAAAGCCGCCTGGGGATTCGCTTCTAACTGTTGACCTTTGTTGCTGTTGTAGTTGGTATAAAACACAAAACCGCGATCGTCGAAACCCTTGAGTAGCACAATTCTGGCACTGGGTTTACCGTCGGGAGTCGCCGTTGCCAAAGTCATCGCATTCGGTTCGGGAAGTTCAGCATCTACCGCTTGGTCAAACCAAGTTCGGAACTGAACCACCGGATCGACAGCAATATCGGCTTTCGTTAATCCCGCCTTCGTATAATTTTGGCGTAAATCTGCCACAGAACGAGCCATAGAATAGTTATCGTAGAAACTGAAATTACAGTGACTTATTTTAATTGCTTACCCATTGCCAAAACTCGGTCAGTGGTGAACTCGAAAACCTATGATGCGACAACTTAACTTTCTACTCATTTTCCTCGTTTGTTTGGCGATCGCGCTCTTTAGCATCGAAAACGTGCAAACCACCCCCATTCACATCGTCCCTGATGTCGAAGTAGACGCACCCCTGGCGATCGAATTGCTGGTAGCCTTGGGAGTAGGTGCCGCGATCGCCTGGATGTTCGGCTTGTGGAATCGCCTCCAGCAACAACTGGCTTATCGCAAAGTCGCCAAAGAAGTCAAAGAACAATCCACCCAAATCGCTGCCCTCGAAGCCCAACTCGCTAATTTTCAAGCCGAATCTGAAGCCCAAAAGTTGCTACCGGAAGGGGAAGATGGGCAGTAGGTCTTGGGCAGTAGTTTTTGGGCAATCGGCAGTCGGCAGTCGGCAATCGTGAAAGAGGGGGAAGGAATTGGGTATTGGGTAGTGGGCAATAGGGGGAGGAAATTACCAATTACCAATTACCAATTACCAATTAAGGGATTTAGGGAAAACGGTACAAACAACCAACAACTAACAACCAACAACCAACAACCAGTCAATTATCGGGAAAACGTCCTACTGAGGTGCGATCAATGACCCTCTCAAAACCCAATCAAATCATCTACCCTGACAGCGACGGCCAACCTATGGCAGATAATACCCAACAATTTCGCTGGATTGTCCTGATTAAAGAAAATCTAGAGGTGCTATTTGCCGATAATCCCGACGTTTTCGTGGCGGGAGATTTGCTGTGGTATCCCGTAGAAGGACAGCCGAAAATCCGCATTGCACCAGACGCGATGGTAATTTTTGGACGACCCAAAGGAGACAGAGGTTCTTATCGTCAGTGGGAGGAGGAGAATATTGTCCCCCAGGTGGTGTTTGAAATCCTCTCCCCCGGAAACCGTCCCCCAG
>JAWQFT010000084.1:0-22864 GCA_035968055.1 Jaaginema sp. PMC 1080.18 | reverse complement strand
AAGGGAATCGATGAGAGTTTTAGAACTTGAGATCGATTTATGTATAAGCAGTAGCCTCCCGTGGGAGAGGGGTTTGGGGTGAGGGCTTGAAGAAAAATGGATTGTTTATACTGCCACAGTTTGCTTTTCTTGCGATTGCTGTTGCGCTAACTCTAGCAAACGCTGAATGCGCTCTTCAACGGGGGGATGAGTGCGGAACAAAGACTGCAAGCCGTTTTTAGATAAAGGATTGACAATCAGCAAAGGCGAGTAAGCCGGGTTGCCATTCATGGGAAAACGCTCTCCTAGAGCTTCGAGTTTTTCTAGGGCTTGGGCTAAGGCGTAAGGATTGCCAGTGATGGCCGCAGCCCCCGCATCGGCGGCATATTCCCGCGTCCGCGAAATGGCGAGTTGAATCAAAGTGGCAGCAAAGGGGGCAACGATAATCAGGAAAAGTGCGCCCAAGGGATTTCCACCTTGACGATTATCGCGGGTGACAGGGCCGTAAAGTGCGCCAAAACTGAGAATACGGGCTAAGAAAACCAATCCCCCGGCTAATGTCCCAGCGACGGCAGAGGTGAGGGTATCGCGGTTTTTGACGTGGGTTAATTCGTGGGCAAGTACCCCTTCTAATTCGTCGCGGGAAAGTTGTTGTAAAATGCCTTCAGTAACGGCGACGGCAGCGTGATTGGGGTCGCGTCCGGTGGCAAAGGCGTTGGGGGTTTGAGTGGGGACAACAAACAACTTCGGCATGGGAATTTCAGCTTTTTGGCTGAGGGAGGCAACCATGTCGTAAAGTTGCGGGGCTTGTTGTCTGTCAAGGGGTTGCGCTTTGTAGGCGGCTAGGGCGGCTTGGTCGGAGAAATACCAAGAACTAAAGCTACTAATACCTGCAAAGGCTAGTCCTAAGTAGAGTCCTTGTTCGTTACCGATGAGATAATAGCCAGCTAGGACGAGAATGCCGCTTAGTAAGCCTAAGAGAGCAGCAGTTTTGAGTTGATTAATGCCAAACATGATGTTGTTAATGGATTTGAGCTTATATAAGTTTTAAAATTGCGCTTTGCTGTGAATTATGGCGGATTTTCGCCTTTTTTACATCCATCTAATGAGATAAAAAGTGGGGCAGACTCTTTCTAATGGCTGATTTACTTTTGCGGGAAAGATGAGTTGAAGGGCGATCGCGCTTGAGTATTCCTTGAAGCTAAAATAAGGTAATCTACATTTCCCCGCGACTAAAATCATATTGATGTTCTAATCGATTATTAATTTTTAGAATTTTCTGATGTCTGCTAGTTCTACTCAAAATTTATCTACGATATCTGCGTCTTCTCGTCACCATTTGTGGCAAATTGCTTGGCAGCGATTTTGTCGAGATAAGCTGGCTTTAGTTGGCTCGATTATATTAATTGTAATGGTTTTGGGTGTGATTTTTGGGCCGTTTCTGTATCGAGTTCCTTTTGATGAAATTGATTTTGCAAACGCGATCGCGCCTCCAAGTTTAGCTCATCTTCTAGGTACAAACGATCTGGGTCAAGACCAGTTAGCCCGCTTGCTGATTGGGGGGCGGATTTCCCTAGCTGTGGGGATTGCGGCAATGTTGGTAGCGATCGCGATTGGGACGACGATGGGGGCAATATCGGGGTTTTACGGGGGTTTTCTCGATGCGATATTAATGCGGGTGACGGATTTATTTTTATCGCTGCCGCAACTGCCTTTACTATTGTTAGTGGTTTACCTTTTTCGAGATGTAGCGAGAAGAATTGCCGGGCCAGAGTTAGGGGTTTTTATACTAATTGTTTTAGTAATTGGTAGCCTCAATTGGATGTCTGTAGCGCGTTTGGTACGAGCAAGTTTTTTACAGTTACGAGAAGCAGATTTTGTGTTAGCAGCCAAGGCAATTGGAGCAAGTCAACGACGCATTATTGGGGTACATATTTTGCCTAATGTCCTTAATATTATTACAGTAGCAGCAACTTTGGCGGTGGGGACGGCGATTATTACGGAATCTACTTTAAGTTTTTTGGGGTTGGGTTTTCCCCCAGATATTCCGACTTGGGGACGGATGCTGTACGAAGCCCAAAGTTATATTACGCAAGCACCTCACTTGGCAATTTTTCCGGGGTTGGCTATTTTTTTGACGGTATTAAGTATTAATTATGTGGGGGATGGTTTGCGAGATGCTTTCGATCCACAAGGGGATTAATTATTAGTTAGTAGTAAGGGCTTTAGCCCTAAATTCAATCAAAAAATGAAGACTAATACTAACTGCCAAGAATCGCGATCGCGTACAACTTGAATCTGTTTAATAAACTCGCGAAAGTAAAAGCGTCTCTCGGTTTCGGATAAGTCAAACCAAAATTGTGGGATGGCTACATTTTTCGCGATCGCCTGAAGATTATCGGGGGGAAGTTGAGCCAGGCGATCGCGCAGTTGAGCAATTTCTGTTCTGACTTTATAACGCCGGAGATCGGCAGTTTCGCTATCTAAAATACCTTCTATTTCTAAAGTATTGACTTGAGTTAAAATTTGTTCTCGTTGCTGAATTTCAGCGTACCATTGTTCTTTAATATGCCCAAGATTTGGACTATTTAATTGGGCAGTAGCAACGGGTAAATCTTGGCAAATACGCTCAATAGTTTGTTCTAAAATTTGGGCATAAGGAATACTTTTACACTTTGGTTTTTCAGGACAAGAAATAGGACGAAGATAGAGATATTCTTGATTTTTTCTTTTGGTGGTGGTGCGCGTAATTGTCATCGCAGATTGACATTTTTGGCAGGTGACTAAACCTGCAAGCGATCGCGCTACACTAGCAGTCCGAGGGGGTAAACGACGATTACGGCGGAGTAAGCGGTCGATTTGGGCTGCTTCTTCACGAGAGATGATGGCAGTATGGGTATCGGGGATGATTTCGCCGTTTTTATACCCTAAATCGCCGCGATATACAGGATTAGCGAGCCAGCGTTGTCCGGTAGTGACGGAGATTTTTTTGCCAAATTTCTTCTCTAGATAGCGCACCGATCCTCGCAGCGAGCCGTAGAGTAGATAGTGGTCGAAAAACGCCTTGACGACAGGAGCAGTGCTGCGATCGAGTATATATCTATCTTTGCCTCTACGATAGCCGTAACAGGCTTTTCCGGGGGGAGGGAGGGCTTTGAGACGATTGCGAGCATGGCCTTGTTGCAGGCGAGATCGTTGGTGATTTTGCTGAATTTCTTGGATAATTTGCCCGAATTCGGCGCGAAATTCGGTAGCATTGGTGTTTTTGAGTTGTGAAGAGCTATAATTTTGCTCGGTGGCAATAATTTCGATATCCAAGGCTTCGAGAAAGGCGATCGCGCTCTCGATTTCGGCTAAACTATCTCCCAGTTCTTCTAAGTGTCGAATGAGTAAGTAATCCGGGGGTTTAACTTCACTTTCTTTGAGTAATTGTTGCAGTTGGTGGCGCTGTCCTATATCTTGATAAACGCGATCGATTTCTAACCCCCAAATTGCTCGATCTGGGGGCTTTTCCAGTAAAGGATCGCTATAAAGATAAGCGACAATTTGCATAAATGGCGTTATTCAATCAGTTCGATTATATTACCATTTAGATTATAGTTTTAGCGAACAGTTATAGAGACTGTATGACAAAAGCATAAAGTCTCTAAAGCGGCAGATTTATAGCGTTGCAAAACCTTTCGTTTTCTTCTTTTTCTTGCCTTTGGATTTTGTTTTTTGAACTTGCGCGATCGCGTCTTTAAATAAAGTGTCTAAATGTTTGGGGACGCTGGCACTTTCAGGAAGTCGCGGTTGTAGGGGTTTATGGTGTTGTCGCATCAAGGCTTCAAAGTCTGTCTCGATATCAAACTCAGGATTTTGTAAAAGACTTTGTAAGCGGGTTTCGAGAAGTTGAGGATAGTCAGCTTTAAGTTGCTCCCAAACATAAGCATTATACTTGGCTTCATCGAGATATTGTCGCAATAACTTTTCAGCTTTGGGGATAGCTTCAGGCTCAGTTGCTGTTAAGTAATGCTCTAGTTTGGGGTAACTAGGGAGAAACATTTGTCCCCAACGAGGATGAGAGAAAGCAGTAACTTGTTCGGCATTTTTAATCTCAGGAGGAAGGTCAACTTTAGGCGTAACCATTTCACCAACGCTTTGACTGCTGAGGGCTTTTTCAACTAAGCTGCTCTCTACCCCTTCTTCCAGGGCTGCTGCTTTAATTTCTTCGGTATCAGCACCAGCCTCAGCCGCAATTTCTTGGAAAGATTTAGAGCGATCGATTCCGGCTTGTTCGAGGCGCTTTTGGCTAATTTCCTGATACAGTTCGCTAATCTCTTTATTCAATTCGTAACCAGAAGTTGTCAGACGAGATTGTTTGAAATGATTGACAAATTCTTCATGATATTCAGCAACCGATTGCCAAGCTTTTTCCAGTAAATCTGGCGCATCGCTGTACAATGCTTGGGGATAATTATCTTTAAATTCACCCACAGCAACGGCAAGTTTGGGTTTACCGAGTTTGCCTTTGACAACAAAATCCCCAAAAAACATCCAGGTTGTAGTAGAAAAGGGGGCAATACGCGCTAATATAATTTCCCCACTTTGGAGGCGATCGATATTAGGATTATCTTGAGATTCAGCTAAGTCAACTGCATAAGTTTTCGCGGTGAGCCAGTTCATTAACAAAGCAACATTTTGCTCAATTTTAAGAACTTCAAATAAGCCCAGAAAACTCTTTTGCCAACTTTCCACTAAAGCGCGATCGCTCGAACTCAATTTTGGGACTGTAGCCAGATATAACTCAATCGTTGACTTATCCCCAACTTTCCCCGTTGTCGCGAAGGAATCAACGGTTAAATTATACAAACTTTTATCAAATTTACCTTGGGTTGTTGGTGCGTTTTCGGCTGCATAGGTTTCCAGGGCGATCGCGATCTCTCCTTGGGCATCGTAGATAAAATCAATTAAGTCGTTGCGGAGTTGGTTAGCTTTAGTCATGCGGCATTCAAACTCTAATTTTCAGGAAAAACAAAATTCGAGAATTATTCTAGGCACTTTAACAAATTTATTAAAAATCCGCATCTTATCTCAGTCATAAAAAACCAGCGATCGCATTGTTATTATCTATCTAAAGGTCTATTTCTTTAGTCAGAGTTATAAAAAACAGAGTAAAACTGCAATATTTCGTTCTCTAGAAGGATGAAATAGAGAACAATCTTATAGATGCTAGATATGCAGGCATTTAGGGCTATCTCTCTTGAAAGACATGGATTGGGCGAAATACTTTCCCTTTGATTCGCTGCACTGTAGATTCAATTTTTGTGCTTAAAAATTGCCTTTTGTCCAAGCCGTGAGGGAAATTCAAGCAAAACCCACGAATGCAAATCCTAAAGAAGAAAAAATATCATGCACGAAATTTTCAGTACATTTCCAGATATAAATCATTTCCTGACGCTTCTCAGTCAAGCACCTGTTATTGTTGAGCCAGAAACTGCAATAGAAGAAGCCGAAAATGCTGCGATGATTTTTAGCGGGCCGCAATTCTTTATGGCTTTAATTGCCGGAGTTGTGATGGCTTTTGCTTTTCAATTATTACTCACTAATTTTGGGATTGCCCTTGGTATTTCCATAGCGGGGGGTGGGTCTTCTTCGTCTTCTGAGAATCGCGATAGTAATATGGGCGATACCATCCAGAAAATTGGCATGGCTTTGGGACTGGGAACGCTATTGAGCGTCACCATTGCTATGTTTCTCGCCTGTTTTCTAGCAGTTAAACTCAGTTTATTAATTTCTCCCGGTTTGGGGGCAATTGTGGGTTTAGTGATTTGGGCAACCTTCTTTTCAATTGCGGTCTGGATTAGTTCGAGTACCGTAGGGTCGTTTGTCGGTTCGGTGATAAGTACCGCAACGGTGGGAATTCAGTCGATTTTGGGGACGGCTACGGCGGCTTTTAAAGGTAAAGCTGTGAGTCAGCAAGCGGTAAGTACGGCTGAAGCTGCGGCGGCTGCCATTCGTCGCGAATTGACTTCTAGCATTGACCCTCAAAGCTGGCGCGAACAACTCGAAGATTATCTGCAATCTCTGCGACCAGCAGCAATGGATTGGCGTAAAGTTCGCAGCGAGTTAGAGCAGATTCTCAACGATCCAGAGTTGCAAGAAATTAGCGATCGCGATCGCCTCTCGCAAATCGATCGTTCCACATTAGCCAGCTTAATCGAAAAGCGCACTGATTTCTCCCAGCAGGAAGTCGAACGATTAGCAGGAGTCCTCGAAACTACTTGGAATTCCATTACCCGTCGCTTACCCAATCATCGCGACATCAACGCCGAACTCAAAGACTATATTCGCACAGCAACGCCGCAACAACTCACCAGCGGCCAACTCAGCGAAAAACTGGATGCTCTTATCGACGAAATGCGGAAACGTCGCGAAGCCCAACAACCAGGAGGGATTTTGTCGAATTCCTTATCTACCGCACTTCATAGTGGTTTGGGCATTGTCATGGGTCGCACGGATTTGTCCGATATTGATGTCGAAAAAATCGTCAATCAACTGGTTTTTCTCAAAGACAAAGCCAGCGACCAAGCCCAGCAAATCGTGGGTAAGGTGAATGCGTCCCAACGACGATACAGCATTCTACACGCCGATATTGAGAACTATTTGGCGAATACATATTCTTGGGAAATGCAGCCCGAACAGATGCAGCGAGATTTCCGCAATGTAATTTATGACCCCGCAGCCGATCCTGAATTGGTAATGCAGGAGTTGAGTACCTGGCGGCGATCGGATTTTGCCGAAATTTTACGCGATCGCGGCGTGTTTACGGTTGAAAAAATCGAAAAACTCGCCGATATTGCAGAATCTATCCGTATTGAAGCAATTTCCGTGGCACAGACGGCGTTAGAACGAGAAGCTCAGTTAGAAATGCTGGCCGAGGTCGAGCAATATCTCCACAATACGCTTCCCGAAAACTTTACCAAAGAGAAAATCGAACTCAACTTCAAACCCATTCTCCGAGATGCCAACGCCAGTTACGCAGAACTCACCACTCGTCTAGCTCAAATTGATTGGCTGAAAATGGAGGGTATTCTCGATCGCCGCTTAGACATTGGAAAAGCCCAAATTGCACCGATTCTGTACGATTTAGAGCAAGCCCGCGAAGAAGTCCTAACCGAGAAGCGATCGGCCCAAGCCCAGGTGCAAGCCAAAACTGAAGAACAGTGGTATAAAGTTCAAGCGTTCTTACGGGATACTGGCAAAACCGAACTGAATCCCGACGCGATCGAACAAGAACTCAAGCTGATGCTCGACGATCCAGAAGCCGGTTTCTCGGCGTTACGCGATCGCGCTGGTCAATTTGACCGCGATACCTTAGTGCGCGTCCTCACCACTCGTAACGACCTTAGCCCCGACGAAGTACAACGGCTAGTCGATCGCGTCGAAAATGTTTGGACAACGGCGATTTACACCCCGAAACGCTTAACAGGGATGGTCAAAGACCAATACGAACAAGCGAGTTTGGCGATTTCTGAGTATCTTCGTACAACGGGAAAAGCCGAACTGAACCCCGCAGGTATCAAGCGGGATATTAACCAGTTATTCGACGATCCCAAAATGGGAGCAAAAGCCATTCGTCGTCGCATCGCACAGATGGATCGCGATACCTTGGTACAACTTCTCGCACAACGAGACGACCTCAGCGAAGACCAAGTAAATCAAGTTATCGATGAGGTTCAAGATACCTTACGCAGCATTGCTAAGATGCCTCAACGGATTGCCCGACGAACTCAACAAAAAACCCAAGATTTCCAGAGTGCTTTAGCCGAATATCTGCGTTCGACCGATCGCGCCGAACTCAGTCCCACGGGTATTCAACGGGATTTGGAACTTTTGGCCAGCGACCCGCGTTTGGGTATTACCAGCCTTCAGTATCGCTTGTCGGCGTTTAATCGCGATACGTTGGTGGCTTTACTGGCTCAACGCCATGATATTTCGGAAGCGGAGGCTCATCAAATTGCCGATCGCATTCTGGAAGTGCGCGATCGCATTCTCGCTCCTCTGAAAATAGCACAAGAGCGCATCGAAGCTATTATCGAGCGTATTTTCAATGCTCTACGTCAATACTTTGACAGCTTGGAACGTCCCGAACTGAACTACGATGGCATTAAGCGCGATTTGCAGACTTTGTTCGACGATCCTGAAGCTGGCTTTGAGGCATTACGAGAGCGTTTTGGGGCGATGGATCGCGATACTTTGGTCGCTTTAGTGGGTTCGAGTCCTAATATGTCTACAACTGACGCAGACCGCTTAATCGGACAAATTGAATATACTCGCGATCGCGTTCTCCAAAAAGCCGAACGTCTGCAACGTCACACTCAAGAACGCCTAGCTCAAGCGAAATATGAAGCTGAAAAACAAGTTGAATATACCCGCAAAGCTGCCGCAAGTGCTGCTTGGTGGTTGTTTTTCACTGCTATTATTTCTGCGGGTGCGGCGGCTGGTGCAGGAGCATTAGGTGTAATTAGTTAAGCTTTCTCCTTCCCTTCCTTAATGAATTAACCCGGTTTCCCTTGTACTTTTGGAAACCGGGCTTTTATTTAGATTTAACGTCAGTTTGGGTTAACAAATTTGGGTTCGTTAGATTAAGCTTTTTTTGCGAAAATAACCGAAAGATTATTCGCAGGCATTTCGACAATCTCTTGTAATTGTAAGTTCTCATCTTCGGCAATGGCAACCACCGCTTCGAGATCGCGCACTCCCCATTCAGGATTTTGGGCTTGCAAAGATGCGTCAAACGCCTCATTACTGGGGGCTGTATGCTGTCCGTGGCGCTTGTAAGGGCCATAAAGATACAAAATGCCATCCGGGGGTAAAATACGGTTAGCGCCCGCCAGTAAGCCCAGACAAGCCGACCAAGGGGATATATGTATCATATTGATGTTCGCGATCGCGCTAATTTCCAATTGCACTAATTCCGCTATAGTCTCCACAGGCCAGGGTTTTGCGGTTGCGTCGAGGGCAATAGGAGGTAGGAGGTTGTCGGCGGGGGTTTCCTGTCCCCAAGCCGCAATACTTTCCCGTAACATCGAATTAGGATCGCTAGGTAGCCACTGTAGAGAAGGCAAACGCGGCGCAAAATAAGCTGCGTGTTGTCCTGTCCCACTAGCAACTTCTAACACTGTTCCCGTGGGAGGGAAAACTCGTTTTAAAACTGCTAAAATTGGGTCGCGATTGCGTTCGGTAGCGGGTGCATATTGACGAGACATAATGGGAAAATTAAGAGAGTTGAGTCGCAATAACAAAAATCAATTTACCACAACCCGCCGATTAATCTACTTCGCAAAATTCCTAATTTTAATAAAAACGCCTCTTGGTACAACCAAGAAGCGAAAATACAGAGTTTATATTTGATCTAATCAACTCAGAGGATAATGTTCGTTTAAAATCTTTTCTAATTTGGCTTCATCGACTCGCGAAGTTATTTTTTTGGATTCGTGGATGTCTCGCGTTGTTTTAGCTAAATTGAGAGTCGAACCGACAGTAAATACTAATCCCATTCCCATAAAACCTTTTGTCCAATTGTTCACAGGTAAACAAATAATTCCAATCGTCATTGCTGAAGTTGCTAAGACAAAAGAAAGCCAAGTTTGCAAAATCCAGGCGCTACTATGGTCTTGAATTTTTATAGGATTACCCATGTTTTGTCTCCTTAAAATTAAATGTAGTGATTCAATTTTTGCTCTAAGATAACCGATAACATTGAGTATAAAAAGTATCGTGAGATAAAGCTAAAAACTTGTGACAGTTTCGCGATCGCCCCTGCAACTTTTTTGGCATTGAGTCCCGTCAATCAGCAAAAATACTTCAGGAGAGGCTGCATCCTGCCAGGGAGAGACTTTTTTTGACATTTAGGCACTTTTATGCAGTCTAACTTTGAGGAAAGTTAGGTAGCTGACTGACCTATTTTTTAAGTAATATTAAGGAAAGCAACAAAAATTCAAAAAATTTTCTTTACAAAAAATCTTTAACTCCCACAAACCCTACACCTGTTGCCAACCGTGACTCAAACTCATTCTCCTGAAGAAAAAGTCTTAACCGCAGCGAACGATCGCAAAACCACCGTCGTTGAACCTCAACCCGCCAAAAACCAGTGGCTATCCGGAGGGCGAGGTGTTATTCTCGGCGTGGGATTGGGCCTAATCCTTGCCTTTGTAGGAGGCCGTATTTTAACCTCCGATTCCGCCAATGATAGTGCTACTCCTGCCCCGGTTGCGACCGCAGAAGCCAAAGCCAAAAGCGTGACTGTAGCTGAAGTTGACCCCACCGCGATCGCGCAAACCCTCGCAGCCACCGGAACCGTTACCGCCTACGAAATGATCCCGGTTACGTCCCAAGCCACCGGACTGCAAATTACCGCCGTACTGGTAGACGAAGGAGACACTGTACGAGCCGGCCAAACTCTGGTACGCTTAGATGATGCTGCCTTACGAGCGCAACTTGCTCAAGCCAATGCCGCCGTTCAGCAAGCCGAAGCTCGCGTAGCCGAATTGCGGGCTGGCAGTCGCAGCGAGGAGATCGCCCAAGCCCAGGCCCAAGTTAGCGAAGCCCAAGCCAGAGCCGACTTAGCCCAAGAACGCGCCCGACGCTTTAGTAGTTTACGCAACGATGGCGCGATCGCTCAAGACCAACTCGACGAAGTTCTCACCGAACAGCGACAAGCCAACGCCTCCTTGCAACAAACCCAGCGTCGTCTCGAAGAATTGCAAGCCGGGCCGCGTCCCGAAGCGATCGCCCAAGCCCAAGCTCAACTCAATCAAGCTCAAGCCCAAGTCCGACTCGCTACCGCCCAACTCAATGATACCGTGGTTCGCGCCCCCAAAAGCGGTCAAATCGCCGAACGCAACGCCTCTGTCGGAGACTTAACTTCCAGTTCCAACCAACTGTTTCAAATCATCCAAAACGGACGACTCGAACTACAACTCAACGTCCCTGAAACCCAACTTCCGCAAATCAAACCCGGTCAAACCGTCCAAATTACTAACGACGCAGACGCAGACTTCAAAATTACCGGGAAAGTCCGCGAAATCGACCCCCTGATTGACGCAGAATCCCGTCAAGCCACCGTCAAAGTCGATGTACCCAGTAACCCCAACCTCAAACCCGGAATGTTCCTGCGGGCTGAAATTGCCACCAAAACAGCCCCCGGTTTAACCGTTCCCACCGATGCCATTATCCCCCAATCCGACGGTAGCGGTACTGCCTTCGTCGTCCAAAGCGACAACACCGTCAAAGCTCAAACCGTCGAAACCGGGAAAATCCTCTCCGACAACCGCATCGAAATCCGCAACGGCCTCAACCCCGGAGATAAAATCGTCGTCAAAGGTGCGCCCTATTTGAAAGAAGGAGACAGGGTTTCTGTTACAAACTAATCCCGATCTCGTGCAGTGGGTTCTATCCAAAGAATATCCCCCCACTGCCCACTACCCAACAAATAGTGAGCTACGCGACATCAAGCCGAGTTGCCTGTGTTAGAATCACCATACACGGGCAAGCAGCAGGTGATGGATAATAGGTCATGTTTGAACGCTTCACAGAAAAAGCAATTAAAGTGATTATGTTAGCCCAGGAGGAAGCACGCCGCCTGGGTCATAACTTCGTGGGTACTGAGCAAATCCTTTTGGGTCTCATTGGTGAAGGAACGGGCGTTGCCGCCAAAGTTCTCAAATCTATGGGCGTAAACCTGAAAGATGCCCGCATTGAGGTCGAAAAAATTATCGGCCGCGGTTCTGGTTTCGTAGCGGTGGAAATCCCTTTCACCCCTAGAGCCAAGCGCGTCCTCGAACTCTCGTTAGAAGAAGCTCGGCAACTGGGTCATAACTATATTGGCACAGAACACTTGCTTTTGGGCTTAATTCGCGAAGGCGAAGGCGTAGCAGCGCGGGTACTGGAAAATGTGGGAGTAGACCTCTCGAAAGTGCGGACTCAGGTCATTCGGATGCTCGGTGAAACCACTGAGGTCACTGCCGGGCCGAGTTCGGGACGGACGAAAACTCCAACTCTGGATGAATTTGGTTCTAACTTGACGAATTTAGCCGCCGAGGGGAAACTCGATCCCGTTGTCGGTCGCGTCAAGGAAATCGAACGGGTGATTCAAATCCTCGGTCGTCGGACGAAAAATAATCCGGTCCTGATTGGCGAACCAGGGGTCGGCAAAACCGCGATCGCCGAAGGTTTAGCCCAACGCATCGCCAATAACGATATTCCCGATATTCTCGAAGAAAAACGGGTTGTGACCCTCGATATCGGCTTATTGGTCGCCGGGACGAAATACCGGGGTGAATTTGAAGAACGTCTCAAGAAAATTATGGACGAAATCCGCTCGGCGGGGAACGTCATTTTAGTCATTGACGAAGTTCACACCCTGATTGGTGCTGGCGCGGCTGAAGGGGCAATCGACGCGGCTAATATCCTCAAACCCGCCTTGGCAAGGGGTGAGTTGCAATGTATCGGGGCGACAACCCTGGATGAATACCGCAAGCACATCGAACGGGATGCGGCCTTAGAACGACGCTTCCAACCCGTGATGGTGGGCGAACCCAGCGTTGAGGAAACCATTGAGATTCTGTACGGTCTGCGCGAACGTTACGAACAGCACCACAAGCTGAAAATCCTCGACGAAGCTTTAGAAGCGGCGGCCCATTTGTCGGATCGTTATATTAGCGATCGCTATCTCCCGGATAAAGCGATTGACTTGATTGACGAAGCCGGATCGCGAGTACGCTTAATTAACTCGCAACTGCCCCCCGCGGCCAAAGAACTGGATAAAGAACTGCGGCAAATCTTAAAGCAAAAAGACGATGCCGTGCGGGCCCAAGACTTTGATAAGGCTGGGGAACTGCGCGATCGCGAAATGGAAATCAAAGGCGAAATTCGCGCGATCGCCTCCTCCAAGAAAACCGACGGTAGCAACAACGAAGAAGGCCCCCAGGTAGACTCCGAGGAAATCGCCCACATCGTCGCTTCTTGGACAGGGGTTCCGGTGAACAAACTTACCGAAACCGAATCCGAGAAACTCCTGCACATGGAAGACACCCTGCATCAACGCCTCATCGGTCAAGAAGATGCTGTCAAAGCCGTGTCTCGTGCCATTCGTCGCGCTCGCGTCGGTCTTAAAAATCCCAACCGTCCCATTGCCAGCTTTATCTTCTGCGGGCCTACTGGGGTTGGGAAAACCGAGTTAACCAAATCCTTAGCGGCTTATTTCTTCGGGTCAGAAGACGCGATGATTCGCTTGGATATGTCGGAATTTATGGAACGTCACACCGTTTCTAAACTCATCGGTTCGCCTCCGGGCTATGTAGGTTACAACGAAGGCGGTCAACTGACCGAAGCCGTGCGTCGTCGTCCCTACACCGTGGTACTATTCGACGAAATCGAAAAAGCCCACCCCGATGTCTTCAATATGCTGCTGCAAATCCTAGAAGACGGTCGCTTAACCGACGCGAAAGGTCGCACCGTGGACTTCAAAAACACGCTGCTAATTATGACCTCAAACATCGGTTCTAAGGTGATTGAAAAAGGTGGCGGTGGTTTAGGTTTCGAGTTCAGCGAAGACAAAACCGAATCGCAATACAACCGCATTCGCTCTCTCGTCAACGAGGAACTGAAAAACTTCTTCCGTCCTGAATTCCTCAACCGTCTCGATGAGATTATTGTCTTCCGTCAACTCAATGTTGACGAAATCAAAGAAATCTCGGCGTTACTGCTCAAAGAAGTCTTCAAACGCCTTAATGAGAAAGGGATTACCCTCGAAGTTACCGAGAAGTTTAAAGACCTCTTGGTGAAAGAAGGTTACAATCCCAGTTACGGCGCGCGTCCGTTACGTCGAGCCATTATGCGCTTACTTGAAGATGTCTTGGCAGAGGAAATTCTGTCGGGGAATGTGGGAGAAGGCGATGTGGCTGTCGTGGATGTCGATGATGACAGCAAAGTGATTGTTAGCAAACAAGACCAACCCCAAATTCTGCTCGAAAAAGCTGAATCCTAGATTTGGGTTTTTGTTACTCATGTTTGATGAATCAACGGTAGGGCTTTGAGTCTCTACCGTTGATTTCATGTTTTGAGCCTTTTTCAGATTCAAATCCTTCTTCTACAAGGACTTCTACGAAGTGTACCGACATTTTGCCGTAGCGCTATAACAAATCCACCACACCCATTTGACCATCCAAACGCACTGTTTGACCGTCTTTTAATAGCTGAGTGGCATTGCGGACATCCATGACAGCCGGAATGCCGTATTCACGAGCGACAATTGCCCCGTGGGACAAACGACCTCCTACTTCGGAAATTAAACCTCCTGCCCTAGCGAGGAGGGGGGCCCAGCCGGAATCGGTGTAGGGGACAACCAAGATAGTGTTGTTATCGACATTGCCAATATCTTGCCAGTTGTGTAGGATTTTGATGCGACCTTCGATGATACCGGAACTAGCGGCAATGCCCTGCAAGCGATCGCGACTATTTTGAGGCTCAGGAAAGGGGAGGTATTGGGGTTTGTCGCCATAAACCACAAAAGGAACGCTTGGCAGGTGGTTATCTTTGTTAAATTGGGTTTTGCGGCGTTGCCAGCGGCTTTGCAGTTGCTGTTGTGTCTCGTTGTTGGCATGGGCAATCAGTTGTTGCACTTCTGAGAATTCCAGATAAAAAATATCCCCGGTTTCTCTGAGTATTCCGGCAGCTAACCATTGCTGTTCTAGGGCAATAAAACTCCAACGCAGATATGCTAATAAGCGGGAATAGATTTCGGTGACTTGACCTTTGAGATTGAGGCGAGATTGGACAATACGCGATCGCCTTGATGGGTTTTTGGGCGGTTTTTTGAGGGGTTCGGGGGGGGGACTAAGGAGATATTGGGTAAACAGTTGACGGACGGGACGAGGATTTTCTTGCCAACGGGGAACGGCAATATCGGTGGCAGCTTCGCTGAGATAGCCATGACGATGCAGCCAATGTTCAAATTGAGAAAGGATGTTTTCCCCATCGGGACTATCCGCTAGATAAGCGAATAAGGACGGACAGCTATCGAAATTAAGCTGTTCCAGGGGTAAAAGATGGCGGGTTTCGCTGGCAAGTTGTCGCAGCGATCGCAAAGATTCTACTTCTGGCATGGTGGTACTGTCGAGATCGCTGTCATCGACTTGCAGAAGGGCTTGACGCAGGGAGAAACTTAAGGGAGCTAGAATACTGTAATAGGTTGCTTGGGTCAGGGTATCGAGGATTGTTTCAATGCGATCGCCCAACTGAGCCGGATCGAGATTTTCAACGTTTTGCTCGGCCAAAGCTCGCAAGGTGGGTTCAAAGCAAGTACGGTAATTTTCGCGAAAATCTCGGTTGAGTTGCCATTCTCGACCCATTAAGCGCCATAATCCCGGCAGGTTCTGGATTGTCGAAAAAAGCGGCGGTTTGCTAAACTTTGCACCCCTTGTTAAAAACTCTAAACTTTCTGGGGGTAAACCCATGCGGCGGAAGATTTGCCCTAAAAGGGTGGCGTTAAAATATGCCCTGGCAAAGTGAAGGGTGGCAGTTTCGCTGAAATCGAGTCCTTGGGCGCGTTTTCCCAAGACAATCGTAAAAATTTCCCCCCACACCCCACAAGTCAGAGGACGATTAATCGACCAAGTGAGGGGTCGAATTGCCCCTGGAATCACCTCAGCCGCAATTTTGCGCGTCCAAATCGGGCAAAGATTAGTAATAGGACGGGCTTGCAATAACCAAAGAGTTTCGCCATCATACGTCCATTCGATGTCTTGGGGAATGTCGCGAAATTGTCTTTCTAGGTTTCTTGCTAATAAGGCGACTTCGCGAATAATTTTCTGCGGTACATCTCCCCTCCCTTCAATGACTATCTCATCGGGGGAATCCGGTTGGGCTATCTCAGAAGCTTTGCTATCGGCTAAATTTTCGGGCAGAAACACCCGGTATTGTTCTGGGGTTATTTGGCCGGAAACCACGCGGGAGGCATTCCCCGGTAAGGCTTCAATTGCTACTGCACTGGTATATTGATCGACGGGATCGCGACTAAAGGCTACCCCAGAAAATACCCCCGGAATTTGTTTTTGAATCAACACCGCGATCGCGCCTGTTGTAGCGTTACGATCTTGACGATATTGTTGGGCATTTTGACCGCGATAGGAAGTTTGTACCTGAGTGATGGCTGCGTCGAGTTCTGCGGAATCGGTAATATTACCAATAGAAAGATATTGTCCTGCTGCTGAGGCGATTTCTGAGTCTTCTCCCACGGCCGAAGACCTGGCAATCAGGGGGTTTTCGGGACTGGGCTGCAAACTGGCAATCAGGGGTTGAGGATCGTCTCCTGCGGGCAATATCCAGCCTTGGGGGACGTTGTAACCCCAGTTTTTGAGTTGGGCGAGGTTGGCTGCCTTTTGACCCACTTTCTGGGGCTGGAGGGACTGGTTGAGGGTTGGGATTGCTTTATCCCCTTGGAAAAATCGAAACATTTGGCGAGATTCCCCATTAGCTTGGGTTGCACTTAGATCGAGGTCGTCGGGAATTTGGCTGTAAATCCAAGAAATTAAGCCCGATAAGGCGATTGTCATGGCAATGCGAAACGAATCATCGGGATGACGCAAGGAAATAATTAAAGATAGCAGAAAGAGAACGACTAAACGACCCGTGCGGCGATCGCGAAAAATGGTAAAACTGGCGAAACTGATGAGAAATACCAAAAAAGCTGCGATCGCGTCGTGAACGGCGATTCCCCAAGCGACATTGGTCGTTCCTGCCCCTTTTGTACCCCAATACCGCCCCATCACCAAAGCTATCAGGGCAATTAATTCCCAAGCGGGTGTATCGGGGAAAAAATAACGGGCAAGGAGGACGGTTATAATTCCTTTGGCGGCTTCAGAAACCACAGCTAAAATGCCAGCCAGTTTGCCACCGTGGTAAAAAGCCGCAGAAACTGAAATATTGCCTGTCCCCACTGTCTCTAAGCTACGTCCGATGACAGCCGTTGCAATCCAGTTGATGAGGGGTAATGCCCCCAAAATTGGACAGCCCATTAAAATAATCAGCGAACCCCAAACCTGCGTCAGCGTCATGGCGATGCCAGCAGCAATACAACAACAAGCATTGTACCTGTTTCATATCGGTTTGTGGGCAGTCTTAGCGTTTAGAGAAAATATTAGACAGGCTTTCTTTCCAAGCTTTGCTTTGTTTGCGCTTGTAACGCACGTCTTTGAGGTGATGCTGGGCTTCGATAATGCCTTTACGTTTGCGAGGACGTAACGAAGGAACGCGATGCAGGGGAGTTTTCGGGGAGGTAACGGGGGGAGGTTCGAGTTTATCTTTTTGTTTCCACCAACTGCCAATCCAGCCACTGGTGAAGCCCGCGATCGCGCCGACTAATATGCTGTACCATACCGAGTAACCTAAAAGTACAAAGGTTAGTAGAAAGATTAACCATAAGGCGATGACAAATCTCATGGGTTGGAGGTTTTTAGTGATTAGCACTTAAGAGGAATGTTTACCCATGTTAGTACGCAATTGCCCGCAGGCTGCATTCGCTTCTAAACCGCGAGAATAACGGACACTAACGGCGGTATGGTGTTCTTGGAGTACACTTTGAAAAGTCTCGATCTGCGATCGCCAGGGACGTTGATAATCTGCTTCGTCAATGGGATTGTAGGGAATCAAATTAACATGAGACTGAAAGCCTCGTAACTTGTGTGCTAACTCAGTGGCTTGTTCGGGGAGATCGTTAACTCCAGCTAACAAGATATATTCAAAACTAACGCGCCGTCCCGTAATTTCAACATATTCGCGACAATCGTCCAGTAATTGCTGTAAGGTATAGTGTTTGGCGCTGGGAATCAATTTTTCTCGCAATTGCTGGTTAGAAGCATGAAGACTAACGGCAAAAGTGACTTGCAGTTGATAATCTGCGAGTTGGCGAATTTTTCCCGGTAAACCGACTGTAGAAATAGTAAGCGATCGCTGACCAATTCCTACATCCTGATTCAACGATTTTACCGCTTTCACCACTGCTTCTAAATTCAGCAATGGTTCGCCCATTCCCATAAATACTACATTACTTACCCGACGCTGAAAATCATCCTGTACTGTCAAAACTTGATCGACAATTTCGTAAGCTTCTAGATTGCGAGTATAACCCCCTTTCCCCGTCGCACAAAAATCGCAAGCCATCGGACAACCCACCTGAGAGGAAACGCACACCGTTAAGCGTTTTTCACTGGGAATTCCCACCGTTTCAATGAGCAAACCATCTGCAAGTTTCAATAGGTATTTTCGGGTTTCATCTGGGGCAATACTGCGGTGATGGATAGTAGAACGACCAATCGGAGTATCCATCGCATCTTCTCGCCATTTTTTCGGAAATACAGTAATATCTTTGAGCGATCGCGCTCCTTTTTTATACAACCATTGATGCAGTTGTTTCGCCCGATATGCTGGCTGATTTTGGTCGCTAACCCATTGCTGTAAATCGGCAAAAGAGAGTTCGAGTAAGGGTTTCTGATGAGTTTTATTTGGAGAAGAAATCATATTTTTTGGGATATTTTTTGATTGAGAAGAGGGGGAAGAAATTGGAATTTTGACTAATACCTAATAACTAAAGAACCCTTATATTTTATTGTGGGTTGAGGGAAGCGATCGCGGTTTTTATGATTTCATAGTAAGGAGATAAAGTTACATCGACGGTTTTGGCATCATCGCGACTTTTGCCAAGCAAACCGGTACGCTGACCTTTAGTGACGGCTAGGACTTTGCCTTGGGGGTTTTTGATTCTCAATTCGTTTTCGACGAGATGGCAGTGATAAGGACGACCTTTGTACTCAAAAGCGGCTTTTTGGGGTGCTGGAGGTACGGGATTGACCTCACTGCTCGGACGAAGCCCGACAATTTCGAGTTCAATATTAACGGTGTCGTTCCAATGATTTTCGCTCAGTTTGTAGGCAATATCAATGAAGGGGGGAAGGGGAAAAAATTCGCCAGAACGCCAAGCAATGGCTTTCATTTTAACCCATTCTCCCTCGATATTTTGAGCAACGGTGGCTTTGAGATGATTTTTGCCAACAATTCTCTGTTCTACAACTTGTACGTTGAGTGTCCAAAATACGGGTTCGTCGTTACCAATTCCCCAAGGATGCAAACTATCAATCATTTTAAAAAAGTGATGATTGAGTTGATTAAATTGAGCTTCAGCGTCAATTTTGACTAAGGGTTTGATATGTTCGGGTTGGAGATGTTGATGAGCAAATTCGCTTAATCTTTGCTGGAATTTTTGTAGGTTTTCGGCTTGTAAATTAAATCCTCCTGCGGCTTTGTGTCCGCCATATTTGCCGATAATATCATCACAAAAAACCAAGGCTTGATGCACATTGAATTCAGGAATACCGCGAGCCGAACCGCGAATAATTGAGGTGTCTTTTTCTTCGTAAGCACCAATAAAAACGGGCGCACCGTAGCGTTCGACGAGACGCGAAGCAACAATACCAATGACACCGTGATGCCAATGAGGTTGCACGATGACTAATACGCGGTGTTTTTGATAATCATAAAAACTGGCGCAAGCATCATCTTCTTTGGGTTCATTTTCAATTAATAAGACAGCTTCAGTAAAAATTTCTTCGCAATAATTCTGCCGTTGTTTATTCGTTTGTTCGCAGACCATGGCCTTTTCTAAAGCGAAACCTGGGTCATCGGTGGTTAATAAGTCAATGACGGCTTCGGGGTTACCAATACGACCAATAGCGTTAATTCTGGGACCGAGTTTAAAACCAATATCATCGGGTCTTAAGGCTTTTTGTTGGTCGTCTACTCCCGCAACTTTCATTAACTCTTGAATCCCGACAAGTTCGGAGTTGGGTAAGCGCCGCAAACCCCGTTTTAACCAGCGTCGATTTACACCTGTGAGGGGGGCTAAATCGGCAATTGTTCCGAGGGTAAATAGTTCTAAAAGGGGATAAGTTAAGCCTTTATTAGAATTAAGTTTTTGCGCTAAGGTAATGGCTAGAATATAGGCAACTCCGACTCCGGCTAAACTGCGATAAGGAGAGTCTTCACGAATCAGTTTGGGGTTAAGAATTGCGTCTGCGGGAGGGATTTCTTTCGGGAGGTCGTGGTGATCGGTGATAATTACGGTGAGGCCGAGTTCGATGGCTAATGCAACAGGTTTGTACGCCGAAATGCCGTTATCAACTGTCAAAATTAGGCCAACTCCCGCGTTAGCCAATTCCTCGACAATGCGCTCATTGATGCCGTAACCGTCCTTCATGCGGCTGGGAATGGCATAATTGACATCGGCCCCCAAATGCCGCAAAGCGCGGATGAGCAGGGCTGTACTGGTCATACCATCGGCATCGTAATCGCCACAAATTGCTATTTTCTCTCCTTCGGCGATCGCGCTGCGGAGTAGTTCGATACTCTTTTCTAAGTCGGGAAATTCAGCGAGAGGTGGAGGTAAGGTTTCGCTTTCGGGGTCAATGTAAGCCTGGGCTTGTTCGGGGGTATTTATGCCGCGATTTGCCATAACTTGCGCGATTAAGGGCAATACCCCGGTGGCTGCGATGAGTTGCGCGACAGTTTGGGGTTGGGTTTCGGCAATGTACCAGCGTTGTTCGGGAAGTCGAGGAGTCATGCGATCGCCACAGCATTATTTCTTGTCCAATCACCTTAGCACGCGATCGCGCTCTCGCCCCAGAGTGCAGATTATTTTTACGATTCAACTCTTTTATTTTATTCCCATCAAATACTCTTTAAATGCTTGAGTTTCTAGGGGTTGATTGAATAAAAATCCTTGACCCTGTTCGCAACCCAGTTCTAGTAAAATGTCTCGCTGTTCGGGTGTTTCAATACCTTCAGCAATGGTTGTAATTCCTAACTCGCGGCACATCGAAATTATCGTTCGGGTAATTGCCATTCTTTCGAGATCGTCGCGACTGTGAGGAATTAAAGAGCGGTCTATTTTTACGGCATTCCAGCAAACTTCGAGGAGAGCTTGCAGTCCAGAGTAACCCGTACCAAAGTCGTCAATTTTGGGTTTAATATGCAGCCCCAAAAGATCGTTTAAAACTCCAAGATAATAACTAACATTACTACTCACTACTCTTTCGGTAATTTCTAATCCTAAAAATTGGGGATTGACTTGATATTGAAGGCAACAATCGACAACGTATTCTAAGAAGCCATCGCGTTCTAAATCCCAATGGCTAATATTCACGGCAATATCCATACGGGAGAATTTAGATTGCCATTGAGCTAATTGAGCGATCGCCTGTTCGATTACCCAAGTGCTAATCTTACAAATATGACCCGAATTTTCAGCAATAGGGATAAAGTCAGCCGGGGAAATCCAACCTAGGTCTTGATTATGCCACCGTAATAACGCTTCTGCCCCCATAACTTTTTCGGGACTTTTGAGATCGACAACGGGCTGATAAACTAAATGAAACTCAGTGAAATTTTCACGAACTGCTCGTTTTAAATATAACTCAATTGCTTCTGATTGTTTGAGTTTTAAATTGTTTTCTTGATTCCAAATAATAATGCGATCGCGCAGGCGGTCTTTTTTGCCGTAATACATGGTTATGTCGCCAGCCTTGAGCATTTCTTCTAAATTCTCTAAAGCCTCAGTGACAACGCCAATAGAAGCACTCACATGAACTTCGCGATTTTTGAGGTAAAAGGGTTTTTCAATTTCTTGTAAGATTAAACGAGCCACATTGAGAATTTTTTTCTCTGTCGCTGAAGCGGGAAAAAGAACGGCAAATTCATCCCCTCCCATGCGAATTAACGGTGCATTTTGAGTACAACCATTGATGCGATCGCATACTTGTTTGAGTAGAGTATCTCCGGCTTCATGACCTAATGTATCGTTAACTGATTTAAAGCGATCGAGGTCGCAATATAACAACCCTCCCCATTGCCGATTTTCTTGAACTAATTGGTCGTAATAAGCCCGATTGTAAGCTTGGGTTAAAGGATCGCGAATCACTTGTTCTGACAACTGTTGCGTTAAAATTTCTTGCTGGTGTAGCAGATTTTTGACGCGACTAATATCTTTCCAACAAACCAGTAATAAACCTGAAGGTAAAGTCGAAACGACTTGGGAAAAACAACCTGTTACCCCCGAAACAGCATCCTGATATTCTATCTCGCGATCGAGAACAATATGGGTGTCTAATACATTCAAATAATCCTGTAGCAAGCCGTCGCGATGACCCGGCAAAATTTCAGACAAAATTTTATTTTGGGGATCCAATCCTAAGTCTTTTATCGCATAATTACTGCGAGCCAGCCATTGTAAATCGCGATCGCCTGCGGTATTGGTACATTCAGCAAAAACGCCAATTCCGACAGGAGCGTGTAAAAGAATTTCGGATAACATTTCCAATTGTTCGAGTAACTTTGGGAAAATATAACCCGTCGCGATCGCCGCAGTCCAACTGACAATTGCTGTAACGTAATGCCAGTAATACAATCCTGGCAACTTGAATGCCGATAAACCATGACCAATGCCACAACTCAAAATAAAAGCTCCATAAAGGAACATAATGGGCTTGGTACTATTGTCAAGTTGTCGCCAATACTTGACAAAAAAACAGGGGATCACAGCATAAGCTGTAGCAATTAGTAAATTACTGAGGAAGTGTTGCATTGTTAACCAAGATTTTAAACAGCTTAACTTCGTAGATAAGTGATGAAAGGGGATACTAAATTGCTCAAACAGATTACGATCTTAAACTTTTAGGAAAATCATTGATGTACAAATAGATACAGTTGTTATAACCAGTATCCAACTTTAGCAAGTTTTTACTATGGTCAAATGATAATTTGCTAAGTTTATACTATCTTTACAGTCTATTTA
>JAWQFT010000083.1:0-22942 GCA_035968055.1 Jaaginema sp. PMC 1080.18 | reverse complement strand
TTACTTGATTAGGGGCTTTTATTGTCAATTTTCTCCTAACATTCAACACTTCTGCTGCTAAACAACTTACCCTCTAATGCCAGGAATCAGTTTGAGCGCATCAAATTAGGAAAAAAATCGTTCAGAGAGCAGCTAGACGAGTGGTTAGAAAATCCCACAGATTGGATTAACGGTATAGAAGTAGAAGTCAAGATTGCTGATGTAGAGCGCAAATTTGATGACGATCGCGCCCGACAAGATAAGCTGGCTGAAAAGTATACGCTACGGCTAATTATGGCAGTGGCGAAGAAGGCAACTAAGGAGAAAAACTAATGAGTCTTGAACGCCTGAACCGCCACCAACGCCCTATCGCTAAACGCATTATTGTACGAGGCACATTAATTTTAGATACTCCTACTTGTCTGGGAAGTGGTGATGCAGATAGTCCAACTGATTTAGCCATACTTAGAGATAGTATTAGTGACCATGCTCTTTTGACGGGTTCATCTATTGCAGGTGCTTTGCGAAATTACTTGCGCGAGTATGAACGGGGCTACGGTAAAGAAGAACAAAAGACCGATCGCGCTACTTCCCTATTTGGTGGAACCCGTCGTGATGATGATGGTGAACAAAGTCCATTAATTGTGAATGATGCCATCAGTAGCAAGATACCAACTGTGGAATTGAGAGATGGAGTAGAAATTGAAGGAACAACGGGTACAGCCAAAAAAGGTCATAAATACGACTTAGAGCTATTAGCCGCCAGAACTGAATTTTCTCTATGTTTTGAATTACTGATAGAGCAGAAACAAGACCCAAGAGAACAACTCAATTATGAAGATCGGCTAGTTAAATCACTAGCATTAGCTTTACGAGGCTTAGAGCTTGGTGAAATTAGCATGGGGATGAAAAAGCGGCGGGGTTTTGGTCGCTGTCATGTAGACAAATGGCAAGTCTGGGAATTTAATTTGTCTGATGAAAGCGATCGCACGGCTTGGTTACTTTTCGAGCGCGAATGTACTAAATCACCCGTTATTACCAACAAAATTACCGATGCTTTGGGTGTGGTATTAAACGAGGGAGAAGATCAGCGCGATCGCTTTACTATCGATGCTACTTTTAAATTAGCCAGTCCCTTACTCATTCGTTCCGGTCAAGCAGAAACCGGATGCGCGCCGGATGTTGTGCATTTGAAATCTGCTCGAATAATAAATGAAGTCAAATACTTTTTAGCATCTTGTTTGCGTCAACAGATGTTTAGTCAAGCAATTGCATGGTTGAATTTATTACCCCAAGAAATAACTGTATGGACTTCTGAAAACTTAGAACTATTTTTGCTTGCTTATTTCTTATTGCAACCTTCAAGAAGCAAATTACCTATTCTCTCTGGTACAAGTCTAGTAGGAGTATTGCGACATCGCGCTGAACGAATTGTTAATACTCTGAAAAAACCCACAACAATTATAGATGAAATATTTGGGCCAGATTTTAGTCAAGATAAAACAAAGCAAGCTAAAGCCAGTCGTTTAATTGTCCATGAAAGCGTTATCGAAAACACCGCCGAATTAGTACAAACTCGCATCGCAATTGATCGCTTTACAGGCGGTGCATATCACGGCGCTTTATTTCAAGAACAGCCTGTTTTTGCAAATGACGAAACAGAGCTAAAATTAGAAATAGAACTACGCAACCCTATAGAACATGAAATTGGCTTACTGTTACTACTACTTAAAGATTTGTGGACAGAAGATTTACCCGTTGGGGGTGGCAGTAGTGTGGGACGGGGACGGTTAAAGGGTAAAAAAGCTACAATGACTTGGAAAGATTCAATATGGGAGATTGAAAAAAATGGTGATAATTTCCTTAAAATTACTCCAGAAATTGAAAAAGGAAAACTAGAAACTTATGTATCAGAATTGGCAAACTATTTAAAGGAGAACAATAACAATGAGCCAAGCAATTCCTAAAACCCCTGAAATTTTAACTGAAACTTGGCAACTAATGAGTTGGCAAGATTTTCAACAATTAACAAATCGACCCGAATATGAAAATGCCAGGTGTTATTACGATCGCGGATACATGAAAATTGAGATGAGTCCACTGGGTATTAATCATAGTAGAGATAATTCAGTCGTGGCGCGATTAGTTAGTTTATTCGCTACGTTGAAAAATATTCAAGTGGTTGAATTTACGAATGTTACACTGAGAAAATCTCAAATACAAGAAAGTCAACCTGATTCAACATTTTATTTGGGAGAAATTACCAATTTTCCTACTCGAAGTAATCAGCCAATTGATTTAAATCAGTATTCACCACCGACCTTGGTTATAGAAATTTCATCAACAACTTTGAGTGACGATTTAGGACAAAAGAGATTACTCTATGAGCGTTTAGGAGTACGCGAATATTGGGTAATTAATAGTAATAATGCTCAGGTTACTGCTTTTGAAGTGATAGATGGAGGCAGCCGAGAAATACGAGTCTCTCAAGTTTTACCAACTTTGCAAATTTCAGTTGTAGAAGAGACTTTAGAGCGCAGTAGAACTTCTAATGATGGAGAGGTAAATCGCTGGTTAATTCAACTCTTTAGTCAATGAGGTAAATTTATGAATAAACCGATTTGTGAAAAAATTGATGATGTTAGCAAAGTTGAGAATGAAATAACACAATGGTTAGAAGATCGAGCAAAAGAGCATCATTTAAATTATTTGTTAGCTCATGCTGATGATGGCGTTGTTTGGGGGCGTTTTAAACAAGACGGGATATTAATTACTCAAACTGAACCACAAGACTTACTTTCAAAATATAAATTTGCTGAACTCAGATGGTCAACCCTTCAACAATGTAGAATTTTTAGTGAACAAGCTGAAGTTTTACTTTGGAAAGTGAACGAGCAGCCCAAAGCACGTTTAATTAACGATCGAAATTTATCAAAAGATAATTATATTTGTGAAACTCAAATACTTTGGGGAACTCATGGTAAAAAAGATGAGAAAAATAAATTTACATTACTCTGGGATGGAAAGCAAGGATTGAGACACGCTGTACCATTTACGGATATTGAATTGGAGACTGAGGGTAAATTGAAAAATAGAGTTGGTTTAGAAGTACGTCATTATCTTGATTATGATGATAGTGGAGTAGCAAGAATTTATTTGAGTCGCTTAGTCGATCTAAAAGGAAGCTAGAAATGATTGCTGAACCCCAAAATTTACCAAAAATGACGGTAGAAGAATACCTAGAATGGGAAGCCAAGCAGGAACTTCGCTATGAATATATTGACGGCATCGAGAGTTTAGGAAGAAGCGAACGGAGAGAATTGAAAAATCGCTTAATGGTACTCTTTGCTCATTTTCTCAAGCGAATGTATGTCAATAGTCCAGAAAATTTCAATGGCTGAGAAGTAACTATTGTAGAACAACAGCGACAAATTCGAGATTTATTAGAAGACTCTCCAAGTCTCAAACCTTATCTAGCAGAAATATTCGCTAAAGTCTATGCTAATGCTGTAGAAATTGTTTGATTTGAATATAAACAAACAGAGTTTCCTGATACCTAGCAATTCGATGTTCAAACTGATGTACTTTTATCTAAAAAATATTGGGAAAAAGAATAAATGAATCCTAAGCATATTAGTCCTAAAAGCAAGAATCGTCAAGCACACGCTCCCTATAATTTTGTTGAATTACTAGAACCTGAGCAAGTTGTTTCAGCACAAGATGTACCTGATAAAAATTATTACGATCCTCAACGACACACAGGGTATATTGACTGCACATTAACGAATGAATCTCCGCTTTATATTCGTTGCGGATTAATACCAACTGACTTTAAAACATTTGGTGAAATCTCTCATACTCTTGAAGAATTGCGAAAACTACAAGAGGAAGAGCGTAAGAGACGCACTGACTTCTTTAAAAATCCGGCTACTCAACGACCTATAATTCCTGGTAGTAGCTTACGGGGAATGCTGCGTACTTTAGTAGAAATTGTAACTTACAGTAAAATCGAGAAAGTTTCGGGTCATCAACGTTTATTTTTCCGCGCTGTTGCTGCACCAAAAGATGATCTTCTCGGCGACCTCTATGAAACAAAACGTGGGAAGGGTTGCAGCAATGTCAAAGCTGGATATCTGGAACAGCAAAGAGATGGTAGTTGGCGTATTTATCCCGCTAAGGCTATTCAAGGACAGCCGTTTGTTTGGGTTAGAGAGTCTGATATAAGTAGCGAAGTTGATTTAATATCGAAAGATGATAACGCTAACTACGATCCTCAGTGTATTGATATTTATTTTGGTGATGTGTATGAAGAAAACTATCGCTATGTAGCACATCAAGTAGAAAGAAATTATGCAGAAACCCTAGAGCAAGGTGTCTTAGTTACCAGTGGGAATATGATAGAAACTGGTCAAGCAGGCGCTTATTCTCCTCGGACTTACCATTGTATAGTTGGAGAAAAAGAAAAAATAGGAGAGCCTCAACAAGTGGCTAAAAGAGCCATAGAAGACTACTGTAATGCTCTAACTGATTTCCAGAAAGATGAATTTGATGAACACCAAGGAATTTTAGCACTTGCTAATCATCGACCTATTTTCTACTGCAATCCTAAACAACAAGAGGAAGTTACTTTATTTGGTCATAATCCCTATTTTCGTATTCCATACTCTTCTACTAAGGATAATCGTGCTGCTTCAGTCAGAGACTTTATTCCACCGCAACTTCGCGATCCGGAAGTACAGGAACAACTCGAAGCAATTACAGATATGGCTGAGGCTATTTTTGGTTGGGTCAAAGAAAAAAATAAAAAATTCAATAAATATCAAGCATATTCCAGTCGAGTTTTTGTTAGTGATGCTATCTTGGACAGTCAAATATCTGACTCAGACATTTGGGATATTAATGATCCCGAAGATAAACATACCATTACTCCACAAATTCTAGCTACCCCTAAGCCAACAACATTTCAACATTACCTGGTGCAAACCGATCGAGAAGCAAGACAAGAGAATCTAAAACACTATGGCAGTCAGCCACCAACTGAAAACAGCGAGGGAGATACAGTAATTCGAGGACATAAACTGTATTGGCATCAAAGTAATGTTAGTCGCAATCAAATTGAAGAAACTAACCAGGAAGAAATTAATGATAAGCCTAAGCAATACACGGAAATTAAGCCAATTAAAAAAGAAATATCTTTCCACTTTAAAGTTTATTTTGAAAATTTAACTGATGAAGAGTTAGGAGCATTGCTGTGGGTATTAGATTTGGCAAAAGAGAAGGAAAATCGCATCTATGTTAATGATGAGCGGGAATATCGCTTTTCTCTAGGTATGGGTAAACCTTTTGGTATGGGAGCCGTTAAATTGACGAATCAAGAATTGTGGTTAAGTCAACGTAAAGAGAAGCGATATCAAAAGCTATTTGATGGGGATAACTGGGAAACGGGAAATTACAATGATACTGAAGTTGAGGCTCAAATCTTTGTGGATTCGTTTAACTGTTATGTCTTGGAACGTATTGGTGAAAATCCAAAGGGAAAGTTAGAAGATGTACGACGTATCAAGATGTTGCTAGAAATGCTGAATTTCCCAGGAAAACCAAGAGGTAGTGTGCGGTATATGGAAATTGAACATCAACATAAGGGGAATGAGTACGATGAACGTCGAGTCTTACCAAATCCTTTAGATGTTTGATGTTAATCACTTAAAAACCACCAAAGCCTAAATCTTGAAGCGCGATCGCGCTTTTACTTTGTCCTCCCTATTTCCTGGCCCACGCTCTCACAGCACGACGAATTGCTCGTCTCCCTTGAGGACGGTATTGTTCGATCAGTGCAGGTAGTTCTTGAATAGGAAGTGTAGAAAAAACCAAGCTTGTTTCTACCTCTATATATTCCTCATTCTGTAGTTGGTAAATTTTCAGTTTGCCAGAGTCGTAACACCAGATTTCGGGTACACCCAAACGAGCGTAGATTGGAAAGCGGTTGAGAGATTTACTGGTTAAATCGATTTCTAGTACTAAGTCTGGAGGTGGGTCTTGACTTAAATCAAATTCTAACTTACCCCGAATTTTTGCCTCATTTTGGAAATAAAAACAGTTATCCGGTTCTACCCCTGCTTTCTTGATTTCCCGTTTCCATGTTGTTGAACCTAAACTTTCGTAGTCTTGGTCTAAAACTTCGGCAATATCTTGAATGGCAATACTGATAGCTTCTTTATAATATTCATGTTCGGGTAAAGGGGTCATAATTTCTAAACTTCCATCGTGGTATGCAACTCTAGCAGCCCGGCTTTCGCCCAAATCCACTAATAAATTTTCAAATTGCTGCCAACTAATATTGTGCAAAACAACTCGGTCAGCGCGACGTTGAGTCAGTAACATAATCTTTCTACAACAGTTTAGTATCTAATTTTATTGTATCTGTGACTATTGCCCAAAGTTTCCAAACCTTAACAGGCTTCATCCCCAGACAATTCCAAGCCGAAACGATCGCGCAATTGTTGAACCGCAAAAATGCGATTCTCCGCGCTCCTACGGGATCGGGGAAAACAGAAACTGCGATCGCGCCTTTTTTGTTTGCTTTACAAAACCAACCCGAATTTCCCCGCAAGCTTATTTACGTTGTGCCATTACGCACTCTGGCGAATAGTTTGCGTCAACGGACAGAAAGATTAGTCCGCAAATGGGAAAAAATCAGGCCGCTTTCTCGTCCATTGGTAGTGACATTACAAACAGGTGAAAATCCTGAAGACCCGCGTTTTGAAGGAGATATTATCTTTTGTACAATTGACCAACTTTTGAGTAGTTTTCTAAACATTCCCTATTCTCTGGGGCGGGGGTCGGCTAATGTTAATGCTGGGGCGATATTTTCAGCTTATTTAGTATTTGATGAAATCCATTTACTGGATGCAGCGCGATCGCTAACAACAACTTTAAAGCTGCTTCAGCAAGTGCAGGGAATCACACCCTTTTTAGTAATGACAGCGACGCTGACTGACGAGATGATTGCAACGATAAAGCGATCGCTCAATGATAGTGTAGCTGTGGTTAAAGTGAGCGATCGCGACTTAATCGAAATTGAAGGAAACCGTCAACGCATTTTTCGCAGTCATTCACAGCCTTTGAGCGCTCAAAAGATATGGGAGGATATAGAAACCTATAACCGCCAGCGTATTATTGTTATTTGTAATCGCGTGTCCCATGCTCAAACGCTGTACCAAGACCTGCAATATCTCATTAATCAAAAAAGAGTTGAGATAACTTTACTTCATTCTCGTTTTCTCCCCGCAGACCGAGCAACTAAGGAAGAACAATTGCAGCAAAATTTTGGCTACCAGGGAGATAAAAATGAGATAATTCATATCTTGATTGCTACACAAGTCATAGAAGCGGGAATGAATATTACTTGCGAGGTGATGCACGTTCAACTTTGTCCGATGAATGCGTTGCTGCAAAGAGCGGGGCGCTGCGCTCGTTTTACTGAGGAAATGGGTTGGGTTTATGTTTATCGCGGTTTAGAAAGCGCAGAAGAAGGTGAATTAAGTCAGACAAAGCCTTATTTACCTTATGAAAAAGAGCCTTGCGATCGCACTTGGGCAATTTTAAGCGAACATACGCGATCGCCTCAAGCTAATTTACCCGTTCGTTTTCGGGATGAAGAAAGATGGATTAATGGTGTTCACGCTGTCGAAGATTGCCGATCTCAGCAACGCCGTGAGGATAATATCACAGAATTTACCCGTCAGTTTAATGCGGCAGTATTTCAAGGCGATCGCAGTGTAGCCAGTCAATTAATCCGTCAGGTAGACAGTCGCCAAGTTTACATCTGGCAAGAGACGGCAACTGTAATTGACTTCGATAGTGATAAACCTGAGATCGATCCTCGCAATCTACAACCGTTTTCACTACCTTTGATGACGCTACGAGGTATTATGGCCCAAGCACAACAATCGGAAATACCTTATGAATGGCTATTTCGGCGCATTGAAACTGCCTCAGAATCCGAAAACTATGCTTTGCCGATTCTCACACCGATTGATAGTTTGAGTCAACTGGAACAAAGTTTTCAAATATTAGTAAATCCTCGGTATGCGGACTATAACTGCGAAGTCGGGTTACAGATTGGGATTGATATTGTTGGGAAAGGCTATCAATCCCCGCAAAAAAGTCCAGATAGCCAGAAAAAAAGCGAATATCAATACAGTATGGATAATTACGCGGGTCATTTGGTTTTGATGTGGCAATGTTGGCGTAAACCGTTTACGGTGGTTATCGAGAAAAATGGCAAACTTCAATCGGTTACTTATCAAAGTTTGCGCGAAGAATTACAAGATGTTGGCGGACGTTTTCTTAAGCAATACTTCTTTCCTCAAACTCAGATGGAAAATGTTACCAGTTTATTTGAATATCTCGTCTTTTTTGCGATTTTTTGCCACGATTTAGGCAAATTACAAATAAAATGGCAAGAGGTGATGAAGGGATGGCAAGCGATCGCGCAGCAACAATTTCACGGTCATGCACCAGGAAAAGCACCCTTAGCTCATACAGATTATAATCCTACGAGTTACGAGCAAAGGAAAGCGATGAAAGCTTATGAAAAGTGCCATAAACGTCCGGCTCATGCTGTTGAAAGTGCGTTTCTAGCTCAAAGCATTTTAATGCAGTCCCTTGTGCCGATTTTAGTCCAGGATTTTCAAGCTCAGGAAGATCAAATTAAAGGAATTGGTCAAGCCATTTTGATGGCTGCGGGTCGCCATCATTCCGCTTGGGCAAAAGGGTGGACAGTGACGGCTGCTCATCGCATGAATGAGTTAATTTTACATCCCCAAGCGAGTGATGCGATCGCGAATAGTTGGCGCTACTTAACTCGGTTTTTACCTCAGCCGTTTCCCTTGACTCAACCTCAGCTTCGTCAAGCTCGTTATCCCGTCTCAGAGTTTCCTCTAGACTTCTTTTCAGGGAATCAAAGTAGCTACTATCAGCTTTATTTACTGGTTGTACGAGGGTTACGACTGTGCGATATGCGTTCGGTACAGATATCACACAAAAAATAGTATTAACTTGGAAGGAGGGTTTTCCGGTCAGTGTTTATAATAGCGGGCAAGAAAGTTAAAATAGCTTTATGACTAAAGTTCTTTTTGTCCCTAAAACCTTTAATACTTATGCCGATCCTTTACGACTTTTAGGATTAGCTCGTTTAGTAGAAGATGCTCTTTTACAAACCAGGCAAGAACAGAATATACAATTGATTAATGCTGGAACGCATTATCGCTTGGAATTAAAATCAGCAATTGACCTCGATAAAGTGGCGCAAATGCCCTATAGTACGCCTTTTTTACCCGTAAAAGGTGCAAAGACCCAATGGGATAAAATGCCCCCCAATGTGGCTTATTTTGATGTAGAGGAAAATAAGCAGCAACGGAAGCTGTTTCGCGAGTATCAAATTCATACTCGCGGGTCAAAGGAGTGGAACGAAGAAGTCCCCAAACCTCCCGATGCTCGCAGTCAAAATGGGGTTATTTTGACATCTCTACGTCCCAATCCCGACCGCAATCATAATGGTTTGTGGCAAGAAAGCTGGAAAATACGAGAACAGTATGGAGAGTTTCTGTCTACAATTTTCCAAGCTTTGAGTCAACCACATAATGAAATTCCCCTTCAACAAATTGCCAAGAAAATTTCTCTCCCAAAACCAGCTAGTGCTGTTAAACTTTATCAACCCGTCGCGACTCAAGGAGTTAACCAGCTTAAAGCTGATAGCATTAGCTTTAAATCCCAAACAATGGATTGGTTAAGTTTGTGGTTAATTGCCAATGGTTTCTTTGAATTTGCTTTGTGCGATCGCGTTAAAGTTGCCGATAAAACTTATGATTGGCGAGTTGTGGTTCTCGAACCTTATGATATAGCTTTGCCTGGATATCGTTTAGTTCTTGATAAACTACGAATTTACAATCCACCGAGTAGTGGTTATGGAATTGCTTGTTTTGATGCTGAATTAGTTTTGAAGTTTTACCAAGAACAACTGAATTATCATCGAGCAAAAATTCAAGATAATCCCAATGAATTTAGTTTTTTTACTCAACCCAACAATAACTTGATTCAAGGATTTTCGGGAGCGCAGTTTAATTCTAAAGGACAAGTCCACGGCGTAAAAACTATTTTTAACTTGGGTCTTCCTGCTTGGATTCAACCCCAGAACTATCAAGAATTGGGAAATTACAGCGAAGTTATTGACGAACATCTTAAAACAATTTGTTTTTTAGCGAATCAAAAAGATGAAAATGGACAACTATTAAACCTTTATCGAAATTTTATTACAGGAATTAATATTTATCAGTTTTTTCCTTTTCAGTCTCGTTATGCTGACTATTGCGTTAAAAAATATGCCAATGCCGATTTTCAAAAAGATAAATTGCAATTGCCTGCTTTATTTACAACTAAGGGGTTAAACTTAATGACCAAGAAAGATTCTAGTATTAGTAAAATTACCAGCGATTCTAGTTTTCTACGGATTGCGAAAGCGATTAATCACGCCACCATTCATGCCGGAAAAATTAAAACTAAAGAAGGCGTAAAAGACCTAGATTGGCAGCGTCAATACGGACTCGCTCAACAAATTAGCAGCCAATCGGGTTCTCGACGGGAATTAATCGCTGCGATTGCTGAGTTTTTAGGGAAATACGAACATGAAAATTTGCGCTTGCAGGAACAATATCTCAAAGAAAATAAATCCCTCTTTCGGGTTCAGCCAACCAAAGAAGATATCGACCGACTGATTGAAATTATCGAAGAAAATGACCCGGTTTTAGTCGGAAATTTACTCATTGCTTATGGTTATGCACGCTGGCCTTCCACTCAGGAAAAACCAGATTCTACTGAGACCTAAAAGTTTAATAATTCAACGACTTGTACAACTTATCGAGGTTCACAATGATGAAAATTTACTCTCTCTCTATTAGCGGTTTACTCTCCCTCCAACTTCATGCACTTAATAATGAAGGTAACGAAGGTAATCAAACCTTGACTCGTCGTTATTATATCGTACAGAAAAACGACCCCGAACCCAAGTTAGTCAATGGCATTTCTGGAGATATGCTCAAGCATATTCAAGCCGAACATCTGCATCGTATTTGTATGGAGAATAAGTTACCTCTATCCGAAGGAGGTAAACAGCTTAATCCCGACCGTATTGGTTACGATATAGAGCAAAATAAGGAGTTTTTTAATAAAGATGAGAAAGATTTAGAACAGAAAACTGCCAAAATTTTGCAGCAATGTGCTATCAGCGATTTAGAAGGGTTTATGGTAACTGAAAAGAAGGGACAAACCCTCAAACGGGAGTCAACAATTGAAATGGGTGCAGTAGTTGGCATTCCTACTTGTGTGAAAACTCAAAGCTATTTTCATGCGAAATATGGTGTGGAAAATCCGACTCCCTATAATGTACAACTCAGTTCGGGAATGTATGCGACGGTACTCAATATTGAAGCTTTTCGGATTGGTTATAATCCCCATAACTTTGACTACAGTATTGATTCCGTAGAACGTAAAAAACGCTTAGATGCTTTATTAACGAGCGTCCTTTATACCTATCTCGAACCTAATGGTGCAAAACGCAATACGAATCTACCTCATCCTAATGCTTTTGAGGGAGTTATTACGGTTACTACTCGTCGCTGTCCTGCACCTACAATTAGTCCTTTAGAGGAAAGTTACCAGCGACAGATCAATCATTTGGCTGACGTTCTCAATGGGATTAATGGGGAAGATACAGTTCATGTATTTCCTTTTGAAAATATGGCCGAGTTTGGTCAGCAAATTCAGTATTTAATTAATGAAGGAAGCCCTTGGGATGATGCAGAATAAAAAGCAATGGTTAGTGGTGGGTTATCAACCCGTTAGTTTATTTTCTCTCAAACGTTCTGATGCAACAAATATGGCAGCCGCGACCAATCTTGTCCCCACTCCTTATGCGATTAAAATGGCTTTGTTGCGGATTTTAATCGAGCATCAAGGAAAACAGCATCGGGAGGAATTTAAGACTTGGATTGAAGGAGAATTTAACTGGATTCGCAATCTAGATATTTTCATTCAACCTTGCGATCGCGTCGTTGTCAACCGCAACGGCTACAAAATTCGCTATTACGACCAGACAACCGATAAAGCAGATAAAAAAGCTAATAGAAATCGCAAAACACTTCCTTTACATGATGGGTTTATTTTCCGCGAATGGGCTTATTTAGAAGGAGTGATGAAAATCTGTTGCGGGCCGACTGAATATAGCGATGAGTTAGAACAATTATTTGCCAATATCAACTATTTTGGCAAGCGAGGTTGCTTATTTCAATACCTTCCTGACCAGACCAAAGTTCTGGATGAACCTCAGTTTCAGCAGTTTGTCAGTCAAGACTTTATCGTACAGCCTTGGGATGATTTAGGAGAAAAGACAACATTTGAGAAAATTAACCCCTACAGTACAAAAGGAGCAAAACTCAATAAAGATCGTTGTATTAGTTCGGCTTTTTTGCCGCTACGCTTACTCACTTCTAGCACCCACTACGATCTGTACGAACGGTCTTAGTTTAAATTTTAATGTCTGTGAAATGACTTATTTACAACTACTGCTGAGTCCGCAAAAATTGACTCAGATAGTACCCAATTTAGTAGACTGGTTAACGGCTTGTAAACCTACTCCTGTTTTCTTTCCTTTACTTCAACAAAAGCAGCTTACTAAAATCGGATTAGTTTTACCAAATCATGCAGCTTATCCCCATTTAACTACAGCAATTGCTCGTCAAATTCAATCTCAACCGTGGGTCAATTGGCAAGGAAAAACTTACACGATCAAAGGAATTACGAGTGAGCCTCCCAAATCACATATTGCTGCTTTATATCGGTTGCTGATTCCGATTACTTTTTCCTCATCTCCACCGATTGATAGCCACAAATTATTGTACAAATATTGTACTAATTGGATCGCGCAAGTTGATGCGACTTTAGCCCACCAATTAGTAACTCTAGAGGTTTCACCCCTTACTTGTACCTATCTTCCTCGCACCGCGAAAAAAGGTTATTTGTGTCTTACGGTGTTTCAAGCAGAGTGGCTTTCTCCTTTACTGTGGGGCTTAAGTCGCGACTTAGGAAAAACTGTCGAGTTAGGCGATTCTTTTTGTCATTTTAGTTCGCAGCTTTCCCCTTTTCAACAAAGTGATTATTATGAAATGTATCAAACTCCGGTTCAGTCGGAAATTAAATTACAGTTTTTAACTCCCACCAGCTTCAAACAAAATAAGGTCATTCAGCCCTTTCCCTTAGCTGAATTAACGTTTGCTAGTTTGCAGCGACGGTGGAACCAATTAGCGCCAAAACCCTTAAAAATCCCCGAACAACAATGGTCGGGATTAGTATCAGCTTATGACTTAAAAACTGAAGTATGGCCGTCACCCCACCATTCTGAATTAGGTTGTGTGGGCTGGATTCGTTATCGCTTTTCTGATACAAAGCAAGCCTGTTTTGCCGCTATTTTAGCCCAGTTTTCTAACTTTGCCGGGGTCGGTCGAAAAACGGCTTTGGGTATGGGAGTGACGCGGAATATAGTAATTCCAAATAAGAACCAGAACTGCCAACCGCCCGCAGATTAAAAATCTGGGGCTAATACAACAAAGTCTACCTTTGCAGACTCAAACATAAATGTATGGAACTCAATTGTAATGACTCAGAAGTGTTGAATATTTAGAGTTTGAATATCAATTATGGATGATTATTTACCTTTGGCATATCTAAATGCTTGGGAATATTGCCACCGTCGTTTTTATTTTGAATATGTCTTGGGAGAAATGGAGGATAACGAGCATATTTTACAGGGACGTTATCTCCATGAAAAGATTAACGAAGAAGGAGAAAATTGGGAAGGAGAAACTTTAATTCGTCGTCAGCAATGGGTATGGAGCGATCGCCTACGAATCAAAGGCATTATTGATGCAGTGGAAGAAACAGAAGGTCAACTCATTCCCCTAGAGTACAAAAAAGGGAAGCGAGATCGCTGGCTTAATGACCATTTTCAACTTTGTGCGGCGGGAATCTGCCTAGAAGAACGCACCCAACGCAGCATCCTCTATGGCGAGATATTTTATCATGCCAGTCGCCGCCGTCAAGTGGTACAGTTTAGCCCCGAATTACGCGCTGCAACTGCTGCTGCGATCGCCTCCGCTCACGATGCAGCCCAACGTCCGATTCCCTCTCCCATCCAACAACCGCAGAAATGCCAAGCTTGCAGTCTGATTAATCTTTGTTTGCCTTTTGAAGTCAAACATTTGAAAACCAATCCCTTTTCCTAATTATCGTTGATTTTCACTCATTATCATGACAATTCTCTACATTACCCAACCCGATGCAGTTTTGAGCAAAAAATATGAAGCTTTTACTGTTGCTCTCAAACAAGAGGATGAAACTTGGAAGAAAAAAGCGATCCCCGCACAAACCATCGAACAAGTTGTCTTGATGGGTAATCCCAGCGTGACGGGGGAAGCTTTGGGTTACGCTTTAGAGTTAGGAATGCCCGTTCACTATCTCACCACGTTTGGAAAGTACATTGGCTCGGCATTACCCGGACACTCTCGTAACGGTCAACTGCGTCTGGCTCAGTATAATCGTTATTACGATCGCGATCGCCGTTTAGATTTAGCTAAAGTCTTTGTTGCCGGAAAAATCCACAATCAGTTTACCGTTTTATCTCGGCTTAACGTCGCCTCCAATCCCCTCAAACAGCGCAAAGCCTTAGTCAAACAACAACAAACCCTTGATGAAGTGCGGGGAGTTGAAGGACTAGCAGCACGGGAATATTTTGCGGGAATCGCCACCATTTTAGAGGAAACCTGGGGCTTCAACCATCGCAATCGTCGTCCACCCACTGACCCTGTAAACGCTTTACTCAGTTTTGGTTATGGCTTATTGCGAGTGCAAGTCACCGCAGCCACTCACCTCGCAGGATTAGACCCTTACATTGGCTACCTGCACGAAGTACATCACGGCCAACCCGCAATGGTTCTAGATTTGATGGAGGAATTTCGAGCTTTAGTGGCTGACCGCGTAGTTTTATCCGTCTTACGCACGCGGGAAATCCAAAAAAGCGATTTTCAAGAAAGTTTGGGTGCTTATCGTCTCTCGGACACAGGCCGTAAAACCTTTCTCAATGCCTTTGAACGCAAAATGAACGATGAGTTCAAACATCCCACCTTTGGCTATCGCTGTACCTATCGTCGTGCAGTGGAATTGCAAGCCCGTTTACTAGCGCGACATCTACAAGAAGATATCCCCTACAAACCCTTGATGTTACGTTGATTTTAACGGAATTTCCTTCATGACAACCTTATTTTATCTCATTGTCTATGATTTCCCAGACAATAAAAAAGCCAATAAACGGCGAACTCGCTTACATAAACTCTTATCGGGATATGGTCAATGGACGCAATACAGCGTATTTGAGTGTTTTTTGACGGCCAAGCAGTTTGTCACCCTGCAACATCGCATCGAGAAGTTAATCAATACCAGTGAAGATTCAGTCAGAATTTATGTATTGGATGCGGGGTCGGTACAGCGAACGATTACTTATGGTTCGGAAATTCCTCGACAAGAAGATGCGATTGTTATATGATTGGAGCAGAAATTACACAAACCCAAGCGGGGGCGAAAACCTGGGGGGGTTCGTGTAAAAACGCCAGAACCTTGACAAATAAATAGTTACAGCGTTTCAAAATCGGAATTTTTGCCGATGAGTCAAGTAAATTGGAAGCGTTTTTGGCCTCGGTTTTTGACCCTTGTGAAAAATGGCTTCAGAACCATTGCTCTGACTCAGTTTCAGACGGCGGACTTTCCAAACTCAAAATCCCCGCAAGGGGACTGAAACAATGAATTTATCTTGACTGCTCGATTGCTTAAACGACTTTCCAAACTCAAAATCCCCGCAAGGGGACTGAAACAGTTTATCAAAGGCTTGGAGTCGGGATGGAGGAAGCTTTCCAAACTCAAAATCCCCGCAAGGGGACTGAAACTGGCAATTCTGAGTTTTCAAAAGAAATTTGCCGAAGCAATCGTGCTTTCCAAACTCAAAATCCCCGCAAGGGGACTGAAACTTGAGTCGGCGCGCCATGTCTGCAATTGGGATGCTTTCCAAACTCAAAATCCCCGCAAGGGGACTGAAACATCAATACTAGGTATAGTGTCGAGTAGGCGCGATCGCAACTTTCCAAACTCAAAATCCCCGCAAGGGGACTGAAACTGCGACGGGAATATCGAGTTCCCAGAGCGCTTTCGCGCTTTCCAAACTCAAAATCCCCGCAAGGGGACTGAAACTTTAATCGAAAGGTTCAACCCCGGCGTATCTGACTTTCCAAACTCAAAATCCCCGCAAGGGGACTGAAACTAAATTGAGCCTTAGTCGCCTCGCTTTCTTTGATGTAAACTTTCCAAACTCAAAATCCCCGCAAGGGGACTGAAACACAAAAAGGAGTCACGAGAAACGAACCATCATTGGGGTCATAAGCTTTCCAAACTCAAAATCCCCGCAAGGGGACTGAAACTTAAGCGTCGGTCGGATGATACCTTGCTGATGGAAACTCTTTCCAAACTCAAAATCCCCGCAAGGGGACTGAAACCATTCTCCACGATCACAGCGCGAGGTTGGCATTCGTGGACTTTCCAAACTCAAAATCCCCGCAAGGGGGTTAGTTTTGTATTAGTCTTTTAAAAGCAAGAAGCATCAATCAGGCAAGCCGTCGGACACCAACTCAGCCAGATTGATATAATCAACAATATCACCTGGGATACTGCGATTGGTATAACCATCAATACCCTTAGATTGGTTGTAATCGTAACTGTTAAAATCCTTCAAAACCCTCTTAATCGCCGTAGGTTTAGCGCCAGTCAGTCGAGAGATAGCGCTTTGAGTAATTGCCCAAGGTTTTACATCCCCATAAGCACTCTCATTATAGATTTGTATCGCCTTAATCGCCCGTTTCGTCAACTCCTCACCCCGTCCCGGCAAAGTCTTATAGCGATCTTCCGTCAACAAAGCCTCAGTCGAAATCGTCTCAATCGGCTCAGTAGACTTATGAGCAATAGACTTACAATACCCCTCTAGAGCCTTAGCCGCGATCGCATCAAGAGTTTGTCCCGTTTGCTCAATCGTGATACGCAGCGCCTCCTTCAACTGATCATTCAAGGCAATCGTGACCGTAATCTCATCATCTACCATCAGTGGCCGAGTCGGCTTAGGCATTTTGTAAGCTTTACGTTTATCGAAATTGTATAAAGCTTGATGTGATACTGAATCTTGAACCCTCAGACGAGACACCACCTCAGCAGTCGGTCGCCCCTCAACCGGATCAAGCGTCAAAGTCCGAAAAATCAAATGCCGCCACTTCAGTAAATCCCCCTTACCCCCCGAATCGTAATAATAATTGGGTTTCTCCTCCAACTCGCGAGGAAAAGCCTTGAGAACTTGACGAGAGACACTCTTAAGCGCATTTTCCGGCTTATCGTGACCTTGAATGAGCGCGATCGCCTCTTGACCAATAGCAGCGATCCGTTCCGAATCATTCTCACTCTGTAACTTCTCCACAATCTCCCGTCCCAACTGCGGCCAGTTTCGCTTAACCATTCGCGATTCCTCAACTCAGCATCACTACCTTAGTCTACTTATGAATAAATAACAAGACCTTTTGTCTATAGATATATCCAACGAATAACAAGAAACCAAGACCCGCTTAAGATGACCAAACTGCCGGACTCACAATCGCTGCCGAATCATCCGTCAGATAAAAGCTCGTCACCGGCTGATGGGATTGAGAACAACAAAGTGGTTCAACCACCTTCCGATAAGGATTCCAAACCGCTACAACCTCCCGCTTCTGCTTCTTGCGAATCAGTAGACAGCGCACATGAACCGTTTGCGACCAAACAATCAAAGCACTGTGTAACTGTGCCGTAACCTCCAAACGGGAACGCTCCTGTAAATCTTTCAGCTTGCGGTTTAACTCCAACTGAGTCGCCTGCAAACGATTCTCCTCTCGCTCCTTGAGTTCCCCCTCCAAATTCCGCTTCTTAATCTTGGCCTTAATTTCCCGAATAATATCTTGATAATACTCAGTAATACGCTGACGATCCCGTTGCCGTTGTCGTTGGTTCTTCTCTCGCCAAGGAGCTAACTCTCGCTCAATCAACGGCTGAGAATAATCAGAACCAATAGCCAGCAACTGGGAATAATCCAGCGTCATTCGTTCTTCCTTGGGAGGCGGAGCAATGCGGTCAGCCGTCCACAACAAAGCATCCCCCAAATCCACTCCCGTCACCCCGGTCAAACCATTAACCCAAAACGACACCATCCCTAACCGTTTCTCCATCCCCTCCGCCGTATAAGTAACATTAAACAAAACGTAGGGCGTAATCGCGGGGAAAGCATCCTGCACTCGAATCAAACCATTTTGAGGACAGAGAGTTTCCAGCACCAACTTCTCAAAACCACTCTTTTTCAAATAGCCATCGTACTTCAGCGCCAAACTCGCCACATACCCTGTTTCTGATAACAATTCCTCGAACTGGTCGAGAATCTCCGAATTATAAGTAACAAAATAACTACTACCGCCCTTAACCTCCGCACTGGTCGTAAACGTTACCAACTCCTCCACCTGCAAAAGGGAAGCCACTTTTTGAGGTAACACCACCGACAAACTCTGAGGGGAAGTCCACTCCGCCACTCCCTCTTGCAGAGTCGCAATTTGTTGAATTGTTGAAAGAATTTGATTATCCATGACAGTTATACAGTGACCAGTGACCAGTGACCAGTTACGGGTTATACAGTGAACAGTGATAAGTAGTGTTTAGAGTTGATGTATCTCAACATTATTGCAAAATGTTGTAGAGATAAGACTTTAAGAGTCAAAGAATTGCTACTTACTCACTAAGAGTTAGTGGTTTTGAGTATTTTCCAGAGCATTTTACTAATTTCTTCGGCATCTCCATGAATACTAGCAAACGCTTGTGAACTGATATATTCCGTATCTTTCAGTAGTGAAAGCCAGTATTTTGTCTCCAGACATTCTTTATAGGCTATGGACATCTTCGCTCGAAAATCTGCTTTAGATATTGCTCCATTCGCTTCAGCTATATTAGCTCCAATAGAAGTTCCACTTCTCAATAGTTGCTTAGATAAGACAAACTCTTTTTTATCTTGAGATAAATGTTTATAGGCATTAACAACTCTAATCGCAAACTTGTAAGCCTTATCATACACTTGACTGTTCATACTCAACTGGTAACTGGTAACTGATTACTGGTAACTGGTAACTGATTACTGGTAACTGGTAACTGATTACTGGTAACTGGTAACTGGTAACTGGTAACTGGTAACTGATTACTGCTTTACGCTTCAAACTCATCCCCAAATAGCTTTTCATCGAACTCCTGAACTTCTTGGTAACTATGTTTCGCTTCCAGTAACTGCTGACCCAACTGACCAAACGCCGTATCCAGTTGTTGCGCTTCCGCATTCGCTAACCAAAGGTCAATTACCGCTTCACTAAAGTCAAACTCATCCCCCATATTCCCCAGAATTGTCTCAATTTCTCCTACCACCAACTCAAACATATTAATTTTGTCGTGAAGGATTTTAAGGATATAAGCCTCAATACTATCAGCCAGACAGAAATTGAAGATAAAGACATCTTGAGTTTGTCCAATGCGATGGAGGCGACCAATGCGCTGTTCGATTTTGAGGGGATTCCAGGGTAAATCGTAATTCACAATCGTATTGGCAAACTGAAGATTACGTCCTTCTCCCCCCGTTTCTGAAGCCAACATCACCGGAACCTCATCTCGAAACAACTCAATAGCGGCATCCTTGGCTTTTAACGACATTGATCCTTGGAAACAAGTATGACCAATTCCCATCGCCTCTAAGTATTGAGAAAGATAGGACATAGTGGGCTTGTAATTAATAAATACCAAAGTCTTCTGGGTAGACTTTTGCAGTAATTCCCCTAACCGCTTCGCTTTTTGACAAACTTTAAAACTTTTCGATCGTTTGAGCAGGAACTTGAGTTCATCATGGTCAAACCTTTGGGCCAATCCCTTCAGGGTTTCACTTAATGCTAGGGGACTGCTCCCCGAACGCATCAATAAATTATTCCGCGTTAGCGAGTCAATTTCATCAAGACGTTGGCGCAGATATTGATTAATCGCTGTGTGCAACTCCCGTTCCTTCGCTTCGGGTTCAACCACAATCGTAGATGCAAATCGTTTTGGAAGTTTCACATCCACCACCGAACGAGTATTTCTCACCATCACTTCCCGCATCAACAAACGCAGTTTTTCTGGGTTTTTAGGGACTCGTCCATTCTTCGACCCCACATACTCCCGTTTAAATTGGGCTTCCGTATTGAGGAGTCCCGGTTTGAGGAGGGTCAAGAGATTATACAGTTCCACCAAATTGTTTTGGACAGGAGTAGCCGTCAACATCAGGATAAATCGTTTTTTGATGCCATTGACCAACTTCCAGTTAAGCGTCCGACGATTCTTGAGGTGGTGGGCTTCATCCACAATCACTAAATCCCAGTCACGGGCAGTAACGTGCTGAAAATGACTTTTGTGCTTGGCGGTATTAATAGAAGCAACAATACGGTCATTGAGATGCCAGAATTCTTCTGGGGTAGTATCCCGTTCATCGGTAGTCGTTGTCGCAATATCGAACTTCTCTTCCAGTTCCAGTTGCCATTGGGAAACCAACGTAGCAGGGGTAAGGACGAGAAGGGATTTGATTTGTCCCCTTGCCAAGTATTCCTTACAGATAAGGGCAGCTTCAATGGTTTTACCCAATCCGACTTCATCAGATAACATGGCCCGACCGCCAAAGTGTTTGATCACCTTTTTGGCAGTTTCAATTTGATACCAATGTTTGTCGATGTGATGGAGAGCAGGAAGACAAACAAGTTGGTCGTAATCCGCCAATACCTTGAGTTGAAACAAAGACAAGCGAGCTTCGTAATTGGCTACATCGCTAATTTGCTCGTTGTTTAGGGCTGTGGCTGCTGGGCTTTCAACAAAGCGGAAAGAGTAGAGGTCTGACATGGAGGGTACATCGTGGTTTTTTGTGTATTTAACTTTAATCTTAGAAAATTGGGATGTTGTGATGAAAGAAGTGGGTTCTTTTTTGTATTCTAATCCCTTACTTACCGTTTTATAATAAAAAAAGTAAACAAGGCGATGACCCCAGAAATGCCCAATACCTATATCGATAAGCGTGTCAGTATTTTACTGCCCCAATTAGAAGCCCTAGCCCCCTTCAAACCGCGAACTCGTCGAAACGGTAAAGACAACATTTCTGGTTGGAAACAACTCGTTATTGACGAAACCGTAAAACTGAAACTCACCTATCCCGACCCCAACCCAGAGCAGGAGCGAACCTACGGAACTTGTTTACGACAGATTAGCGCCCTCAAAAAAGCCCTTCAACAAGCAGCCCAGACCGACCTCAAAGACCCCAGTAACTACCATCGGGTCTTGACCATCATCGGCCACTTTGGAGAAGCCCTCAGCTTCCAATTTGCCGAATACAAAGCCCGTCAAAACGCCAACTACTGCCAGCAAATCATCCATCGCTCAGAACCCGAAAACCTAATCGAGATTGACCTGACTCCCTATCTACAACAAGCTCACCAAGTTCTAGAGCAAACTTGGGAATATGGTTTTCTAGAAGAATATAAATGGGTTGATGTCAGTTGCGCGATCGCCCTCGTCACCGGACGCAGAATGGCTGAAATTCATCTGAGTGCCACCTTTGAGGAAATCGGAGAATATGAAATCGGCTTTACCGGACAACTCAAAGGAAAATCCCGTAAAATTCAGAGCCACAACGCTGAAAAAGCCATAAAACTGCGAAACTTCCGTTTTGAAATACCCACTCTGGTCAAAGCTGAATACGTCTGTGCCGGGTTAGAGTGGCTAGAGGAAGAAGGCAAAAGATTAGACCCCAACGACGATCCATCCCGTGTCAACCGTCGCTACAGTAAACCGTTATCAAAGGGAGTCAAAGAACGTTGGGACTTCATGGGAGAAGACACCACTTACCATAAACTACGCTCGGCTTACTTGTTCGCCGTTATGGAAAATGAAGTGATTGACGAGAGTTTAGGAAGCGTAGCCAGTGCTTCCCGATTGCTCAAAGCCGCCGCCCAGTATCTCGGAGACGAAGGCAATATGGTTGAGAATTATATCCGCTTTAAAGCCAAACCGGGAATGATTACGCGAGTTTAGATTATTGATGACAAGCCAAATTCTTGAAAGAAGTTAGGGCGCGGCGATCGCCGCGCTGTTCTTGATAAACTAGGGTGCATCATCTTTCCCTTCGTCCAGATAAACAAAATCAATGAGTGCAGTTGCATCCAAAATCATTCCCTCTACCGGGTTAGACGATTCACGCGATCGCATAAACTTTCTGCTGAACTCGCTCGATTCGCAACGCCTCAATGGTCATATTTAAAAGTTCTGCGGCTTTTGACTCAGAAATTTTCTCTAACTCAAGAGCTTGCCAAATCAAAGTGTAGTATCGCTGATTCGGAGGAAAATCATCACAACGCAACCTCGGTTCAAGTTCAACCTCCTTCGTCAACGGTTGTCCGGTTTCTCGTTGGTATCGTACCTCCAAAGCCTTTTGAGACTTGCCAAAATCTTGAATCCCCATCTCATCCAACCGCTTGAGAATTATCTTGTAACCGACCCGAAAATAGGACTTCAGCTTTAGCCAATCCTGCCGATTGCTTAAAGCTTGGTCAAAAGCTGTTTGAGAGATTAGTAAATGACTGGCGAAATAATCAGCAACTTGCTCTCGCTCGCCACTATTACAAGTTACGGCGTTGCAGGCGTTGCATAATAGAGATATGAATATAGCCCTTATCCATTAGAACTATGCAAT
>JAWQFT010000082.1:0-23402 GCA_035968055.1 Jaaginema sp. PMC 1080.18 | reverse complement strand
ATTTTATATCAATATTTGACATTTCAAAAATTTGCTCAATTTGTTCGAGTGGAGAAATGTCAATGCCATTTATGAAATCTTGAATATTTCTTGATTGTTTTGCCTTATTACGAAAATTTATTGCATGAGTACATTCAGCATCGATCAAGTCCATAATTGCCATATTAGGTCGATGATGAGTGTAATCATCTTTCCAACGAGACTCCGGTCTACGATCAGTATTTTGAATATTGATCTTCATTGACTGTTTACTTAGAGGAGCCAAAGCATACTCATTATAATCAAACCAATTTTGACGATGAGCAAATATCCATTTAGACTTTTCGGAATGCAATGAATACCAATTTTGTAATAAACTGGATTTCCCTGTTCCATTCGCACCAAGAATAAATAAAATTTTTCCCGAAGCTAATTCTAAATTAAATTGTTCGGTATTAGCTTGAAGAAAGCTTAAATTAAAAGCTGTGTTGTTGGACATAAATGTTACTTCTAACCCAATCGATTTTCTCTTTTATATTAACAATTGTAAATAATTATCCAGTACTTGTCTAACAACGAATTAGTCGTCATCTACTTTTCAAGTTACATTCCGTTACAAAAAACACCACAGAACTGTAACCTGTTTTACCCTAACCAAAGATAGTAAAAGCGCTATAACTTAATCCTTACTATGACCTCGGTAGTCCCAAATCCCAAACACCAGAAAGCCAAAGCCCTTAAACCCGGTAGTCGTCGTCCTGCGAAAGAATTGTGTAGCGAGTGCGGACTGTGCGACACTTATTACATCCATTACGTCAAAGAAGCCTGTGCCTTTCTCAATCAGCAAATCGCCGAATTAGAAGCCCAAGCCCACGATCGCGATCGCAATTTAGACGATAATCTAGAATTATATTTTGGCGTGCATCAGGAGATGATGGCAGCCAAGAAAAAACAGCCCATCGAAGGCGCACAATGGACGGGAATTGTCAGTACCATTGCTTGTGAGATGTTGACTCAGGGGTTAGTTGAAGGGGTGGTATGCGTCCAAAATACCCCCGAAGACCGTTTTCAGCCAATGCCTGTGATTGCGCGGACTCCAGAGGAAGTTTTAGCCGCAAAGGTCAATAAGCCGACTCTATCGCCTAATTTATCAGTGTTGGAGCAAATCGAGCAATCGGGGCTGAAGCGTTTGTTAGTGATTGGAGTGGGTTGTCAAATCCAAGCATTACGGGCGGTGCAGGATGATTTAGGCTTGGAGAAGCTGTATGTTTTGGGGACTCCTTGCGTGGATAATGTGACGCGAGACGGGTTGCAGAAATTCCTCGAAACCACGAGTAAGTCGCCGGATACGGTGGTGCATTACGAGTTTATGCAGGATTTTCGGGTACATTTCAAGCATGAAGACGGTTCAATCGAAAAAGTGCCGTTTTTTGGACTGAAAACCAATCAACTCAAGGATGTATTTGCACCCTCTTGTATGAGTTGTTTTGATTATGTCAACTCTTTGGCTGACCTTGTTGTAGGCTATATGGGTGCGCCTTTTGGCTGGCAATGGATAATGGTACGCAATGATACGGGTCGCGAAATGTTAGAGTTGGTCAAGGATCAACTAGAAACGCAGCAAGTTTCGACTAAGGGCGATCGCGCTGCGGCGGTACAACAAAGCATTCCGGCGTATGATAAAGGGGTAACATTGCCGATGTGGGCTGCGAAGTTGATGGGTGTCGCAATTGAGCGCATTGGCCCGAAAGGGTTAGAATATGCTCGGTTTTCCATTGATTCGCATTTCACCCGCAACTATCTCTACGTCAAACGCAACCATCCCGAAAAGCTCGAAGCCCACGTCCCTGAATTTGCCAAACGGATTGTCAGTCAGTATAAGTTACCGGAGTAGTGCTGCGACACTTATAGAAAATAAGCCCCTCTCCCGTGGGCTACTGCTTATACACAACTTGCAAATCCTTACCCAATCTGAGTTCAGGATGACCAATTCGGATTCGTTTTTGGAAATTAACTGGTCTGTATCGTTGGTTTTTCAGGGGGACTAGCCCCCCTGAACCCCAACAGTGCGCGTTCCCTTGCGCCTTTCGGCGACGCGGGGTCGCACTGCCATTGGGTGAGGCATTCCGCCCCCAAACCCCCTGAATATGGTGGGCTAATGGCGGAGTTAGTTCATTTTCTGGTGAGGGCATTTTTGACCACAGTTATCGTGTTAATTTCCGCTTGGAAAGGGATTTAGAGGAATAGACAAGGGTGTTAAAATTCAAGATCGATTTATGTATAAGCCGTAGCTCCCGTGGGAGAGGGGTTTAGGGTGAGGGCTGATAGTAACTCTTATGTCCGCTCCTCAAAAACGTACTGCGATACATCTGAAACGGTGGATTACGGCACTACGTTAAAGCCTCATTTTAGCTGTGTCACGGCACTACTGGCTAATAACAAATAACAAACAACAAACAACAAACAACCAATCACCCCTCGCATAAACGTTTCATTTCAATCCCCACAACAATTCGATACAATTGCGGCTAGAGTAATCTCAGGAGAGTGACTGTAATGCCAACGGTGAGCTTATTATCTGCCGATTCTTACGAATTGCTGCGACTGCGAGAATCGCTGACAACCCTGCTTGCACCTTTGGGGGGAATCGAAGCGTTTGTGAAAGAGGGCGATCGCGTCTTACTTAAGCCTAACCTACTCACGGGCAGTAAGCCAGGCCGCGAATGTATTACCCGTCCCGAAATTGTGCAATGTGTGGCTGAAATGGTACGAGAAGCGGGAGGAAAGCCCTTTTTTGGGGATAGTCCCGCATTTGGGACAGCCAGAGGAGTTGCGAGTAATAACGGCTATCTCCCGATGATGGAGGCTTTGGGAATCGAGGTGGTGGAGTTTCACGGACAGCGTTACGCGACAGATAACGAGAATTTTAACCATTTACGGTTATCAAAGGAAGCCCTGGCCGCAGATGTGGTGATAAACCTCCCGAAAGTCAAGTCTCACGTCCAGTTAACGATGACTTTGGGGGTGAAAAATCTATTTGGCTGCGTCCCCGGTAAAATGAAGGCTTGGTGGCATTTGGAAGCGGGAAAAGATGTAGACCGTTTTGGGGAAATGCTGGTAGAAACAGCCCGCGCTATTAAGCCCAATTTGACCATTATCGACGGGATTATTGGTCATGAGGGGAATGGCCCGAGTGGGGGAGACCCGCGCTTCCTGGGGCTTCTCGGTGCTTCTGGAGACGTTTTCGCCCTCGACCGCGCCTTGGTGGAAGTGTTGCAAGTCGAACCCCAGTTAATCCCTACTGTAGCAGCTTCTCAGCGTTTGGGAGTTTGCCCTAAGTTAGCTGAAATTGAGTTTCCTTTAGCAAAACCTGTGGATTTGCGGGTGGCTGATTGGCAGTTACCTGCGGCGTTAATTCCCATTGATTTTGGCTTACCCCGTGTGTTGAAATCAACGTTTAAACATTTCTATATCCGCTTTATCAAAGAGCCGATGAAGGCTTATTCTGGACGTTAATTTAGAAAATCAAAAAGTTATGTCTCAAACAATCACTGACCTCACTGTTAACACAATTGACGATCGAGAAAAAGACCTCAAAGACTATTTGGGTTATGTTGTCTTGATTGTCAATGTGGCTTCTTACTGCGGCTTTACGTCTCAATATAAAGGGTTAGAAGCCCTCAATCAGAAATATAAAGACCAGGGTTTGCGAATTTTAGGTTTTCCCTGCAATGATTATGGCGCACAAGAGCCAAAAAGTAACCCGGAAATTCTAGAGTTTTGTCAAACGAAATACGATGTAACTTTCGATTTATTTGATAAAGTTCACGCTGTAGGTTCACAGCAACATCCTTTATACAAACGTTTGACCCAAGCAACGGAGAATAAAGCTGATGTCGGCTGGAATTTTGAGAAGTTTTTGGTTAATAAAACGGGGGAAGTGGTCGAACGTTTTAAAAGTGGAGTTGCACCAGAATCGACTGAATTAGTGAGTGCGATTGAGCGAGAATTAGCAAAATGAGAATAGCAATTATTGGCTGTGGTTATGTGGGGCAAGCTGTCGCAAAATTCTGGAAAGATCGCCCAAAAATTGAAGTGACTGCAACGACAACTACACCAGATAAAGTCGCAAATTTGAACGCGATCGCGAAATATGTTTTTATACTCAAAGGGGACGACCCAGAAGCCTTGCGAGCAGTTTTAGAAGACCAAGATGCAGTAGTGCTATCGGTAGCCCCAAAAAGTGCAGAAACTTACGAACAAGCCTATTTACACACCGCCAAAACTTTAACTTCTGTCTTACCCGAATTTCCCAATATTAAGCAATTAGTCTACACTGGGAGTTATTCAGTTTACGGCGATTATAACGGTGAATGGGTTGATGAAAATACCCCGGTTAAACCCAACAATCGTAAAAGTGAAATCCTCGCTGAAACTGAACAGGCTTTACTCAGTGCAGCCAATGATAATTTAAAGGTTTGTATTCTGCGTTTGGGGGGCATTTACGGACCCAATCGGGAGTTAATTAAAATCTATGGACGGGCTGCGGGACAAACTCGACCGGGTACGGGAAATGAACCGAGCAATTGGATACACTTGGATGATATTGTGGGGGCAATTGACTTTGCGATTCAGCAACAACTAAATGGGATTTATAACCTCGCTGATGATGACCGTTGTACGCGGGCAGAATTGACAAATAAGCTGTTTGAAAAACATAATTTACCTCCAATTACTTGGGATATGTCCCAACCGAGTCAACGTTCTAGTCAAGCCAAAGTTTCCAATCAGAAAATTAAGGATGCGGGATATCAATTTAAACATCCAAAGTTGAGCTTTTGAAGTGTAAGAGTTGGTAAGACTAAATTGATAATGGTTAGTTCCAAAATTATGCCTGCTAAAGATAGGTATCATGAAACAGTAGTTCAAGCCCTCATTAAAGATGGTTGGGAAATTACTAACGATCCTCTTTTTCTAGCTTATGGAAGTCGAGAACTTTATGTCAATCTTGGTGCAGAAAAGCAAACCATTACCGCAGAAAAAGGTAATTTAAAAATAAGCGACGGGTGCATGGTTCGGTCATTCATCTTGACATTATCCAAGAGAAAATTTGGATTCAGCACGACGGGACAAATCGTCCGGTTGCAGATGAATTATGTGCAGCAGATGTCCCGAAAGAAGATATTGTTTTAGGGTTTCATCCTCCTCAAGTACGGCACTATACCGATTATGGTGTGGGGTAGTTGCTAAGATGGCGATATCCTGTAGAAATTATTACTTATTAAATGATTATGAAAAAAAGAAATCGTCTCAAAGCTAATAATCGCCGTTCTCGCAAACATCAACGACAGCGAGGAAGATATCGCTGGAAACCCGATCATTTTCCAGAAGATAAAATTAATTTAATGGTTGATGAATCTAAAAACACTGAATCTGGCGTTATTATTCCACCCCAAGATCGATTAATTGAGCCTAATCATTTTGATACAGTTGTTGAAGATAAAGAGGTTTCGTTAGCAACAGAGAATCTAGTTTCAGAATCACCACAAATAGCAACTGAATTGAAGAATGAAGTTACTACATCGTCAGAATCTTCAGGCGTTACTTCAGATGTTCGAGAAACTCCTAGCAATTGTACTGAAAAAATGATAATTTCTGACAATATAGAAACCGAAACAGATTCTTACACCTTCAAAGGCTACGAATGCGTTTATGATGTTTATAATGGTGAATCGACGCAAACGCCCTTACTTTTAATTCATCCGATTGGGGTGGGTTTATCGCGACAATTTTGGGAGAGATTTTGTACGCAATGGTACGGGATAGGACAAACAAATCCGATTTATAATCCCGACTTACTCGGTTGTGGCGAAAGCGATGCACCTCATGTCGCTTATTATGCCGAAGATTGGGCAGCACAACTCGAAAAATTAGTAACGACAGTTATCAAAAAACCCGTAATTATTGTCGTGCAAGGCGCACTTTTCCCCGTAGCTGTAGAATTAATTAAAATTGCTTCAGATTCCGTCAAAGCGATTGTGGCATCCGGGCCGCCTGCTTGGGAATTAATAACCACAAAAGCGGCAACAAGTCAACAAAAAATACTGTGGAATTTGCTTTTCGATACAGCTTGGGGAAGTGCTTTTTATCGGTATGCTCGTCGTCGCCAATTTCTCGAATCCTTCTCAGTGCGTCAGCTTTTTGCCACAGAAGCAGCAGTAGACGAAGAATGGCTAGAAACCCTGGAATTGGGTGCAGCCGATCTGAAAACTCGTCATGCAGTATTCTCGTTTCTGGCGGGATTTTGGCGCAAAGATTACGGAGACGCGATCGCGCAAATCCAACAACCCGCTTTAATGTTATTCGGGGAAGGTGCATCCAGCATTAGCCGCCAAGGAGCATCAGAAACGCCCCAGGAGCGCCTCAACGCTTATATAGAGCATTTACCCCAAGGCGAGGGTAAACTCATCCCAGGACGCAATGTGATGCCTTACGAAGCCCCAGCAGCCTTTGTTGCTGAAACCGCCGAATTCGTCCGCAAGTTGACTGTTTGAGAACTCTCCTGCTGCCGAAAAACCATCTCAATGCACGCCCAAAATAATTTCCGCGATCGCGTCAGGAGCATCAATATGGAGATTATGGCCGCCAGCCAACTCAATGCGACGAGCTTGGCTCATCGCTTGTTGTTGAGCTTGTAAATCTTCAGGACGGTTAAACGTGCTGCGATCGCCATAAACGAGAGTAATCGGACATTCAATACCTTCGAGAAGTTCCAGATATTGCGCCCGACTGAACGGCAAGCCCCCCAAGCCCAGACTCGAACGATTGCTGAGGCGCACATCCCAACGCCAGCGCCAGCCCCCCTCAAAAGGTTCTGTGTGCCGTTGAGCCAATTCGTAAGCCACCGTTGCCGACATCGAAGGCGTAACCGCTTGCAGGCGCTTGGCCACTACTTCCAGATTCGGGAAGATGGGATGAGGAGAACGGGATTGTCTGCCATCGAGGTGTATTTTGAGTTGTTCGGTAGCGTGGGCTTTACTCTCCACAGGTAAAACGGGTTCGACCAAAACCAAGGACTCAACGCGATCGCCTCTTGCACCCGCCCAAAGCGCCGCAATTGCCGCCCCCAAAGAATGACCCACCAACGTCAAAGGCTCATCACTCAGTTGAGGCACTAAAGCGTCGAGATCGCCCAAGAAATCTAGCAAACGATAAGAACCCCCAAGGGCATGGTCAGAGCGCCCGTGACCGCGCAAATCCGGGGCAACAACGCGATAACCAGCCGCCGCCAGGTATTGAGCCGTTTGTCCCCAAGCCGCTCCTTGTTCGAGAATACCGTGAATGAGCAAAATTAGAGGCTGCTGAGGCTTGCCCCAAGTACACAAACACAACTTTTGACCCCCAGCATCAACAAATTCCTCGGCCTTTTGAATTTCACGGGAGTGAGACGGAGAATAATCGCCAGGCAGTTCGTATTGGAGTTGCTGGGCCAGCATTTTGGCTTTTTTCCCTAAAGGACGGGGCAATTTCACCGTTTGCCAAACATCGGCTAAACTCGGATCGAGTTGGCGGCGATCGCGGAAGTTAGGATCGCCAATCGAAAGGGAGTTTGCCTCTGTGCCATCAACCATCCGCGAACCTTCATAGGGATCGATCGCCGCTTCTGCCCAATCAATCCCCAAAAACTGGCAAATTTGCCGCATGACCTTTTCGGGTTGTTTCACCAAATGCTCGTAATACACCAACAAATAGCGATCGCCCTCTAGGGTTTGGCTAAAATCTAAAATATTGGCATTGCAAGTGTGCCACACCTGCTCGGCCAAAATGTAAGGATTGCCTCGATCTTGCCCCATGAGTTTATCCATCCGCAACCGCGTAAAAGACTCAATTGCCGCATAGGGATGGCGCACCAGATGAATATATTTAGGTTGCTCAAACCAAGCCTCAGCGCGATCGAGAGTTGCCCGATGCAGGGCGTAGGTGGGGGATTTATCCACTAAAATCCGGGGTTGTGCCGCGTGTTGCAGTTTCGCGTACACATCGGGAATCGCCAAATCAGAACGACTCATTTCCGCCGCCAGATCGCGAGCGCTGGGTGCATCCGTATCGTACAACGCCATCAGAGAACGCACCAAGCCTCCCTCTAGCCCTGACAAGGCCAAATCCGCCTCTCGCTGTGCCATCGAGGTAAAGGGCAGTAGATGTAACTCCGGGGGCGAAAATAGCTGAGGATGCCCCGCTAACATCACCCGCAGTAGAGTCGAACCCGCTCTAGGACTGGATAAAATAAACACTGCCGGAGGGAGTTTTTGTGCCAGAGGGGGGATAACTTCTGAGTTGGCTTCCGTAGAAAGTAAATGGGGAGTGGGGCTGACTGCCGAAACAGGAATATCGGTTAGATTGTGCGTTCGGTCGAATTCGGCAGCAATGTAGCGAGCCAGGGCATTTAAGCGGGGACGCTCGTAAAATTCGCGGGGATATAACAACAATTGCAAGTCATTTCTCAATTGGTTAATGGTTTCCATCAACATGAGGGAGTCCATTCCCATATCCAGTAAGTTTTGTTCTGGAGCAATTTGTTTGGGTTGGAGTTGCAGGGCTTGGGCAATTTGTTGCTGTAAGTATTCTTGCAATAAAGATTCTCGCTGGTTGGGGGCAGCAGTTTGCAAGCGCTCAAACCAATTGGGGGCAGATGCAGATGAGGTTTTTGGGGCTGCGGGCAACAAATCTTGCAGTAATGCCGGGGTTTGACCGTAAGCTGCCGCTAATTTCGTCCAATCTGCCTCAATTACTAAAGATTGGACGGTATTTTCTCCCAAAAGGCGTTCTAAAGCACCGAAAGCAGTCTGAGGAGCGAGGGGAGTGATGCCCATTTTGCGGAAACGGCGATTTTGCTCTTGCGCCATACCCCCTTCACCCCAAGCACTCCAATTGACGCTGAGGGTGGGTAAGCCTTGACGGACGCGATCGCGCGCGAGAGCATCGAGAAAGGCATTCGCTGCGGCATAATTACTCTGTCCGGGCGATCCTAAAACCGCAGCAATGGAAGAAAAGAGAACCCAGAAATCTAGCTCATAATTCAAAGTAGCTTGATGTAAATTCCAAGCCCCAGCCACCTTGGGGGCAAAAACGCGCTCGAATTGCGGCCAGTTTTGTTGCGTCACCCAGCCATCTTCCAGAACTCCGGCGGCGTGAATTATCCCTCGTAAGGGCGGTAAAGGGGCAATTTGCTGCAATAACTGACTAACATCAGCTTTTTGGGAGACATCGGCGGCAATAACCGTAATTTTCGCGTCCTTGGTTGCTAAATTGGCAATTTTCGCCTCGGCTGAAGCGCGATCGCGTCCCGTCAGCACGATCGAAGTCGCGCCCTGTTCGATCAGCCATTGAGCAGTTTTCAAGCCCAAGCTACCCAATCCCCCAGTCACGAGATAAGTGCCATCTTGCCTGATTGCGGGAGTTGCGGCAGGTTGGGGATAATAAGATCGCAAACGCGGCACATAGCAACTATCGTCCCGGAATACCAATCGATCTTCAGTTTGGGCTTGGAGGATTGCCGTTGCGATCGCGTCCCCAGAAACCGCTTCTGAGGGTAAATCTATCATACCCCCCCAAATTTGCGGTAACTCCAGGGCGATCGCCTGTCCCATACCCCACAAAGACGCATCCGCAAAATTCACCCGGTCTTCAATACTAAGACTTTGGGTATTCTGAGTGACTAACCACAGTTGCGGCGCAGTTTTCCCCTCGCGCGTCAGGAGATGATGCAAAGCTTGAACCAGATGCAAAAGAGCTTGATGGCGTTCTTTTTGCCGCTCTTGAATTGAGTCCAGATTGCTGACTTCTGGGGCAAGATTGTAATAAATTAAATGAGTAAAAGCGCGATCGCCTAAAAACCCTGTCAAGGACTCCAATTCCTGCCAACTCACCGTTTCTCCCAACACCACAATCTCGCACTTTCCTAAACTGGGTACCAATTGCTGCACCCCATCTACTTCTGTCGGGAAACAGCAAATCAAACTCGAAACCGATTCGGAGTAACATCCACCCCCAGCCGCAAACTCCACCCACTCTACTTGATAGCAACAATCCACCCCCAAAGACGGGACTTGAGCATCCAAAGCAGGTAACCAATAACGTTGTCGTTGAAACGGATAAGTTGGCAATTCCAATTTCTGCCGAGGAAAATCCCGATCAAACCCTTGCCAATCAATCGTTGCCCCTTGTTCGTACAGTTGTTTGAGACTGCTCAACATTTGCTGAGTATCCCCCAAATCGGGGCGCAAACTCGGCAACCACAAGCCATTTCCCGGTAAACATTGCCGTCCCATGCCCAATAAGGTCGATTTTGCGCCAATTTCCAGAAAACAATTACAGCCCTGTTCCGCCAATACTTGCATACTTTGGGCAAAGCGCACGGGTTCGAGGATATGACGACACCAGTAATCTGCCGTGGTCATTTCGGTGGTGACTAAATTCCCCGTCACATTGGAAACGAAGGGTAAACGGGGGGGATGATACTCAATGCCCTCGGCGATCGCCCTCATTGCTGCTACCATAGGCTGCATTAACGGCGAGTGGAAGGCGTGGGAAACGTTGAGCGCTTTAGTTTTAATCTTTTGCTTGCTAAAAGCGGCGATCGCGTCATTTAAGGCGGCTTCTGAACCGGAAATCACATGAAGATTGGGGGCATTTAACGCCGCGATCGTGACGACTCCCGACTCAATTTGGGTTAAAATCGCCTCTACCACCTCAATCGGGGCAAATACCGCCACCATTGACCCGGTTTGCGGTAAAGCCTGCATCAAGCGCCCTCGTTCGGTAATTAGCTTTAAGCCATCTTCGAGGCTGAACACCCCGGCAATACAAGCCGCCGCATATTCCCCGACACTGTGACCCAGAATTAGATCGGGAACAACTCCCCAAGATTGCCACAACTGGGCGATCGCGTACTCGATGACAAATAAAGCAGGTTGGGTGTAAATCGTACTATCAATAAGGCTGTCGTCGCTACTGTCGTACAATACCGACCGTAACGAAGGATTGAGATAAGATTGCGTTTTGGCATCGCAATCATCAATAATATCGCGGAATAAAGGCTCTCGTTCGTACAACTCCCGCCCCATATTGACATACTGCGAACCCTGTCCCGTACACAAGAAGGCAATTTTGAGGCGCGGGGAAGTCGTCGAACTGTTTTTGAGGGGGACAACAGACAAGGGTTGTTGAGCTAAATCCCTCGTTGACTCAACAATCAAAGCCAACCGTTGCTCAAAGTGCGATCGCCCCGTATTCGCCGTAAAACACAGATCGGCAAGGTTCACCTGGGGGTGAGTTTGTAAGTATTGCTGTAACTGAAGCAGGCGATCGCTCAACGCTGCTGGCGTTTTTGCCGACAAAGCCAAGAGATGCAAAGGTCGCTCAAAAGCCGAGGGTTCGGGGACTATCATCTCTGGGGCTTGGGCCACAATCGCGTGAGCATTCATCCCCCCAAAGCCAAAAGAAGACACCCCCGCAATACGTTTCCCCGATACCTCCCAAGGCTGCAAAGTTGTCGGAATTTCTAGGGGTGTATCCTCTAACTGGATGTGGGGATTGAGTTGCGTTAAATTTTGGTGAGGTGGAATCATCCCAGCGCGCAACGCCAAAAGGGTTTTAATCAACCCTGCCATCCCTGCTGCCGCTTCCAGGTGACCGATATTGGTTTTGACCGATCCCAACCAACAAGGAGAATCCGAGGGGCGATCGCGCAATAACACCGCTTTGAGGGCATTAATCTCAATCGGGTCTCCCAAAGGCGTTCCCGTACCGTGGGTTTCTACATAACTCACTTGTGCTGGGGTCACGTATGCTTGTTGCAAAGCCCCAGTAATTACCCGTTGTTGGGCTATGCCATTGGGGGCTGTTAACCCATTGCTGCGGCCATCTTGTACCAAGGCCGTTCCCTCAATCGTTCCCCAAACGCGATCGCCATCTTGGAGTGCCTGAGACAACCGTTTGAGAATCACCACCCCACAGCCCTCACCGCGGCCATAACCATCGGCTGCGGCATCAAAGGTTTTGCAAACGCCGTCGGGGGCTAACATCCCCGCTTGGGTAAAGGTTTCGCTGAGATCGCCCGCTAAAATGACATTTACGCCTCCCGCGATCGCCAACTCGCATTCCCCAACTTGCAAACTCTGACAAGCCAAATGCAACGCCACTAAAGACGAAGAACAAGCTGTATCAATCGCCATCGAGGGCCCGCGCAAATCCAGAAAATAAGACAAACGATTGGCGGCAATACTGTGAGCATTCCCCGTTCCGGCATAAGCATCTACCGGGACACCGTGACGACCTTGCAGTTGCAAATAATCATTACTACTAATGCCAATAAACACCCCCGTCGCACTTCCCGCCAAACTCGTCGGTGCAATATTCCCTTGTTCGAGGGCTTCCCAAGCCACTTCCAACAACAAACGCTGCTGGGGATCGAGGCGTTCGGCTTCTCTGGGGGAAATATTAAAAAACTGGGGGTCAAATAAATCCACTTGATTGAGAAATCCCCCTGGGGTTTGATGTAGAGAAGGGCGATCGCCGACGCGAATTGCCCCTTGGCCTTGAGTTAACAACTCCCAAAACGCCTCCAGATTTTCTGCCCCTGGAAAGCGACAGCCCAAACCCACCACCGCAATTTTATCTTGACTCAAAGCCGGTTTTGCTTCCTCCGGGGAGGGAACGCGCAACACTTCCTCATTACCGCTCAAATAAGCCGCCATTGCCGCGATCGTCGGGTAATCATAAGCCAAGGTTGGGGACAAACTGCGTTCTAACCATTCTTCGAGTTCCCCCGTCAACCGTACCGCCGCCACCGAATCTAACCCATAATAAGCAAAGGGTTGTTGGGGATCGACTATCCCCGGTTCAATCCCCAACTGGTCGGCGACTTGTTGAATCAACCAAGCTTGAAGTTGCTGTTGGTGGTTGGTTGTTAGTTGTTGGTTGTTAGTTGTTGGTGATTGGTAATTGGTAATTGGTAACTGGTAATTGGTAATTGACTGATGACTGACCCGCCATTCTCCGACAACATCCAGCGTATTATTGAGGAAACCCTCGCGACAAGCAAAGCGTTGAATCTTACCGCTCGAAGTTTTGGGAATACTCCCCGTTTTCAGCAATAAAATGGCATAGGGCTGTAATTCGTGGTATTGCGCCACTCGCGTCCGAATTGCTTGGGTTACTTCGGCAATTTGTTCGGAGGTTTTGAGCTTGCGGACAGCCCGACGTTCGACTTCTTGGACGATCGCGAGGCGTTCTTCCCCGTCAACTTCCACCGCAAAAGCCGCCCCCCAAGCAATTCGCAAGGCTGGGTGACTGTTTTCAACTGTTTTCTCAATATCTTGGGGATAGTGATTGCGACCGCGAATAATAATTAAATCCTTGCGGCGACCCGTGACGAATAATTCCCCATCTTGCAGAAAACCTAAATCCCCCGTCCGCAGAAACGGCCCCTCTCCGGTACTGAGATGGGCGTTGAACACGGCTTGAGTGAGTTCCGGGCGGCCCCAGTAACCTTGCACCACACTGTCCCCTGCAACCCAAATTTCGCCTACTTCTGTTGGGGTGCAGGGTTCGTGGGTTTCGGGATGGGCGATCGCGACTTGGATATCCCCTAAAGGATGACCGCAACTCACCAAAGTTGGCATGGTTTCGTCGGCGGTTTCGATAATGCGATTTTGGGCTAAAGCCTGACCGTCTACGGTTTTTAAGACGGGGGCGCGATCGCGATCGGCCCCGGACACAATTAAGGTCGTTTCTGCCATGCCATAACAGGAAAAAAAGGCTTCCCGTCTGAAACCACAGGGGGCAAATGTTCGGTAAAAGCGTTCCAAAGTTTCAGCCCGGATGGGTTCAGCCCCGCTAAAGGCAATGCGCCAACAACTGAGATCGAGGTTTTCTAAGGCTTTAGGAGAGACTTTATCCGCGCACAGTTCGTAAGCAAAGTTCGGCCCGCCACTGGTGGTTGCTTGGTACTGAGAAATGGCTTGTAACCACCGTAAAGGGCGCTGGAGAAAGGTCACAGGGGGCATAATGACCATACATACTCCGACATAAATTGGCTGCAATATACCGCCGATTAAGCCCATATCGTGATAAGACGGCAGCCAAGATACGGCGATTTTATGGTCTTGGTGAAAACCGAGGGAGATTAAGGCGGAGTTGTGCAAAAGGTTGCGGTGACTGACTACTGCCCCTTTTGGCGTTCCCGTCGAGCCGGAGGTGTATTGTAAAAAGGCAATGTTGTCGCTACCGATCGTAGGGGCTTGCCAGTTTTGGGCTTGTTCGCTAGGAATGTTATCTGTAGCCAGCCAGTGCAGGGATTCTTTTAAAAGGGGATTTTGGGCAAAACGTCCCTGGATACTTTCAAAGAGCGATCGCGTGGTGAGGGTATATTTGGCTTGGGCATCGGCGACTACGGCTTCCAGACGGCTTAGGGGTGCGCCTCGTCGTGGGGGATACGCAGGAACGGCAATTGTACCGGCATACAAACAGCCGAAAAAAGCGGCAATGAATTCTAAACCCGGTGGATAGAGGAGTAGCGCCCTTTCTCCTTGGGCATTTTGGGCTTGCAGTTGTGCGGCGATCGCCCGCGCGCGTTTGTCGAGTTCGGCATAGGTCAAACTTCCCGATGGCGTTTCGCCGTCTGGCAAAAAAATAAAAGCGGTTTGCTCGGGCTGATATTGCGCTCTTTCGCGCAGGAGGTCTACCAACGTGGAGAATTTGCCTAACATTATGACGATCTAGCTACTCCTCAAGGATTTTTGATTTCACAATTTGTACATCGCACCGCGATCGCTCCTTAAGAGCAAAAGCAACAACCAGGATTTTTTGACTCGATCCTCCCGCAAGCGGATTCACCACCCGACTCGCTTGATGTAACAAATCGCAATAAATAATACTATAATCAATGGATCGTCTGAAAAACGATCTCTGACGTAGGGCCTAGAGACTTTTCCAGCAGACAAAACCTTAAGATCGCCTGCTCCCCATCGCCTCTAACTCAGGGATTTACCCCAAAATAGGTTTAAGAAATTGCTCGTTTGCCACTAACCAATGGAAAATATCCGCCAGTACAGTTTGGGGATTGCGTTGGGGCTGCCAAGGGGTTTTCGCTTGAATTTTGGTTGTATCGGTAAGGTATAAGGGAACGTCCCCTTTGCGGGCTGAGGATACAGGTTGGATTTTGATCTTTGCACCAGTAATTTCTTCACAAAGCTGGGTTGTTTCGAGCAGCGATAAACTATTTTTAAGGCCACCGCCGACATTTAGTATATCGCCATCAAGAGCCGCAAAGTTCGCGATCTGATAATCCACTAAATCCAGCAAGTCGTCGATGTGCAGAACGTCGCGGACTTGTTTGCCCGTTCCTCCATAACCAATGTAACTTAATTCTTTTTGGAAATGGTGAGCCGCCACCCATAGAGTAAATACCCCTTGGTCTACTTTACCCATTTGCCAAGGACCAGCAATTACGCCGCAACGATTAATAATTGCGGGCAATTGATACGCATCTCGATATTCGACAATGAGTAACTCAGAAGCCAGTTTCGTTGCACCGTAAAGCGATCGCGCTCCGTTCAAGGGGAATTCTTCGGCTATACCGAGTTCAGAAATTCCCGGTAGTTCTTGCTGCGGTGCTAAAGTCAATCGCGTGGCCGTTTCGACTAAGTTGAGCTTTTTGAGGGGTTCGATGGGATAAACTCGACTGGTGGATAAAAACAAAAACTGAGCTTGAATTTTTCGCGCCAGTTCGAGTAAATTAATTGTGCCGAGTAAATTGGTTTGCAGGACATATTGAGGGGAAGAAAAGCCTGCTAAAACTGAAGGTTCTGCCGAGCAATCAATTATCAAATTAACCGATTTTAAACTTTCAGGATCGAGGTCGGCTTCTTGGCGAATATCGCCGTGCAGAAACTCGATATCGTGTTGTTGGAAACGAGCTAAATTGAGTTCAGACCCCCGTCGCCGCAAGTTATCTAATACTATAATTTGCCAATCGGGATGGCGTTGTTTTAAGCCCAAAGCTAAGGAACTACCGACAAAACCCGAACCGCCAGGAATTAAAATTTTATTCATTGTTTTTGCCCTTGAGAAGCTGTTTTGTGACTTTTTTGGAGTTCGGGTCGGAGATAATCCCCTCTAGACAGCATTTTTTCTAAGAAGATGTACAAGACGATAAATAAATAGCGGCTGCCCATTTCTTTGATTTTTAATTTGGAAATTCCGGTTTTGCGGTTTTGCCAACTAATCGGAATAGTCGTATAACTATATCCCCGAATAACTGCTTTTAACGGCATTTCAACTGTCAGATTAAAGTGATGGGAAAGTAAAGGAGAAATTCCGGTAATTACTTCTTTGCGATACGCTTTAAAAGCGTTAGTTGTATCGTTGTATTTTAAATTAAATAAAACCGCGACAAATTGGTTGGCTAAACGATTAATAAATAACTTATGTTGGGGATAGTCAATGATTTTTGCACCGGAGATGAAACGAGAACCAAAGACGCATTCGTAGCCTTCGCAAAGCTTTTGATAATAATCCACAATATTATCGGGACTATCGGAACAATCCCCCATAACCACTGCGACTGCATCTCCAGAAAAGTTTTCTAAGCCACAGCGTACCGCAAAACCAAAACCATTGGGATAGTAATTATTGAGATAACGGACTTTGGAGTTATGGGCGGTAATGTTTTTTAAAATGGCTTCTGTGCTGTCTTTACTGTTATCATTAATCACCAAAACTTCGTAGTTAATTCGCGCCGAATCTAAGCGGTTGGTAATTGCTTCAATGGTAGACTCAATGCAACCTTCTTCGTTATAAGCGGGAATGACCAAGGAAAATAAAGAAATGGGAGTGGGTTGAGAAAGTAAAGTTTCAGGAGTTCCTAGGGTTCGAGAGGTGGTTAAAGCTGGCGATAGGGCTTCGGGATACAAAAATTGAAGACTATTGTCTTGAAAAACAAAGCGATCGCTCAAAATATAGTTAAGTGTGGCACTGAGTAAAATTCCTAATAAAGTATTAACGCCATAAGATACGCCCAACCCTTCAAGTAAAGGAAAGACAATGAAAGTCCGCATTAAAATCGAGATACTTACTGCGACATGGTAGAGTGGCAGTTGATAAAACAAAATTTTGGACAATCGCCAGTTTCCCCCCGGCCACACCCAAAAACGATATAAGAAAAAGCTAAAAATTAACGATATTTCAATAGCCAAAAAGTTTGCAAGATTTAGCAATCCAAACGTATCAAATCCCCACTTTTCAACCAAGAGAAACATCAAGAGTAAATTTAGCATTGCAGCTAAACTACCAGCGACTAAAAATTTCAATGCCTTACGTTGAAAAAGTAGATTTAGCATGAATATTTCTAGGGGGAAGATTTTTTAAGGAGAGAGGAGATCGAGATTATGAGTTTAATTATTAACTCTCCTCAAGCTTGAGTCAAGATGAGTCCGGGAAGAACGCCCTTAAATATTACCGAAAAGAAGACAATAACTGCAAAGATAGAGCGATCGCCCTCCATTTTGAACCAATTTCCCCGATTGAGCCTTGAGGTATCGCGAGATTCTGACCCGTTATTAAAACTTAACATCCTGCTAACCCCAACTAGATTTCGAGGGTATCCCGGCTTCTGATAGACTTTAAGACTGGAGTAGGCAACACTCGCCCCAAATATTAAGCAATAAACAATTGTTAAGTTAAGAGGAATAAATTTCGTGGATAGCACTCTGGGTTTAGAGATTATTGAAGTCGTAGAACAAGCGGCGATCGCCTCAGCCAAATGGATGGGAAAAGGCGAAAAAGATACGGCTGATGAAGTAGCTGTCGAAGCCATGCGCGAACGGATGAACAAAATCCATATGCGCGGTCGCATCGTCATCGGGGAAGGGGAACGGGATGATGCCCCCATGTTGTACATTGGGGAAGAAGTAGGGATTTGTACCCGCGAAGATGCCGCCAGCTTCTGCAACACCGAAGAACTGATCGAAATTGATATCGCGGTCGATCCCTGTGAAGGTACAAACTTGGTGGCTTACGGTCAACCCGGATCGATGGCAGTGTTGGCGATTTCGGAAAAAGGCGGCTTGTTTGAAGCACCAGATTTCTACATGAAAAAACTGGCAGCCCCCCCCGCAGCGAAAGGTCATGTAGACATTAACAAATCCGCCACCGAAAACCTCAAAATCATTTCTGAGTGTATGAATCGCTCAATTGAGGAATTAGTAGTGGTGGTGATGGATCGCGCTCGTCACAAAGACTTAATCCAAGAAATCCGTCAAGCAGGTGCGCGGGTACGTTTGATCAGCGATGGGGACGTTTCGGCGGCTTTATCCTGTGCTTTCTCCGGTACTAATATCCACGCTTTGATGGGGATTGGTGCTGCTCCTGAAGGCGTGATTTCCGCCGCCGCGATGCGCTGTTTGGGGGGTCATTTCCAAGGTCAGTTGATTTATGACCCGGAAGTGGTGAAAACGGGCTTAATTGGCGAAAGTAAGGAAGGGAATATTGCTCGCTTAGAAAGCATGGGCATTACTGACCCCGATCGCATTTACAATGCTGAAGAACTTGCAGGTGGTGAAACTGTTTTATTTGCCGCTTGTGGGATTACTCCTGGTACGTTGATGGAAGGAGTGCGCTTTTTCCACGGGGGGATGCGGACGCAAAGCTTGGTTATTTCCAGCCAATCCCAAACTGCTCGGTTTGTGGATACCGTTCACATGGTAGACAACCCCAAAACCTTACAGTTACGCTAAATTAAGGGCGATCGCCCCCGGATTATTGTGCCATCCAATAGTTTCAGGGCGATCGCACTTTACCAACGGTTTCTCGCTTTCTTTACACCCCAAAATCTAGCGGTGACCCAAACGGTAATTAATTGCTCAATGTGGCAACATTGGCAATGTTTTAACCAGCAAAACAAACATATTTTAAGAAAATTCAAGCGGTCTATATGGATATCATCGTTGTTGGACTGAGCCACAAAACAGCCCCCGTAGACATTCGCGAAAAATTAAGCATTCCTGAAGCAAAAATCGAAGCCGCGATCGCCCAGTTACAGAATTATGTACATATCGAGGAAGTCGCGATCTTAAGTACCTGCAACCGCTTAGAAATTTATGCGGTGGTTAAAGAAAGTCAACAAGGAGCTTTAGAAATTGTGCAGTTTCTCGCTGAAACGGGGCAAATCCTGCTTTCTGAGTTACGGCGGCATTTATTCATCTTGTTGCACCAAGATGCCATGCGTCATGTAATGCGCGTTGCTGCGGGTTTAGATAGCTTGGTGTTGGGAGAAGGTCAAATTCTGGCTCAAGTCAAAACCATGCACAAACAAGCCCAGAAATACCAAGGTTTGGGGCGCTTACTGGATCGCTTGCTCAAACAAGCCCTGGCGGCTGGCAAACGAGTGCGGACTGAAACCGAGATTGGTACGGGGGCAGTGTCGATTTCTTCGGCGGCGGTAGAATTGGTACAGATGAAAGTCGAGGATTTGTCGGGCTATCGCGTCACCATTATCGGGGCGGGTAAAATGGCTCAATTGCTGGTGAAACACTTGCTGGCGAAAGGGGCAACCCAAATTGCGATTGTCAATCGTTCGACCAAACGAGCGCAAAAACTGGCGCAACAGTTCCCCGATGGGAATTTAGAACTGTTCCCCTTGTCGGCAATGCTCGATTGCGTGGCGGAGTCGGATATTGCTTTTACCAGTACGGGGGCAACCGAGCCGATTTTAGATAAAACGAATTTGAGCGGTTGTTTGAAGCGCGATCGCACTTTGATGTTAGTAGATATCTCCGTACCCCGTAACGTTCACGCTAACGTTGTCGAAATCGAGCAGATTCAATGTTACAACGTTGATGACTTGAAAGCCGTCGTCGCGCAAAATACCGCCAATCGCCGCAAGATTGCCGCCGAAGCGATGGTGCTGATTGAAGAAGAAGTAGAGGCTTTTGAAGCTTGGCAGCGATCGCTGCATACTGTTCCTACGATTAGCAGTTTACGCAGTAAAGTCGAAACCATCCGCGAACAGGAACTAGAAAAGGCTTTATCGCGCTTGGGGACAGAATTTGCCGAAAAACACCAAGAAACCATCGAAGCCCTGACGCGGGGCATTGTGAACAAGATTCTGCACGATCCGATGGTACAGTTGCGAGCGCAGCAAGACATTGAAGCCCGCGAACAGTGTTTGCGATCGCTACAAATGCTTTTTAACTTAGACACCGGAGAACAATATAGTTAAACTGCTTGGAGCCGTTGGCTGTCAGCTTGGGTCGAAAGCAATTACTATTTGGGTGGCGCAAGTCTGAGAATTGATTTTATGAAAAAGCGCAGTCGGCAGCAACTTTGGCAAGGACTGGCGATTTTGGCAGGCTTCTGGTTGGTCTGGGAAGTGCTGGTTCATTTTCTGGTGGAGATACTCTGGTTTTCCGAGGTTGATTACTTAGCCAACTTTTATCTACGGCTGCGAAGTCAAATTGGCTTGTGGGCGATCGCCTCAATGATATCCACGTTATATCTACTCGGTAACTTGAGCATTGCCCGACGCTTGAGCCTGATACCACCCCCTTCCTCCCCCAAACCCAAACTTCCCAGTTTGCGAGAAAGCCTCAGCCCTCAACCCTCATCATCTCCCAAAATACGGCAATTCGCCATGAGGTTAGGGATTTTATTGCCAATTGTCTTGCTTTTGACCGGAATTGCTGCGCTGATGTTGATTCACTACAGCGAAGTCGCTTTAGAACTGCGTCAACCCGACTTCGATCTGCCGAATATCACGCCACCCCTGCCCTCACCCTTTGACTGGTATGCGTTGTGGGAACGTTTACCCCAAATTATTTTTAAACAAGAAAGCTTCTTTGGCGGGACGCTGGTAATTTCGGAGTCATTGCTGGCGATGGTGGGCGTGACGCTGTGGGTGTGCGTTGCTCCCCAAACAGCTTTAGTGGCGGTAGCTTTGGCGTTGAGTTTGTTGTTTGGTTTGGTACTGTCGGGGAATTGGACGCGGGTTTTGTTGTTTTTCCAGGCGATTCGGTTTGAGACTAGCGATCCAATTTTCAACAATGATATTAGTTTTTATGTTTATCGCCTCCCCCTGGGACAGTTGTTGTACTTCTGGTTAGGGGGGTTGTTGCTGTATGGGTTTATTGCTTGCTTGTTGCTGTATCTTTCAGCCGGGAATAGTTTGTCTCAAGGGAAATTTCCCGGTTTTACCAAAGTGCAACTGCGTCATTTGTCGGGGTTAGCCGCCGCCGTGATGTTTGTGCAAGCCTTTCATCATTGGATCGCTCGTTATGAACTGTTGTATTCCGAGCAGGGAGTGGTGTATGGCATTGGTTATACCGAGCGCACCGTGGGTTTAACGGTTGAATTATGTTTCTTTTTCTTGGCGATCGCGATCGCGGTGTGGTTGACTTTACGAATGTTGGGAAGGCATCCCAATCGCCGCGTTTTCCCCAAACCTCAACTGCGCTTAGTGATGGGGTTTTACATCTTGGCTTTGTTTGTCGGGGCGATCGCGTTACCGAATATCATTCAGTCGATTATTGTTCAGCCCAACGAACTCGACCGCGAAAGACCTTATCTGGAATATAATATCGCCGCGACTCGTCAAGCCTTTGCCCTGGATGCTAACAACATCGAAGTTAAAACTTTTAATCCCCAAGCTCAACTCACCCCAGCCAGCTTGGAAGATAATTCTCTAACCTTAGATAATATCCGCTTGTGGGATGCTCGCCCGTTGCTGGAAACCAACCGCCAACTGCAACAATTGCGCTTGTATTATCGCTTTTTGTCGGCAGATATCGACCGCTATACCCTGCGTTTGAGCGAGGACGGTACTCTCAATAAGCAACAGGTGATTGTGTCAGCCCGCGAACTCGATTATACTGCCGTTCCCGACCAAGCCCGTACCTGGGTGAACCGTCACTTGGTTTATACCCACGGCTACGGTTTCACGGTGAGTCCGGTGAATCAGGTGGGAGAGGGGGGCTTACCGAATTATTTTGTGCAGGATATTGGCACAGAAGACCAAGAAGGCTTGTTGCTGACCGATAATGCTTATATTCAGCAAAGTATTCCCATTGAGAATCCCCGCATTTATTACGGCGAACTCACGACAAATTATGTCATGACTCCCAGCCGCGTCCCAGAATTGGATTTTCCCAGTGGTAACGAGAATGTTTACAACACTTATGATGGCAACGGTGGCATTCCCATTGGGTCATTTGGGCGACGGATTTTGTTTGCCGATTATCTTAAAGATTGGCAGATGCTTTTTACGCGCAATTTTCGCCCTTCGACGCGCTTGTTGTTTCGTCGCGATCTCAAACATCGTTTAAGGGCGATCGCGCCCTTTCTGCGCTTCGATCTCGACCCTTATCTTGTCAGCGTAGATACTGGGGATAATCCTGAAGGGACGACCAAAAACTATCTGTACTGGATTGTTGATGCTTATACCACCACCGATCGTTATCCTTATTCCGATCCGGGGGAATATCCGTTTAACTATACCCGCAACTCCGTCAAAATTGTGGTGGATGCGTACAACGGCGATGTGGATTTCTATGTAGCCCAACCGGATGATCCGATTATCCAAAGCTGGAAACAGATTTTTCCGAATATGTTTAAACCCTTAGAAACGATGCCTCCGGCTTTATTGGCGCATATTCGCTATCCAGAAGATTTACTAGCTGTCCAATCGGAACGCCTCCTGAACTACCACATGACAGACCCCAAGGTTTTTTATAATCGCGAGGATCAGTGGCAACTTCCCCAAGAAATTTATCGCACCGAACCCCAAACGGTGGAACCTTATCACTTGATTATGCGGTTACCCACGGAAACTCAAGAGGAGTTTATTTTACTGCAACCGTTTACACCGACAGCGCGACCAAATTTAATTGCTTGGTTAGCGGCGCGATCGGATGAGCCTTACTACGGTAAATTACTGTTGTATCAGTTTCCCAAACAAAAGCTCATTTACGGGATTCGTCAAATTGAGGCTTTGATTAATCAAGACCCGGCAATCTCGCAATTGATTTCTTTATGGGATCGGCAAGGTTCTAAGGCATTACAAGGAAATTTATTGGTCATTCCCATTGATGAATCGATTTTGTATGTCGAGCCTTTATATTTGGAAGCGGAAACCAATGGTTTGCCGACTTTGGTGCGGGTGATTGTGGTTTACGATAACAAAATCGCGATCGCCCCAACACTACAACAAGCCTTGTTTCGCTTGTTTAACAATGATGCTCGCTCTGAGGATTTGCCTTTTCTCAATGAGAATCTTGATTCGCCTTCTGAGGAAAATAACAGTCCAGCGCTTTTACGTCCTCTCGATCCGTTGACTCAGGAGGAGGGGAGTTAGGTAGGAGGGGGGAGAG
>JAWQFT010000081.1:0-24055 GCA_035968055.1 Jaaginema sp. PMC 1080.18 | reverse complement strand
CCCCACAACAATATATTTAATACAGTTTTAAGAATTATCTTAAAGTTCGAGTCATCATTCCCCATTTTGAAACAATTAAATTGTCACTGGAGATTCGACATAGATAGTCGGGTCTTTGCTTTCAAAATTAATACCATATTCAGCTAAACGCTTAGAAATTGTCTCGTTCGCCAGTTCGAGCAAGCGTTTGCGGAGTTGAATTGAGTTTTCTGAAGACCCTAAAATGAAGAAGGTAACGCGAGCGCGAGTATTCCGGGTTTCTTCACTTTTGATTAAAGTAATTTTAGTGCTACCAGGGTCAATGCCAAACAAAACATCGGTACTTTCTTTCGTAATTTGTTCGACGAGGGCTTCTTCTTGGGGTTGCAGGTTGCGCGTAAAATCTAGATAAAGCAAAACCATAACTTTTTTGCCGCGAGTGATATTTTCAATGTCATAGTTGGCCATGGTTGAGTTAGGGATAATCATGAGGGTACTTTTGGCCGCAGTACGGATTTTAGTGGAACGCAAACCCACAGATTCAACTCGTCCTAGCTCACCACTGGGAAGCCGGATATATTCACCGGGAATAAAGGGACGGTCGAGATATAAAACTAAAGTCCCAAAAAGCTGTTGCAGGGTGTTTTGAGCCGCAAAAGAAATGGCTAAACCACCAATGGAAACCCCAGCTAATAAACCAGTTAAAGGGAAGTTTTGACTTTGGGCATAAGCGCTAACCGCGAATAAACCAATGATGACATTCATCGCGGTTTCAAAGATGAGGAGGAGTTCGTCTACTTCCCAACCAAAACGCCGAATGATATCAATACCATAAATGCGGATTAGTTGGCGGAAAAGTCGCGAGGCTAACCAAGCAACACTAAGGACTAATGCTAAGTCGAGAAAAGGTTTAATAAATTCATAAAAGAAATAAGTTTGTAACCAAATCCAGGCAAAAATTGCTAGTAAAATTAAAGTTCCAGCCACTTTGAGTTCTGTTTGGATGGGTTCGATAATTTGTTGATAAGCGTTAACACCGCGACCGGGAAAAAAGCGACTCAAAATACTAGCTGAAATGCCGGGAGTATAGCGACCTATGACTAAAGCGATTATTACAAATAAAGCAAAAATTAGGAGATTGAGGATATTATAGCGAACTAGAAAATTAACACAGGTATCAATCCACAGAGCGATCGTTTCGAGATTCATGATTTTAAGCAGGGAATTATATGGTAATGGGAGAATCTACATTGATGGTGCGTTCTTCTAAGTCAAAAGCAATGCCGTATTCTTGGAGTTGACGAGCAATACTTTGGTTGGCAACATCGAGGAGTTGACGGCGCAAATCCATGGAAACTTCCCCAGAACCGAGGATAAAAAAGTTGATTTGGGCTTGGGTAATGGCGTTTTTGCCATCTTGTACCATTTCGGTGAATTTGACTTCGGTACTGCGAGGGTCAACTCCAAAAATGTCGCGGGTGGAGTCGAGGATAATTTGCCGAATAAAGGCTTGTTCTTCTGCGGGGATTAGGTAATGGAAAGTGAGGTAAATTAAAGAAATAACTTTTTTAGCGCCTGTGAAGTTTTCAATGTTAATTTGAGTTAGGGCATTGTTAGGAACGATAACTAATGTGCCTTTACCGGAGGTGCGAATTTTGGTAGAGCGCAAACCAATGGATTCGACGCGGCCAAATGTGCCGTCGGGTAAGCCGATATAGTCATCGACAACAAAGGGACGATCGATATATAAGACAATTCCTCCTAAGATTTGTTCGAGGGTTTTTTGAGCGGCAAAAGCGATCGCGAGTCCCCCGACTCCTAAACTCGCAATTAAACCCAAAATGTTGATTTGGTGGGTTTGAGCGAAAATTGTGAAAACAATAAAGATAATGGCAATATTACCCAACCATTTAATCAGGATTAAAATTTCGCTATCGACTTTGCGCTTACTTTGAATTGCTGCTCCGAGAATGTAGAGGTCGAACAGTTGCCGAAACAAGCGCGAGCCAACGAGGGTAACGGCAAATCCGGCGAAAATACCTACAATAATTTCTAATGTTTCTGACCAAGAAGGAGTCGGAAAGATTAAAATAATTAAGTCAGCAACTACCAGTAAAATGGTGAGGGTTAGCCAGGTTTTGTAAGGATCGACTATTTTTTGGTAGCCTTGTTTGACTTGGGGAGAAAGGAAGTTGGTCAGTTGACGGCCGACTAATTGGAAAAAGTAGAATATTGCTAAACTTAAAACGGCGATCGCGATGCCGATTAAACTGTATTTTAGGGTAATTTTGTTAACAACAATTTGGGGGAGATCGTTGAGGGGAAAAATGTCATTGTTCATGGGGCTACAAAAAAGACAACAAGTTGTGCAGCTTGGGTTCAGGGGTTATGATTAAACCGATTGGACAACAAGAAACTATCGCCGCGATCGCGTCTGCGGTTGTGCCGAATCAAGGTAGCATCGGTATTGTCCGGTTGTCGGGAGTAACGGCATTTGCCATCGCACGGGCTTTATTTGACGCACCCGGAGCGCAACTTTGGGAAAGTCACCGCATTTTGTATGGCTATGTTCGTCATCCTCAGACCCAAAACTTAGTTGATGAAGCCTTGCTTTTGCTGATGCAATCCCCCCGTTCGTTTACCCGCGAAGATGTGGTGGAGTTTCACTGTCACGGGGGCATTATAGCAGTTCAACAAGTTTTAGGTTTGTGTCTCGAACAAGGAGCAAGATTAGCGCAACCGGGGGAATTTTCTCTACGGGCTTTTCTCAATGGTCGTATTGATTTGACCCAAGCTGAAAGTATTGCAGATTTAGTGGCAGCGCGATCGCCCCAGGCTTCCCAAATTGCTCTGGCTGGGTTACAAGGGAAACTAGCGGCACCCATTCGAGAGTTACGGGGGGCTTGTTTGGATATTTTAGCTGAAGTGGAAGCCCGGATTGATTTTGAAGAGGATTTACCCCCTCTACGAGAAGCCGCGATTCAAGAGCAGTTAAGCCAGACTCTTTATCGAGTTAAGCAGATTTTGGCCACAGCCGATCGCGGGGAGTTACTTCGCAGTGGCCTGAAAGTGGCCATTGTCGGTCGTCCTAATGTGGGTAAATCCAGTTTACTCAATGCCTGGAGTCAAAGCGATCGCGCTATTGTGACGGCGTTACCGGGGACGACGCGAGATGTGGTAGAGTCTCAGTTAGTGGTGGGGGGGATTCCCTTGCAAGTCCTCGATACGGCAGGCATTCGCGATACGGTTGATACGGTCGAAAAAATTGGCGTTGCGCGATCGCAGGCCGCTGCCCAATCCGCCGATTTGGTACTATTTGTCCTAGACTCGGTTTCGGGTTGGACTACCGCAGACGAGCTAATTTACCAACAAGTCCAAGACCGTCCCCTACTATTTATCCTCAACAAAATCGACCTCCAGCCGCCGGAGAATGCCCTTCTACCCCCCTATTCTGCCCCAATCGTTAAAACTGCCGCCGCCCTCAACCAAGGCATAGAGGACTTGGAAACGGCGATTCTGAGCAGCATTCAAATAGGTGCTGTGAGTGCAGCCGATGTGGATTTGGCTATTAATCAACGCCAAAAAGCAGCATTAACTCGCGCTGGGGTTGCCCTTACCCGCGTCCAAGATACGATAAAATATCAACTTCCTTTGGATTTTTGGACAATCGATTTACGAGATGCTATCCAAGGGTTAGGAGAAATTACGGGGGAAGAAATGACAGAATCGGTACTCGATCGCATTTTTAGCCGTTTTTGTATTGGCAAATGAGTTGGGATATTGACCGAGCTATTGTATTAAAAAATAAGTCTCTCTATCGAGGGAGGGGGTTTGGGATTGAGAGCTAACATTGTGATTGGCAATGAAGACGAGGTTAGCTCTCAGTCAAGATTGGTTAAAATCGTTTTCAATGCTGGTTGAATCTTAACCTAACTGTATGAAGTCTGAGACCGAGCCGAAAAAGATAACTCAAAAATCGAAATTTTTTTTATTTGATACCATTGCGATCGCGACCATGCTTTCGTTATTGGGGGCAATTGTGGGTACGATAAGTGCTATTTTTTTGTCTGCACCCCAGGTAATCGAGTACAGTGGTAAAGGTCGGCCAATTGGCGTGGGAGATCGCGGTTTTTCTTTGACCTTCAGCGAGCCGATTGACCGCGAAAGTGTGGCAGCAAATTTGGAAATTGACCCAGATTTACCGGGGACAATTAGTTGGAGTGGTAATACTTTATTTTATACTTTGACTGCGCCGCCTCAGTATGGGGAAACTTATCAGATACAGTTGCGAGGAGCGCGGGCATTACGCGCAGAGTTGGGTCAACCCCGTCGTAGGATTGCGTCGTTTCAAGCTGAGTTGTTGACTCGCGATCGCATTGTGGTTTATCTGGGGACAGAAGGCGAGGAACAGGGCAAAATTGTTTTGTATAATTTTACTGAAGATCGTCGGGAACTGTTGACTCCTGGGGATTTGACGGTGATTGATTTTCAACCTTATCCCCAAGGCGATCGCATTTTGTTTTCGGCGGTTGATAGTACCGTCAATGACGCGAATTTGGATACCCTACAGTTGTATGCGGTTACGACCGGGATTAATTACACCAATACTGCCAATTCGCAACCCCTAGGACGCATTCAACGGCTACTGGATGCTCGCGAGTACCGCAATCTCAAGTTCGATTTATCTCCCGATGGTCGGTTGATTTTGGTCGAACGGGTGAGTCGTAACAACAGCGAGGATACGACTCTTTGGGTGATGAAAGAAAATGAACAACCGCGATCGCTGGGGACTCAAGCCCTGGATTTTCAAATTACCCCGGACAGTAAAAGTGTGGCTGTGGTGCAAGAAAATGGCGTATCTCTGTTTCCTTTGACTCCAGATGCACCGAGTTTGCAGTTTTACCGCAATTATCAAGGAATACTCGGTTTTACGCCGGATACTGGGGAAATGCTATTGTTGCGGATTGATGCAGATGGGACGCGATCGCTCTTTTTGACAGGGGAGGCCGAAGATACCATCCCTATCTTACAAACGATCGCCGATATCCGCAACTGCCAATTCGATCGACTTAAACCCCAGTTAGTTTACTGTTTTCAAATCGGCGGAGAAAACCAATCTCCCCAACAACCTTTGATCGCTTTAATTGACTTGAAAAAAGGTGAAAATATCCCGTTTATTGGTTTATCTAATTATCAAGAAGTCAGTCTGAATATGACTCCCGATGGTCTGGCTTTGGGTTTCGACCAAGTTGTTCCTAAACAAAATCAACCCGACCAACTCGAAGCTAATTTGTGGGTCTTACCTACGCCTAATTTTCGGAGCAATCGAGACCCAGAAATTGCACCTCCCGAAAAGCTTTTTCCGGGTTTAAATCCAGTTTGGATTCCGTGAAAACCAAGCTAAGAATTCATCGCTTTAAACGTTTTGAGGAAGAAAATCATAATGATAACTGCTTTGCGGTCTAATTATATTAGTTCCCAAGAATTAGAATCCGCTTTGCGTCAACAAGCCTCGGTAACTCAGCCTTCGCAAATTGTCACGGCTCGTTTAGAAAGTAATGGCAATAAAGGCAAGGATCGGAGAAGTCGCGATCGCGTTTTTTTAAACAAATGGCATTTCTAGTCTTTCTGCTCAATTTTGGGAAACTCTGCTAGGATCGCACTAATTCAATTCTAGATTAGGATAAGTTATTGAGATGGCAGCAAAAGCAAATCTCGAACGCCAAGAACTTGATGTATCCACATCCCTGGTTGTGGGGGGGGCAGTTTTACTTTTTGCGATCGTTTATATCGTTCTTTTACCCATTCAAGACTCTAATATTGGTGATTTATTTTATCGTCGCGGTTTTACTCAGTTTGTCGCGGTTTTCTTAGCTTGCTTTGTCATTATTATCACCCTTTTAAAATTTATTAAACTACAACAAGAATATCGCAGTTTAAATTTAGCTTGGATTCCCAATAATTTTAGTTTAGACAATGCTCAGTCTCAGCAAGTTGCCAAACTTCAGTACGGTTTAGCTAGAAATGGCTATCTCCTCCCCTTGCGCTGTAGTCGCATTTTAAAAGCTTATATTGAGTCAGGTAATAGCCAAACCGCTACCGAAATTGCCCTGGATGATTCTTCCTTTTATGCCAGTGCTTCGGAGTCGTCTTATTCTGTACCTAGAATTTTGGTTTGGGCCATTCCGCTTTTGGGTTTTATCGGGACTGTCATTGGGATTAGTCAAGCGGTAAGTGGCTTTTCTGGCTTTCTCGAAGAAGCGGGAGAAATTGACCAAATTAAAGAAGGAATTGGTACGGTAACAAGCGGTTTAGCCGTCGCTTTTGATACAACATTACTGGCTTTGTTACTCAGCGTTTTAGTCATGATTCCTTTGGTTTTAGTCGAACGTTTTGAGTCGCGCTTATTACTAGCCATTGATGTCTATATTAATGAAAATTTACTAGCTAAACTTCCCCACAAAGGCGCAGCGATTAATCCCAATACAATTCGTCAAGCTGTCATAGAAGCCGTTGAAAGTAAACTTCCTGATTCCGAAGCCTTAATCCAACCTGCACGAGAATATGCTGAAAAAGCAGCTACCGAAATCGCACAAGTTTTCGTCTCAGAAATTAGCCGAATTCAAGAAACCAGTACCAAAATTTTGCAGAAGATTGATAAGATTAATCAAGTCGCTCTCAAAGACCGTCAAAACTTTGCTCAAACTTGGGAAACTCAGCAACAACATAGTCAAATGCTGATCCAAGAAATTCAAAATACCCTGAGTGCTATCAATCAAGATCGTAGCGCGATCGCGGGACAATTAGAAGCCCAATCTTCCCATATTAGTCAACAACTCGAACAAGCCACTTTAGCCCTTTCTAACCGCGTCGAAGCTTTAGAAAAATGCAGTCAACAAGTCCTCGAAGTCGCTCAACTGCAAGCCAACTTAGAACAAAGTTTTAAAGAACTGCAAAAAACCGCTCAACTCGACCGAGTTCTCAAAGACATTGATAGCAATTTAGCCCAACTGCAACCCGTACTGCAACAACTCGGTAAACCCCGTCGCATTATGTTGGTCGAAGGGGACGAGTAAAAGGTTAAAATTATGCGTAGACAGAGAATAACTCGTAAACCCATCGAAACGGAATTATTCCCCTTTCTCTCCGTTTTAGCTTGTACCATTGGGACGCTAATTTTACTAATTATTGTAATTACTAGCCAAACTTACGGTAGCGATCGCGAAGTAAAAATTGTCGTCAAAAGCGAACAAGGCACAAACTTAACCAAAGTTCCCCGTTATCTTGAAGCCAGAGTTGATGGGGTTATCATTCATCCCCAAGGAACTTTGATACCGCGTAACGAACTCGCAAATTCTAACTCAGCTTTAACTGCAATTATTGCCCAAGTCAAACAAAATCGCGATCGCGAATACTTCATTGTAGCCGTTCGTCCCGATGCTTTTGCCGTGTTTGAAGATTTACGCAATATCATCGAAGCCGAAGGCATTAGTTTGGGTTACGAACCCCTCGATAAAGGTTGGAAACTCAACGTCGAATCAGCCAATTCTCCCTCCCCATCTTAGCTTATGAGACTTAGACGCAGACGGCGCATTTCCTCCCCCACCCAAAACCTCGACTCCTTTCTCGATATCCTCACCAATACCGTTGGGGTACTAATGTTTATTGGCTTATTTGTAGCCTTAATTACTGTCGAAGTCGAAACCATTGTTCGGACTCCTGAAGTATCTAATACCAACAAAAATGCCCAGTTTTTTGAAGTGACTAACGACGAAATCAAATACCTCGATACCGACCAAGTTTCGCGACAATTAGACCTTTATATGGAAGGTTTACCCCCATGCCGAAAGCCGGAAATTCCCGATACAGTTTTCCCGGAAATGTACGACTATTACCTCTCTCAAGCCGAGGAATATCAACGCTGTGAAACTCGTCGCATCGAACGCTTGCAAAACTATCGCACCACCACTCGCTACTACGACGCTAGAGTATCTGGAGGGGGTATTGCTTACGTCCCTTTACCCCAAATTGCAGGAGAAAAACCCGGAGAAATCCAAGCTGCAACCTCAGATTTTCGCGCAGTTTTAAATAAGTTAAACCCCCAAACCGATTACTTAGCCTTTTTAGTCCGTCCCGACAGTTTCACTGGCTTTCGTAAAGCCAGAGAATTAGCTTGGGAACAAGGTTTTGAGGTAGGCTGGGAACCTATGGAAAGCGATCGCGCGATCGTTTTTGGTTCTCAAGGTCGTTCTGTGGGCGTACAATAAAGAAAAAATCGAGCTTTCCTCTTCAATCCTAAAAAGTAGCTTCAGCTATGGCGCAATGAAAGCGAACCAGCAACTTATACGGTACTACTCATCCACAGGAAATAATAACTGTAATTGTTGCGTTTCCCGTTCCCCAATAGCAGCAGAATTTGTTAATTCTACATATCTAGGACGCTCGACTAAACTGCCAAATACTAAGTTTAAATTCTCACCAAAAACAGATAATTCTGTTCCTTCTGCAATCTCAGATGTCGGCATATTTGCAGGACTCGCTTCACCTTGAATATCTGTACTGGCTTCTCCTCCGGTATAGAAGTAGCGATAATCGTTATCGTTATTAATCGAGCGATTTTCGACCCGTCTGAGAGAATCCCCATTCAGAATTACCGATTGAGCTTGAGCCGGAATTGCAGTTCCTGCTAGGGCTAAACTCACACCGAGAAAAGAATAAAGTACCGATTTCATGGTTGTATTTTCTCCTATAAAAAATTGCCAATCTGTAATTTAATGATTTTAATGACTTTACTTGAGATTAAGCAACACAGAAAGTATTTTCCTCTATCGTGGGGTAGGAATTCCCCAGGAAGATAATTTAGGGGCAACACGCTTGATCGCATTGTTTCTCAACTATAGCTGTGAATTGGTTTTAATTCTGTTCTCCAGCAAACAATTTACAAGTTTTCATATTTTGTAAAATATTGCTAACGTTTCAGTTATAAAAGTTAAACAACCGAGCCAGCACTACCGATTACTGTTCATTTTAAATTTGAATCAAATCATCTAACTCGGCATAATCCGGTAAAGTTGTGTTAATAGGATAACCCCCGCGTAGCACCACGCGATCGCACTGCGGACGAGATAGCAATTCACTGTAATAACGAGCTTTAAACAAAACCAAATCGGCTGACGATCCTACACTGATTTTTCCCCATTCTGGCAATCCGAGCAAAGTTGCAGGAGTTTTTGTAACGCTATCAATCCAAGTCCCATAAGGACGATCGAGATGAGCAATTCTGACAGCTTGGTTAAAGACTTCCAACATATCTAAATTCCCAAAACCAAAGAAAGGATCGCGAGTATTGTCGCTTGCAAAAGCCACCGGAATTCCCATTTTTTCCATTTCTCTAACGCGCGTCACCCCTCGCCAAATCGGAGTTTTGCCAGGTAAACTATCTTGGAGATAAAGATTACATAAAGGCAAACTAATAATACTAATTCCTGCCTCTTTAACCAACTGTAGAGTCGTCTCAACATCCTCTTGAGTTTGGAGAGACAAACTACAACAATGACTGCAACTAATAGGATAAGCAAACTCGTGACGCAAAGCAGCTTCTGCAACTTTCCTTAAACTAATCGAAGTCGGATCGCCATTTTCATCTACATGGAAATCTAGGGGAAGTTGACGTTCTTTCGCTAATGTAAAAACCGTATCAAGCTGACGATCTAAATCGGAACTCATGTAGGCAATTCCCCCCAAAATGCCCCCAATTTCTGCCACCAAATTCGCGAGTTTTACGCCTTGAGATTGTGAAAAATAATCTAAACTTACTGAAGAAACTGCTTGTAATGTTAAGCGATCGCGCCATTCTTTTTGTAAAGTTTGAAAAATACTAAAACTAATTTCCGCCTGAACGCCAAAAGAATCTAAATGCGTCCGTAAAACCTTAGTTCCGCGAGCATAACTGCACTTTAAACCAAACGTCATGCGTCGATATAAATCTTCAGCGTGCCAATTATTGCTATCTTCCAAACAGAGAGCGATCGCATTATCAAAAGTCCCTTCTAAATTCGGCGATCGCTCCCAAATATGCCCCTTATCCAAATGAACGTGACTATCAATAAAACAAGGTAAAACAATTCCTTTTTTGAGATTAAAACTCAGTCCTTCTAAGGCAATATCTGAAGGCGGTAAAATTTGACTAATTTCACCTTGATTAATCTCAATATCAACACAGCATAACCCTTCCCTCGTTTGGGGCTTCAAAGCACAATCGCTTAACAAACTAATAGGAACGCGAGCATTTTTAAGCCAGTATTGCGGTATTTTTTGGGCTAATGGGGAAAAATTCAACTCAAAGCCAGCCATAAACTTATGCCTATAATCAATAATAAAATTAGTACAGTGCGATAGCGATAACACCAAGCCTTTAAACTAATCCATCCCCCAGGAGACTGATACAGAACAGAATCATTTTTTCCTGGAGGATTTTCGCGATCGCAATACAAAGTACAAGTTTTAGCATAAGGGCGCTGAGGAAACGTACAAGAATCATCCTCATGATACAAACAGGTATCGCAGAGATAATCCTCCATATTCGCTTGATACAACGGAATCCCCGGATGACCAAAAGCCTTTAGCGTCGCACCACAGTGAGGACAACAAACCGCCTCCGCATCCACCAAATTATGACATTGAAAACAATTAGGCATTGCTCATACACTACGATTAAGCCGCTTTCATAATTGTACTCGTCTGCCCTCGCAGTTTCCTGGTCTAGTTGCAGTTAAGATAAATGCTTGAGTCTCGATAAAAAACAGGTTCGTTACAACAATTGATGACTCTCTTTGAAACTTAAATTCACTTTTTTAAGCTGAAACTCGTATATAATCTGGCGTTGGGCGATTTTCAGAGTCCATTCTGTAGACGAAAGTTTCTGACATCTTTGGAGGGGCATAAATCCCACTTCCCCGACTGCCGACTGCCGATTGCCGACTGCCCAAAACTACTCCCCACTGCCCAAGACCTACTGCCCCTTAATCGCTGATAACTGCAATGACCCAACCCCCCAACTCACCCACTCCCAACCCCGAAACCCCTGCCGTCGAAAATGGTGCATCAGCGCCCGATGTTACCACCATTACCACACCAACCCGCAGTAACACCAGCAAAAGCGATCGCCAACTGCTATTAATTCAACCAACAGCATTCAACAGCGGAGATGTCTCCAAATCCTGGATCGCGATCGCCGCCCTCGTTATCATGGCACTAGGCTTACTCCTCAACAGCTTTTGGATTGGCATTTCCGGGTCTCTCGTCGCTCTCCTCATCGCCGGACGCATCCTTCTCCCCGCACTCCGCAACTGGGTTGCCAGCTTTCTCACCCAAGAAGAGCGTCAAACCCTCTTTGGCCTCGCCATCGCCACCTTTGCCCTCGCCGGACTGTTCAAATTCATCGGTTTCTACAACCTCATTAGCTACTGGCTAACGCAAATCAAATGGGACGAATTTGGCTCTTGGGCAGATTGGTTTGGAGCTTTAGGTCAAATCATGATTGCCATCATTGCCGTTTACGTCGCTTGGGAACAATACGTCATCTCCAAAGACCTCACCATTCGCCAAAACACCATCACCCAACAACAAACCATCGACACCTACTTCCAAGGCATTTCTGACCTCGCTCTCAGCGACGAAGGCTTACTCGAAGATTGGCCGCAAGAAAGAGCCTTTGCCGAAGGCCGGACTGCCGCCATTTTCAGCAGTGTTGATGCTTCAGGAAAAGCCAAAATCCTGCGTTTTTTATCTCAATCCAAACTCGTCACCCCTCTGCGCCGCGACGGACAACTAGGACGACCCATCCTCGACGGCACGGGCGGTTACGAAGAAGACCGTTTATTTGGTTTGCGGGTGATTGACTTGGGAGTGATGTTAGCCGGAGCCGATTTGAGCGGCACAGATTTACGCTGGACGGACTTGAGCGATGCCAATATGGTGCGAGCCAATTTGAGTCGCTGCGATTTAGTCAAAGCCAACTTATCGCGGACAGTTTTGTACGAAGCCAACCTCGCTGGGGCAGATTTGCGGGGTGTACGCTTATTTTATGGTGCTGTAGAAACCGCCAGTCCTCGCAGTCGCCTTCATCGTCCCAACTACGAAACCGGAGAATACACCGGGGCAGTCATCGAGAAAGTCGATTTTAGCAATGTCCAGCGCCTCAGTGAAGAACAGCGATGTTATATCTGTGCGTGGGGAGGAGAAAAAACCAGAGAAACTATTCCTGGGGGCTGTGGCGATCTTCCCAATCAGTTAGGGCGTTGATGAAAACAACAATTAATGGGATACAGATACAACCTTAGCCACTCATTAACAAATAATAGCTTTTTGAAATTGTTGGATTTAGCAAGGCATTTTGGCCAATTTTTGAATGATGGCAATAAGTTCGGCTGGGGATGTTTCTTTGCGACAAAAAGCATCGATAGGAGCGGTTTGTACCATCACTTCAACTTGGGGATCGCTCACCGAAGAATAAGCAATAATGCGGGTGTTCGGCACTAATTGTTTAATTTTAGTAGCGGCAGTCAACCCATCCATCATGGGCATTTGTAAGTCCATTAAAATAGCATGGGGCTGATGTTGTTGAGCGAGATCGATGCCTTCTTGACCGTTACTCGCAACGCCCACCAATTCTATACTTTTTTCTTGGCTCAAAGCGACACTTAAAGTTAACCGCATGAGTTCGTGATCGTCTACCACTAAAACCTTCACAATAGGAGATTCAAAAGACATAATAATTAATAAGTTGCTTATTGAGAAATTGGCTTATCTACCATTGGTTTACATTAAGAAAAATTGTCTCCATAAACATCTATCATTCGGCTGAAATTCAGTCATTCAAGGGAGATTATAGTCTCTTTATCCTTCAAAAGATTACTTTACCAAGAAATCTAGAGTTTGAGTTTTTTAGAATGAGTATAAATACTAAAAACTTCAAGAATTTTGAGCAAAGCGATCGCGTAAAAACTGAGCTACGACATCAACAACTTCCGCAGAAATTTGGTGTCCCATGACAAATTCGCGATAATCGACCGCTACACCCAACTGGGTTAAAGTGGTTTTAGCACTTTGCGCCGTTGCCAAAGGCACAACCGGATCGTTGAGACCGTGAGCCATCAAGACTGGCGGTGGCGTAGGGCTGACTTGGGGCGTATCGTGTAAATAGCCACTCAACACGCACAAGCCTGCTAAAGGTAAGCTTAACCCAACATCGAGAGTCATCGCTCCTCCTTGAGAAAATCCCAGTAAAACCGAGCGAGAAAAAGGGATACCTGTTTGTTCGGGGAGCGATCGCAACCAAGTTAACAAAGCCGTGCGACTTTCACTCAAACCCGGATAACCCTCTTGTTCTAAAGCATACCAAGCCCGCCCCCCCGGTAGTTGAAAATGGGGAAAAGGCGCATCGGCAAACAACATATAACAATCGGGCAAATTGAGATAGGGCGCTAAACCCATCAAATCCCGAGCATTTGCACCCCAACCGTGGAGCGCGATCAGTAAATGTTGGGGGGGACTGCCTTCTGGAGGAGCGAGAGAAAGTGCTTTTAGGGTCATGGAGCAATGAAGTCTTCATTACCCAAAGTGTAGACGGAATCCGTGACAATCGCTAGGTCTAAATGCGGTCAAATCCTTCGCATTGTTGATGATTCAGCAGAATATGGCGATGCTCGTCCAAGCGCAGATAACCACAACGCTGCAATTTACCCAGTAAGCGGGTGATCGTAACGCGGGTAGTACCAATGGCACTGGCAAGGTTCTGGTGGGTAAAGCGAACTGCCAGACGGGTTTCGCCATCGCAGTTTTCCCCCATTTCATCTTTGAGTAATAATAGGAGTTGATGCAAGCGGTCTTCAACTCGGCGTTGTCCCGTAACAGCTAGTAAAGCTTCGGTTTGACGCAAGCGGTTATTTAAGTGAGTGAGGAGCGATCGCGATAGGGGAGGCGAACTTTCGATTTCGCTGAGGAAAAACCAACGCAGATACACATCAGATAATGCCGTCGCTTCGTACATCTCCAAACGAGTAGACCACTGACCAAAAAAGCTCGATGGCGCTGCCCACCCCAGTAAAACTTCTTCTCCCGTTGCGTGAGTCGTGCTTAACTGTACCCAACCCCGACAAACTTGCCAAACCCCTTGAGTCATAAGCGGTATTGTTTCGCCGCGATGATAAAAATGAAAGCGCTGTTTGTCTTGAATATCGTCAGAATGAGCCGTATAAAGCCGATCGCCCAGAAGCATAAAAACCTTTGTATTTCAGTGCGGTTGCCAATTAACCACCGCCCAGTGTAGCGCTCCCAAGTAAACATTAGGTAATCAAAAGTTTAATTTTGTTGCAGTCCCGCACCCACTTTTTAGCCATAAATTCTGCCAAAATTGCCCTAAAATAGAGTTTTTCTGCAACAAAATCGGCAAAAAACAGTCTTTAGAATCAGCAAAAGCCCAGTCATAATGTTGCTATTGTAGATTTTTATTGCGATATACTAATAGCAGTCTATCGCCGACTAGATTCTCATCACTTGCTTTCACGCCAGCTAGTAGACGAAAACCAAGTCCGAAGTGTTTGAGAACCTAAATATCAAAGGTATAGTAGTTACAATCATTGTTTAGCAAAATCAATAACGATGCGGCTTGAGAACTAGCGTGACTATTTCTTAGCGTCAGGAAGTGGCGTTTTAGCCTGGGTCGACGATGTAAGACCAAAGTTGGAAACACACCCGGCTTTAGGCAATTGTCATTGAAACAGGAAGCCCACGCCAAAAGTCAAGCGTTGGCGTTGGGTACTTCACATTAAGCAGTTATTGCCACAGCGAAATGATGAGAAATCGGCATCGCAACCCTGGAAAGCGGACTCCATCTCTGATTCTACGAAAATTTTGGCCTCTAAAGTCTAATCCTTTCAAAAAACAGGAATTTTGGCCTCGATTGGGCTTAAGCTGGCAGCAGGGCAGTATATTGTGCTTATTCACCCTAGGAATGCTGACTGGGCTGACCCAAAGCGCGATCGCCGCCCAAAACTTAACCCTCAAACTAGGGACTTTTGAGCAAACATTATCTCTACAAGACCTAGAACATTTTGCAGCGACAGGGGAACTCAAACCTTCCCTACAAATTTACCAATGGGTACTGACTCCCCAAGTGCGAGCCTTACTCGCGCGTCAAACAAAAGTCGATGCCAGCGTTGCAGATACCTTGTTAGACGAACTATTGGCCAAATCTGACGGTCGCCAGCTTCTCCAACAACTGCAAGGCATTTTACCCGAAAGCAGCGACGAACAAATCAAAACCGCTTTGTATCGTACCCTAGAACAAAACCAAAACGTCAGTATTCTCAGTTTTGCTAAAGCTTATCCCCAAGACACTTTAACCCTTGACATCACCGCCGCGATCGCCACAACGGCCCAACTACAAGTATCCCAATGGCAAAGTCGGCTGTTGAGTCCGATTTTAGCTCGCGAGTTGCAAGTCGATCCCCCCAACGAGATCGCCTATCCCCCCAACCTTGACCCCACCCAAGCAGGCAAATATCGCGTGCGTCAGCGATCGCTCACTCTCATCGACCGAGAACGCCAACGGCGCATTCCGGTAGATTTATTTTATGCCCCGCAAACCCAAGGGCCTCTCATCGTGCTTTCTCACGGTTTTGCTGCCGATCGACGCTTTTTGAACTATCTCGCCGAACACCTCGCTTCCCACGGCTTTAGCGTTGCAGCCATCGAACATCCAGGCAGTAGTATCGACACCCTGGCCCAAATTTCGCTGAATCTCAACCCCACCCAATTCTTACCCCCATCGGAGTTCATCGATCGCCCCAAAGATATCAGTTTTTTGCTCGACGAACTCGAACGCATTAACGACGGTTGGGGATATCTATCCCATAAATTTAATACCGATAATACAATTGCGATTGGTCACTCCCTTGGGGGCTATACCGTCCTTGCCTTAGCCGGGGGCGAACTCGACCTCAAAGAACTGCGGCAGTTTTGTCAAGACCGCATTCCCCTAGGTCGCGCTCCGGCTGATTGGTTGCAATGTGCCGCCGCTCAGTTGCCCCAAACCCATCTCAGACTGCGGGATGTGCGGATTAAGCGGGCGATCGCCCTCAATCCTTCTTTGGGTCACTTATTCGGCGATCGTGGCTTAGAACAAGTCCGCACGCCTACAGTGATTCTTACCAGCAGCGAGGATTCAATTACACCCCCCCTCCAACACCAACTCGAACCCTTCAAACAACTAACCCGCGAAAAATACCTCGTCAGCGTCACTGGGGGAACGCACATGAGCGTGACCGATCTGGCAAACCAACACAGTATGGTAGGACGCAACACCCTAGTACGGGAAAAAATGGGTTACGATACCGAACCCGTGCGGGATTTAGCCAAAGCGGTTAGTTTGACTTTTGCGTATCAAGAAACCCCCTATGCCGATCTGTACGCACCATTTTTATCGGCGGCTTACGTGCAGTCTCTTTCCACGCCCAATTTTCCCATGCGTTTGACTCAGAAGTTACCTTCAACGACTCAAGCTTGGTTGCGGGTACTTGAGTTTGGCGAGCAGCGTTTCGCTTATCGCGGATTGTCCCAAGGCTCAGAAAAGCTCCCCATCCACGCTAAAACGACCAATCGCTGCTTTTTCTATACCGAGTATCAATTGCCGGGGCGCAAGCGCTGTATGGGTCAGTTACAGCATATTTTTACCAATTTACTCAGTAACGATCCGGTTTGAGTTTTCGGCTTTTTTCGAGTTTTAGGTCGGGAGTCGCCACAGTATTGTCCTCTTTTTCAAGAAAAATGAGCGCGATCGCGTCCCCTTCCTTACTGCGGCTCGCTGCTACTCAATGGCGGTTGCGGCAAAACATAAATCAGCCCGGAAATCAACGTCAATGCCAAAGCAACCCAAAAAGCCAGCAACGCCGTTGTTTCCCAAGGAGAGGGTAAAGGAGCAATAAGTAAAGCGATCGCGATAATTTGGCTAACTGTTTTGAGTTTGCCCCAAATATTCGCCCCAGAAATTTTAGGTTGATTGACCCGCCAACCCGCGATCGCCAACTCTCTAGCCAAAATCACAAACACAGCCCAAGCAGGAATCTGTCCTAATTCAATCAAAGCCAACAATGGGGCAAAAACTAACAACTTATCAACTAAAGGGTCTAAAAACTTGCCAAGATCGCTCACTAAATCCAATTTACGAGCGAGATAGCCGTCCAGCCAATCCGTACCTGCCGCAATCAAAAAAATAATAAGACAAACCCACCGCGATGATGCAGTGGGTTCGTACAGCAGATATAAGATAAATGGCACTCCCAAAAGTCGGGAAAAGGTAATCCAAGTGGGTAAATTCATGCAGAAATTACAAACAGTTTTGGTTAAAAGATATTATTTTACAATTGTGCATTTCTAATGTTAACAAGTCAATGAACGAGCGCCTTTTTTAACAAGCACCATCGCGAGCAATAACCACTTGAATCGTGCGGAAAATCAGTTGTAAATCGTATAAAGGTGTCCATTTCTTTTGATATTCAATGTCCATGCAGACAATTGCTTCAAAATCTGTAATGCGAGAGCGTCCGTGAGCTTGCCATTGTCCTGTCATACCCGGTTTAACTTCGAGGCGTTTCCAGTGATGCTCTTCGTACTGTTTGACTTCATCAAGAGTCGGAGGACGAGTTCCTACTAAGCTCATATCGCCTTGCAAGACATTCCAGAACTGGGGCAGTTCGTCCAAACTGGTTTTACGCAAAAATGCACCGACGCGGGTAATACGGGGATCGTTATCGTTTTTGAAAATCAGCCCCTTGGCTTGGTTTTTCACAAGATGTTTTTGGCAATCTGCGTCTACGATCATCGAGCGGAACTTCCAGATACGGAAAGGTTTTCCGTGTAAACCGCAACGAGTTTGACTGTAAAAAATCGGGCCCGGATCGTCAAGGTACATAGCGATCGCGATGGGGATAGTCAACAAGGCGGTAATTGCCAAACCTACCAACGCACCGAGGATATCAATGAACCGTTTGATGCGGCATTGAGTGGAACTATGGGTAGAAATATCTAGAGGAAAATTGAGTTGATAATCAAGTAGTTGCAACTCTGGAGCAGAAAATTGACTGGTTTGGGGTTGGAATTGTTTGATGGTTGTAATCACGGTTGCAAATTTGTATTTTGGCTTCGTCCTTGAACTCAATACTAGAGGAGATATCCTCAAATAAACTAAGCTTTCTCCGTACCTTTACTGAATCTTTATGGAGCAATTTGGCTTTTTTAAGATTAAGTAAAGTCTAATCTGCGTGTTTCTTCCATGAGATAGGTAAAACCGCAATCTGTTGTATTCCCTGAGATAGAGAAAAGCCAAACTGCTCAAAACTAAGACCACCGAGACGCAGTTAAGTGATTGCTAAGGGGGTCTGTAAGCTTTTGTTCGCTGCTGGTTAACAAAGCAGCCATGTACTGACGCAAACGCTGACGTTGCTTGCCATTGGGACGATATCCTTCCGTTTGCGGCGTTGCGAGAGGAGCGGCTGTAAGGTTTTGATAATCCCGGTTTTGTTGAGAAGTAATACTTAACCAAGCACCGCGTTCGGTGGTTGGGATCAAGCCTCTCGGTAAAGTCCCACTCAACCAAGCAAGCAGGCGATCGCGCACGGGACGAGTATTAATGCCCCGACGTTCGAGACGCTGCATCACTTCAGTTTCCGAGATAATACGGTCGGGTAACACTTCCAGTAATTCCCGAAATAAAAAGTAATCGCTGTATTGATGGGAGATCGCATCGAGGAGTTGCCCAAATTCCGGCAAGCGCGCTAACCCCTTGGCCACAAGCAACTCAGCCTCGTCGGGAGTCCAATAACTTGCAGCTTGACATTTCAACTTCAGCCAATCCGTAATCTCTCCTTGTAAAGCCAAAGCCGTTCCCCCGCCGATCAAAACCTGGGTAATAGCTTCCCCAGGCAATCCCGCTTGACTCAACAAACGATTCAATTCTTGATTCAACGCTGCTAGGTAAGGCTCAATAATATAGCGATCGAAATCTCGTTTCTGGACGCACCAAGCCAAATCCCCCAAGGTACTTTGTAAAACCGCTTGTTGCTGAAGAATCGGCCAAACTCGCTTGGCAGTTTCTAGTAAATGCCATCCCCCCGTAAAACTGCGTAACTGCGATCGCGCTCGATCCCGTCGCGTTCGATCGGGGACTCCAGGTTGCGGCACATCCAAATTTAAATTTTGTAAAAATCCCGGTTGGCTCAACCATTGAGGATAAAGCAATTGATAGAAAATATCTTCGACAATGCCCTCCCCCCCGTAAGGGAAACTCCGTAAAACCAACGCCTCGCGATTCAGCCGTTGCCACTGACTCGGTAAATCCACCAAAGCCAACTCCGTCGTCGTTGCTCCCCCACGAATCATCAACGTCAAACCCGGTTTGAGGCGTTCGTCTCCGTGCCACCCCAACAACGCCGCGATCGCCTCCTCAAGAAAATAAACGCGATCGCTACTCGCAACTCGCTGCGATCGCAACAAAGCCTCGCGCCAATTAAAACGATAAGCATCATTACTCCCTGCCGGACAACTCACCACAACCCCGGCCAAATCCGACAGCGCTTCTCGCCAGAAAATCGCCTCAGACCCCTGCTGCTCCAGTTCTGGCGTTAAACCCTCTAACAGCGCTTGCGTCACCCGTTGCAGCCAATATAACGACACCTGGGGCTGTCCGTAAACCTGTAACCTCGGCTCCCAGCGCTGAGTCGTGCGGTCGTAGAACGGGATGCTCGTTTGTAAATAAGGCTTAAAATTGTCGAGTAAAATGCCTTCTTCAGCCGCCATCGCCGTCAAAGCCTCTTGACCGAGGGGAAAATGGCTACTCGACGGCGATCGCCCATCCAGATAAGCCACTGCCGGAAACTGTACCTCCCCAGTAGCACTTTGCCAAGGGATAACGCGATCGCCATCGCTGACAACCGCTCGCCAATCCGACAATCCGGCATCTAAGCCCAAATACCAAGCGCGATCGCTCATGACGGGGAATTGGGATTGTCTGTTGTCGTCGAGGTCGAACCACTCCAGGGTTCGGGATTAATCTCGGCGGGGATTGGCATTTCTGTTTCTGAGGTTTCCTCCCCAGGAGGGTCAGCCCACATATCTTCCTCCTCTTGAGCTAGAGATTCCACTGACACCTGCTCCAAATTTTCTCCCATCAACTCAGCCGGAACTTCAGCACTGTCCGTTGTCACTGGCGTAGCACTCACATCAATGGTTTCCCCTTCTCCCCCTTCTTGAAAGCGTTCTAAATCTTCTTTCAAGTTTTCTTTGAGATGTTCGAGTTGTTCGGGGTCGAGATTATCCGACACGGCTGGGGTTGAGGTATTTTCAATTTCTTCGCTGGCTGATAAGTTTTCGCCCACGGGAACGGGGGTAAACGGCATCATATCCCCTTCGTCTTCTGAAGTTTCGTCTACATAAGCTTGAGATAGTAATTCTGTCAGAGACGAAATTGTTTCTTCAATGGGGGGGCGATCGCTTTCAGGAACAGGGGTAACGGGTTCGGGTTCGGGTTCGGCAATCGTTTCCGGTTCGGGTTGCGGTTCTTCAGCCGCAGTTTCGGTATAAAGTTCTTCCTCAACAACCGTCGCGTCAGAAACAGTGGCTTCCGGGGCAGTTGCCGTTACTTCTGGGGGTATTGCCGTCGTGCCAAATAACTGCTCTTCAGGCGTATCCGCGTCTTCTAGGCGGGTCGTTTCTGGGGTTAACTCCTCGGCTGCTTCAGTTTCTGACTCTTCTAGAGGGGGAGGAGTCAGGGCAACATTTTCCTCAAACAAAGCCGCTTCCCAGGCAGTTTGGGGGGCTTCGTTAACCGGGGTGACTTCTTCGTCGAGTTCCAGTAGCACATCGATTTCAGCATCAGCCATATTATCAAAATCGATCGGGTCGGCTTCTGGGGCTTCTGAGGTTATCTGCGGGTTATCCGTCGGGAGTTCCATCCCTGGAAAGGGATACAACACTGCCGCATCGGGCAGTTGTACGGGAGTGACAGCAGGATAGACCTCTGAGGTAGCTAGTTCGGGAGTTTTTTCACTGGCTTGAAAATTGAGGGGCAAATCCAGGGGTTCTGAGATATCTGGTAGGGAGGGTTGCGGTAAGGTTTCCGATTGAAGATTAGCAGCATTGTACATTTGACTCGCTTTTGTCGCCAAAGATTCTTGATAGCCGATCAAGTCTTTTTCCAAAGTCGAAAACACGGTTTGTAGAGTGCTGTCGAGGCTGATAAACAAGCGGTCGGATTCTTGTTGGAGGTATTTGATTTGTTCGAGGCGTTGGCTGGGATTGCCGGGTAACTGGGTTAGAGAAATCGCCGCTTCGGAGGTATCTTCAGAGGTGGGGGCGATCGCGTAGAGAAATTGACTCTCGATACTTTCTACCGTTTGGCTAACCTCTTGTTTAATACTTTCACTAACGCGACTCAGCAAAACTTGTAAAAATTCCGCAATGAGTTGCTGGCGATGGGCTTCTAGGTTTTGAATCTCGCGGTGGAGTAGGTCTCGCTGCTGACGCAAAGCCGTTACTTCGGATAAAGAGACAGACGAAGACACAGAAGAGAGGTTTTGCTGATGTAGCTGCTCGACAACGGCTGTGGCGATCGCGGTAGGATTAACAGTCATTGCTTCGCGATCGCTCAACACAGCGCGCAGTTGTTGTAAAAATTCTGGGGAGACAGTAACTGTTTCTTGCTCGGTAGTCGCACTGAGATGGCGATCGAGTTCGGCAATGAGAGATTGTATAGGCAGATTGGCAGTCACGGCAGGTTTGGGGTTGGTTATCTCGTAGGCCAGATGCAGCAAAAAAAGTCAAGGTCAGCCGCGAGGAGAATTCTGAGTAGGTGATTCGCGACGCACTCGCTTTTTCCTTCTTATACCATTTGATGGCGATCGTACAAGGAAGTTAACAATAGCGCATAATAACTGTGTATCTTTTAATGGGGGTGATGAGTGCCGATCTCTAAGGAAAATCCTACCCCTATAGTCGGCCTTGGGACGGCTTTTTGTTAAACTTGGGAAAATACTGTTTTGACCCGTAATGTGGGCGGTACTTTGCACCTAGCCAACTAAGTAGTCAGAGTAGGGGGTTTTCAGCACAATCCTTGTTGATGTAAAACTTTGAAGGATAAGTTATGAAAATAATACTTTTTGCGTTCGGGCAGAGCGTGTCTTGGAGAAGAAACCAAGTCATAAAAATGCTCGCTGAGTCGTTCTGGCGAGGACGAAGAGGAAGATATCTAGGTATCTATCGCTCCGGAGTCTAGCTAAGGGGCAATCTGAAAGAAGCGAGAATTCACGTCTTTATAAGGGCGTGGAGTTGTCAAGGCAAGCAATGCGAACAAAGCCCGTTAATCTTAATTGCTCTGGCTCATGGAAGACCGTTACAGTCCCCGCGACCCCAACTCTGATATTGACTTAATCCGAGCGACTCCCTTTTTTCGAGGTCTACCCGACGAAATCATGGAAAAGGCGACTTGCCATGCTGTGACTCGGATGCACCCTTCTAATCAAGTCATTTTGCTCGAAAATGATTGGGGTGGCTCAGTCTATTTTATTTTGGATGGTTGGGTAAAAATTCGCACCTACAATCTCGATGGCAAGGAAGTGACGCTCAATATTATCGGTAAGGGCGAGTTATTTGGTGAAATGGCGGCTTTGGATGAAGTGCCGCGTTCGACGGATGTAATTACTTTGACTCCCACCAAAATTAGCAGCGTCCCGGCTCAAGATTTTGTGTCTTTAATTCACTCTGAACCCCTAGCTGGGGTACGTTTGGCGCAATTGATGGCGACGCGCTTGCGCCAAGTGAACCGTCGTCTGCGTTTGCGCGAAGCTGATAGTATGTCCCGCGTGGCAGATACTTTGTTATTTTTAGCCGAAGGTCAGGGCAAACAAGCAGCCCAAGGAACAGAAATTCCCAACTTACCCCACCGCGAGTTGAGTAGTTTGAGTGGCTTGGCTCGCGAAACTGTGACGCGGGTGTTGACCAAGTTAGAAAAAAAGAGCTTGATCGCCAGAGAGCAAGATATTCTGAGAATTCCTGATATTCAAGCTTTAGAGCGCATTATTACTTAAAATATTAGTTGATGACGGCTGAAAATCAATCTCAAACGAATCCCGATGAAGTCAATTGGGTCGATCTCGATGAGGTCGCAGGAGAGAAGCCCAAGCGATCGCCTCAAGCGGAAATGACCTCGGCACAGTCGCGATCGCCGCGCACTGCCACGGTTGTCGAAACCGCTTTCTTCGCCAGTACCGCCGGCCTGATCTGGTTGATTAATTATTATTTTCCGTTGGGGCCGCTTTTACAAATTTTCTTTGCCATCCCCATTGCTTTTGTGTATCTCCGTCGCGGTGCGCGTGCTGCTTGGATGGCAACCTTGGTGGCGAGTTTGTTGTTGTCGGTGCTAATGGGGCCCAATCGCAGCATTATGTTTTTGATGCCTTTTGGCTTTTTGGGGGTGCAGTTGGGGGCTTGTTGGCGACGGGGTTTGTCTTGGGGCGTTTCTATCGGTTTGGGTACGCTTCTCGGCTCGATTGGTTTTTTCTTTCGCTTTTGGTTGCTGTCTTTTTTACTGGGAGAGGATTTGTGGCGTTACTCGATTAATCAGATTACGGCGTTAGCCAGTTGGCTGTTTATTCGTCTGGGTATTCTCGCACAACCCGATCCTTGGATCGTACAGGCGATCGCCCTGGTCATGGTACTGATTAATAATTTGATTTATGTACTGGTTGTCCATTTAGTCGCTTTATTCCTCCTCGATCGTCTGGGTAATCCCATTCCCCGCCCCCCGGAATGGATACAGACGATTATTGAGTATGATTGATACTGAGGTTTTGGGCAGTAGGTTTTGGGCAGTAGGTTTTGGGCAGTGGGTTTTGGGCAGTGGGTTTTGGGCAGTCACCCCTGTCAAGGTGTAACTTTTTTCCCAGAGAATCAGCTTCAACACTCCATTTTTTAGGCATTGGCGCACAAATCATTTCCCCTTGATAACCGACTTTAAAGATGAAAG
>JAWQFT010000080.1:0-24361 GCA_035968055.1 Jaaginema sp. PMC 1080.18 | reverse complement strand
ATCGGCTGAGGCCGATGGGTATAAAAGACACGAACTTTCGGATCTAAAGGGTGTGTGGAGATTTTGAATCATGGAAAGCTTATCATACGAGGACCACCGAGCACAGGAATGTGCCGCGGGCTTTATCGGCGGCGGCGTCAGATGTATAAAAGAGACAGCCCTCTTACCTTAGAAAACCCCCCCCGCCGATGAACCAGAATCCTACCCCCCGGATTCCAACTCATCGCCAAAATTATCATAACCCTTTCAGTTATGGCTCATTTTTATTAAAATTTGTAACGAATAACTCCCGTTACTGTTTTAATAAATACCCATGAAATTTTGGCAGCGTTTCTCGATCTCAATTGTGGTTCTGATTTCTTTTACCTTAGCGTTACCGTCCATTGCTCAAGCCGCCAGTTCTGCTGCAATTCGGGCTTATGATGATATTGTGGTCACTAGCAAAAACTTTGCCGACCAAGATTTGCGTGCTGCCGAATTTGCCGAAGTCAAGCTCATCAACGCTGACTTTAGCAATGCCAATATGCAAGGGGCAGTATTTAACAATGTCGATCTCACCAATGCGAACTGGGAAAACGCTGATTTTAGCGATGGTATTGCCTATCTCGCTCAGTTTGTTAATACCAATCTCCATAATGCCATTTTGACTGAAACCATGTTGTTACGGTCTACTTTTAAAAATGTTGATATTACCGGAGCAGATTTCAGTTTTGCTGTATTAGATGGCGTACAGCGCAAAAATTTGTGTGAAGTCGCGACTGGCACAAATCCCGTGACGGGAATGGATACGCGCGAATCTCTAGAGTGCAATTCCTAAAAGCTTTTCTTGTTTAATTTTGACCCTGGTTTTTCCCCAACCGGGGTTTTATTGCGAATGCCAATCTTTATTAATTAAACTGGTTAAAATATGGTCTTGCCAAACATCTTGAATCATCAAATAATCAAGAGCATAACCTTCAATTACAAAATCCAGTCGCTTTAAAACGCTTCCGCTACGGCGATTGTGGGGCATATAAGCCGCCATAATTCGGTGCAACTTCAACTCATCAAAAACATAAGCGATAACCGCAAAATTAAACGAGAACTTAACAAAACTGGCAACTCTATATCCATCATAAACTCATCATATTTTGTTTAAACCAAATAGTCAAAATGCTCGACTTTCTCAGATTTTATGATATCAATCGAACCCGTTGCATTAACCGTAAATCGTTTTTGATCTCTCTTGTAAAGTCAAACTTTTCATAAAACGGCATCATTTCTACAGTACAAATTAATAACATTAATTCTACTTCTTGGAGTCGTCCATGAGAAATCACACCATTCAATAAAACTCGTCCCAATCCTTGACCTTGAAACTGAGTATGAACCATCACATCCCAAATCGTGGCACGATAAACAAAATCCGTCAAAATTCGAGTAAAGCCAATCAGTTGATGCGTTTCTACATGAACAATACCCAAAACTAAATCTGAATGCCGTAACATTCGCAGTACATCATCTTTTTGTCGTTCCCGACTCCACCAAACCTGATGATACATCGTCAGTAAATCGTCGAGTTGATTGTCGTGAATTTCTTCTACAAGTTCAAACATTGGGTGTGTGTGGCAAAAGCTTTAGCCTTTATCTTAATTGTATTGTGTTGTCGATCAAATTGAGTCCCCAAATCTCCTAATTAAAAGTGGTAATTCAAATTGGGAAAAAGGCTTGAGTGATTCCCTAACCCCCACCCCCTGCGTGTAGCGCTATATCTACATCACCACTGCCCCAAAGTCTCCTAAAACGCGAGCATGGTTGCGTAATAAACCTAGAAGATTAAGGCGGTTTTCGCGCACTTTTTCATTTTCAGCCATGACTAAAACACTGTCTTCTCCGTCGAAGAAATTACTCACAGTGGGCGCAATTTTCGCTAAATTTTCTACTAATAATTGATAATTGCGTTCAATTTGAGCCGTTTGCGTATGGGGAAGCAGTTGAATCAAAGCTTCATAAAACTGCTGTTCGGAAGACTTTTCAAAAAGCTCTGGATTTACCACTTCATGGGGATCGAGTTGTTGAGTATCCAAGTTTCCTTTAATTGCTAATCGCGTCGAACGATTGACAGTGGGATAGATAACATCGAGGGTTTTATTGTCGCGAATTGTTTGGAGGAATAAAGCGCGATCGCGTACATCCAACAAATCCTGTAAAGCCCGTTCCAAATATTCTGGATCGTCTTCTCCCAATACCGCATTTACCAAGTCATAATCAATATTTAATTCTTCTTGTAATAAGGTTTGAATGCGTTGTGAGAAAAAGTTTTTCAGAGTAGGATAAGGCGATTCCAGGTTATCGTGGTTATCGGCAAAATCAGCCGATAATTGTTGTAACAATGTATCTAAATCAATGCCTAAATTTGCTTTCCAAGTAATATTAATAACAGCATTAGCAGCCCGTCGTAAAGCAAAAGGATCGGACGAACCCGTCGGAATCATTCCCAAACCAAAAATGCTAACCAAGGTATCAAGACGATCGGCTAAACCTACGACTTGCCCGGCTAAAGTTTTGGGCAATGTATCATCGGCATTGCGCGGTAAATAATGCTCAAAAATTGCCGTTGCTATCGTTGAAGATTCGCCGCTAACTAAAGCATATTTTTGTCCCATAATCCCTTGTAATTCTGGGAATTCATACACCATTTGCGAAACCAAATCGGCTTTACATAATAAGGCAGCACGTTCGATTTCTTCGTAGGTAGCTGGCGAAATATCGAGTTGATTGCTAATTTCTTCAGCTACTTCGATAATACGCTCAACTTTATCGTGTATTGTGCCTAAATCTTCTTGGAAAGTAACCGAATCCAGTTGCGGTAAATAGGCTTCTAAGGGTTCGGAACAATCAGCATGATAGAAAAATTGAGCATCGGATAATCTGGCGCGAATTACTCGTTCATTCCCAGCAGCAATAATTTCTGATTTGCTCGGATCGCCGTTAGAGATGGTGATAAAATTGGGCAAAAGTTCGCTATCACTTGCGTCAGTTTTCTTGACGGGAAAATAGCGCTGATGAGTTACCATTACCGTAATGATGACTTCGGTAGGAAGTTTTAAAAACTCTTCTTCAAATGTCCCAATTACGGCGGTGGGAGACTCAACTAAGTTGGTGACTTCTGTTAGTAACTCCGGGCTAATTTCCGCAATGCCGTTGATTTTCTGTGCGGCTTCTTGGATTTGTGCTGCGATTTTTTGACGACGCATCACCGGATCGACTTCAATAAAAGCCTGCTGCAAACTCTTGACATAATCTGCTGCTTGTGATAGCTGTACGGGATTAGGATGTAAAATGCGATGACCTGCTGAAAGGCGATCGCTCTCGATTTTTTCCTCCCCGTTAACCAACTCCACGGGTAACACCCTATCATTGAGGAGGGCTACCAACCAGCGAATCGGACGCGGAAAGCGCAAATCCCCATCACTCCAGCGCATAAAACGACGACCTTCTAGCCCCAGAATCCAACGGGGAATCAAGTCAGCTAAAATGGCGTTAGTGGGTTGACCTTTGATTTTTTTGTTGACGAAGACAAACTCGCCTTTCTCCGTTTCCCGTACTTCCAAGTCCTCTAGGGGGACATCCTGCTTGCGAGCGAAACCTTCAGCCGCTTTGGTGGGTTTACCGTCTTTGAAGGCAATTTGTGCGGGGGGGCCTTTAATTTCCTCAGTGCGATCGCTTTGTCCCTCCGGCAGCCCCGTCATTAAGACAGCTAAACGTCTCGGAGTGCCATAAAACTCAAGCGTCTCCGTAGACAAAAACTGCTCGTTGAGGCTATCTGGAATCAGTTTACGCCATTGCGCGATCGCGCTATCAATAAAATCCGCAGGAAGTTCCTCTGTACCAATTTCTAATAAAAAGTTCGCCATCTGTATCAATTCAGCAACTAACAGTCTCGTTAGAATAGTGTATCGCGATTAGTTGTTAGTTGTTAGCTTTTAGAGGTAAAGTTTTTTCCGGTGAGTTACTGGTTTTTGTTATTAGTTATTAGTTATTGGTTATTAGTTATTGGTTATTAGCTTGTCGTAAAATTACAGACTTTGCTGTTTTTAAAATAGTGCGATCGCGGCTCTTGTAGGGTGCATTAAGTGGCTACAATCTCACGATAATAGAGCAATTTAAAATCCGCCGTAACGCACCCAAAACAAGGCTGGACTTATTCAGTTTTAATGGTTATTATTCGAGCCATTCTTACCATCAGTTGTTGAATTTTGACCCATCATCGTTAACAATCCCCCTAGCGGTTGAATGCGAAAACTCGGCACTTCATAATCATCAGGCAAATAACTTTCAGGAATTGTGATTTGATTGCCATCTCGAATTGCTGAGTAATGGGGAGATAGAATTTCGATATCATTCTCGTTACAACAATCCTGGATACTTTGATACAGTTCTGAATAAATATCGTGCATCTTGTTGGGATGATTTGTATAAGCATTCAACTCATAACTGACATAAAAATCATCCAGACTTTTTTGCAAAACATAAGGTGCTGGTTCTTGGGAGATTAACTCGACAGTTTGAGTCGCTTTCAACAATACCTCATTGACTTTGCGCCACGGCACATCATAACCTAACGTAATGTTGGCATGAAGTACCAAAGGAATACCGCGATCGCGCACCGCCGCACTATAATTAATAATCTGGCTACCCAATACCATCGTATTCGGAATCGTAATCACCACATTTTTCGAGGTACGAATTCGCGTTACTAATAACGTTTCCTCGACAATTTCTCCCGTTGCGTCGGCAATTTTAACATAATCATCAGTTTTGAAAGCCCGCGTGTAAATCAAAATAATGCCCGATACAACATTCGCTATCGCAACTGTCGAACTCAAGGAAACGACAATCCCTAAGAAAACAGTAAAACCTTGGAATGCCAAAGATTGATAACCCGGAATGTAGGGAAATATTGCCACAATCGCGGTTGAAATTAAGAAAAAGGCAATTAAGCGATAAGTCGGTTCAGCCCATTCTTGATGAAACCAAGATACTTTAACTGTACCGCGACCTAATTCAGTAAAAGTGAGTCGCAGTACAATCAAACTGTAGTAAGTTACTAATAAAACAAGGGCAATTCTAAAAGGATTTCCCGTCTCAATATAATCTAGTATTGCTTGGGTTATTGCTTCGGTAGAGGTGAAAAAGCTCAGAACCAAAGTAACATAAAGACAAGGCAAGCCCACAATCAAAATCAAGCTGATAATTTGAATTAAGCTGACAATAACTGTGCCGATAATTGCCAAAATATAGCTATTCAGTAACTGAATAAAATTACCATTTTCGTGACGACGGAGAGCCGGAATATAGTCATTCCGCCAACGATCGACTTTGCCATATACACGCGGTAAAGCATAATTAATAACATTAAATAAAATAATCAGCACAATTGTCGCCAACAAAGCCCAGAAAATACCGCCTAAAGTACGCTTAATATTATTATTCAAACGATATTTTTTGAGTGCTGACTGTAACTGCTCTAAATAATCTTCTGCAAGTTCCAGACGTTCTCTTTCGGCGGCTCGCGCATCTCGGTTAGTAATCGTAACAATAAGCTCATCTTCGGCTTTAATAATAGTTGTTAAAGCGCGGTCTTCAATGCGAAAAGAATCAATCAGAATAGACTCATCTTCAGCAATTTTTGCTAGCCGAGCATTAACAGCTTCGACGCGATCTTTAGCACTAAACTCGCCAATTCCCTTCTGAATTGTAAAAATTTCTTCTGTTCCCAGTCTTACCGAATAACCATCAATCTCATTACCTTCCAACTCTTGAGCAGTAGCCCAATTTGTCAAACAAATACACAGACAAAAGCTAATCGCTAAAACCAAAAACTTTCGCCAGTCTTTACACTGCATTGTCATGGAATTTGCACCCCTGAAAAATCAATAAAAAATTCGGTAGATTGGGCTAAAGACAAAAAAAGTAGTAGTTCAAAACACTACTACGGCTGCGACACACATACGAGCGGTGGGTTACGACGGATAGCGAGCATTGCAGTCATCGCGGAAGTTTTAGCCGCCTAACCCATCCTACGTTAAAGCCTCATTTTAGGTGTGTTACGCCACTACTCTTAAAATGCCCAAATTTTAGTTAAAACGCACATTTAATCTAAATTACCATTGACCAAGCCATTCAAACCGTAAACTTGGCGACTGCCTGCTAAGGCAACTAACTCAACTTCTCTTTCATCCCCTGGTTCAAAACGAATCGCATTTCCAGAAGGGATATTAAGGCGCATTCCTTTAACACTTTCGCGGTCAAATTGTAAAGCTTTATTAACTTCGTAAAAGTGGAAATGAGAGCCAACTTGGATAGGGCGATCGCCCGTATTCGCTACTGTAACACGCTTCGTCTCGCGACCCGCATTGATTTCAATCTCGCCATCTTGTACGAATAATTCACCCGGAATCATCTTAATTTCGCCTCTACTTACTGAATGGGGTCGTGAACTGTCACCAACTTCGTACCATCGGGAAAAGTAGCCTCTACCTGAACCTCATGCAGCATTTCAGCAATTCCCGGCATAACCTCATCTTGACTGAGGAGGTGTCGTCCTGCACTCATCAACTCAGCAACAGTTTTACCTTCCCTAGCCCCTTCCAAAATCGCTGCGGAGATATAAGCCACAGCTTCCGGGTAGTTTAACTTAATCCCGCGTTCTTTGCGGCGTTCTGCGAGTAAAGCGGCGGTAAAAATTAGCAATTTGTCTTTTTCTTGGGGAGTCAGTTGCATATTAACTTGAAGATTGCTGGCCTTAACTTTCTGAATTTTAAGGCGATCGCGTCCCCATCTGTCCCCAAAAGTCAACTTTCTGCAACATTACGAGCTTGACTCCAGGGCGTTAACCAAGCCTGAAACTCCGCCAAAGTCGCCACAGTAATTGCTTGTCGGGCGTTACAGTAGGGAACTAACACTTCCCCCAATTGCAGATAACACCCGACTTCCGAACCCTACCCGCTAAAGTACCGGAACATTAACCCCATTACCCAAACTTTGATGAGTATGGGACATAGCCCCCGAAAAGACCAAGCCTCGGTTAGCATCGAGGGTAAGAATTGACCCTTCGCGAATTTTCTCCGTCGCTTGTGAGAGACCGACAATCACGGGAATACCCAAGCGCAAACCCAAAACCGCCGCATGACTGGTCAGGCTTGATTCCTCAGTAATTAATCCTCCAGCTTTGCGGATTGCTTCAACATATTCGGCATTGGTCGCAGGAGCAACCAAAATATCCCCTTGACTAAAGCCCCCCGTTTCTTGGGAACTCCGTACCACCCGCGCTCGACCGCTAACCGAGCCTTCCCCAATACCAATACCTTGACCTAAAACGGCGGTGACAACTTCAACTTTAATTAAATCTGTCGAACCCGCAACACCTTGTAACGTCCCAGCAGTCATCACGACTAAATCGCCTTCGCTGAGGAGATACTTTTCTTGAGCGATGTTGATCGCCGCTTGGAAAGTTTGACCAGTGGACGGTAAATCGAGGATGAGCAGGGGTTTAACGCCCCAAACGAGTTGGAGTTGGCGAGCCACATCAACGTGGGGTGTAATGGCTAAAATGGGCGTTTGGGGGCGGAACTTGGAAACATTGCGAGCAGTTGCCCCGGTTTTCGTGAGGGTCATGATGGCGGCAGCATCGAGTTGTTCGGCAATCTGACCGACAGCCCCGGCGATCGCGTTGGGAATCGAGCGCGTCGCGGCTTTAAGATTTTTAGTATTGGGGAGTTCTTGCTCGATGCGGACGGCAATTTTGGCCATAGTAGCCACCGCTTCCACGGGATATTTGCCCACGGCGGTTTCATTGGACAACATCACTGCATCCGTACCGTCGAGAATGGCGTTGGCAACATCGGAAATTTCAGCACGAGTCGCGCGGGGATTATTCACCATGCTATCGAGCATTTGGGTGGCAGTAATCACCGGGATACCGAGTTGATTAGCCGTGGCAATCAGGCGTTTTTGCAAAATCGGCACATCTTCGGCAGGCAGTTCTACCCCTAAATCGCCGCGAGCCACCATTACGCCGTCGCACAAAGAGAGAATCGCCTCCATTTGCTCGATGGCTTCGTGTTTTTCGATTTTGGCAATCACGGGAACAGATTTTCCGGCATTAGCAATCAGTTCTTTGATTTCCAGGATGTCTTGGGGCTGACAGACAAAGCTCAGAGCAATCCAATCGACTCCTCGATCCAAACCAAAAACCAAATCGCGGCGGTCTTTATCGGTTAAAGCACTCACAGACAGGGAAACATTGGGGAAGTTTACGCCCTTATTATTAGAAAGAGGGCCGCCTACCACCACGCGACAATGTAAGTCTTTTTGGTCGGGGTCTACTTCTTCGACAATCATCTCGACTTTGCCATCATCAAGGAGGATGGTTGCTCCGGGAGGAACTTCCTTGGCGAGTTTGTCGTAGCTGACGTAACCGATCTCTTGAGTACAGGGAACGGGGCGACTGGTGAGGGTAAAGCGATCGCCATTTTTAACCACAATTGAGCCATTTTCAAACTTACCGAGGCGAATTTTGGGGCCTTGTAAGTCTTGTAAAATAGCGACGGGTTGATCCAATTCAAAAGCAGTTTGGCGAATCAAGCGAATGGCGGAAGCATGGTCTTCATGAGTACCGTGGGAGAAATTTAGCCGTAGGGTGGTTGCTCCAGCTTCAATCAGTTGACGCAGGACATCGGGCTTGAGCGTCGCCGGGCCGACCGTGGCCACAATTTTGGTGCGACGGGGCAGAGACGGGGCAATAGGTAAAGGGGGGTTAGCAAAGTCAGAAGGCGGGGTGGAGTTTTGGAGCAATTGCATAACAATTAGCGAATAGCAATAAAGAAATGAAAGGTAAAATAGCGGGGGACGCGATCGCGTACTGGGTCGATGTTAAATTATTCCGTTATCGTCTCACAAATTTCAAGGATCGCGATCGCCAAATTGGGAAATTGGCTCCTATCCCAAGGTAAAAAGTAGCCGACGCTGAGATATCCAGAACAAAATCAAGGAGTGAATCTACAGCGCCGCAACTTCTGAGGTACAGTTCTCGTCACCCATCTCTAAGTTAGAAATACTGCTGAATCGTTATTTTTCGACCTGTATATAAAAAATAAATTGCCGTTACTTTTTTGGTAAATATTAAGTTTAAGGGTAAAAATCTCATGGCTAATGCCTCTACCACGACCAACAGCTTTCTCGATGCTCCCGATTGGTTACTTGCCGCCGGTCAACAAAGTAAGTTCCTCCTCGCCGCACTCGATCCCAATACTTGCGTTGTCGAACACGCCAATGAAGCCTTTTTACAACGGCTTGGTTTACCCCCAGAAAACACCCGCAATCTGCATTTGTGCGATTTGTTGGATGATTTTAGTGCGGCTGACCAAGAACAGTTATTTCGCCGCCATCTCCTGCGTTTGATTTTACGAGATATTTATCACTTGGATGTGGGGGAATGGCGTTTTCTCGAAGAACCCAGCGTGGCTACCCTCAAAAGTCCCCCTTGTCCGGTTCGGTGTCACTTAGAATTTTGGTTGCGATCGGATCGCTTGCAAGTCGAACGCATCGATCCCAATATAGACGAATTTGCCGGGATCGATTTGAGGGATTGGCTGAGTCACGAGATTGTCTCGGAACGCAAGTGGGAAGAAAAGATTGCTTGGGATAACTACCGCGTTAGTGGTTATCTGTTGTGGGAAGGCATTGATATTACAGCTCAAGAGCAGATTCAGCGCCTGATTAGCTGGTTAATCGAGCAAGAATCGGTATTTTCGCCCCAAAGTTTTATCTATTTAGGGGAACAGTTGCGATCGCTCTTTCACGCTGACCGACATTTACTGTTACGAGTCAAACAAGACCAAGTGGATGTCTCAATGGGTTCGGCTACCAATACTCACCAAAGCCAAACCTACACCCTCGACTCCCTAGCTGAATCTCAGTTTATCCGAGCCGCTCAAGCTAATCGCATTTGGAATGTGCCATCTTTGGCTTGTGTGGGAACTTCGGAATTAGAAAAACAACTAATCGAAAACGGTACGCAGTCCCTATTACTGATCCCCTTATTAGTCGAAGATGAGCATCGCGAAAATGCTCTAGAATCGTCGTTAATTGGCATTGTCGCCGTGGGGAGCGATCGCCCTAACGAATTTGACCAACTCGACGCAAACCACGCCAACGCCCTGATTCCGGCGCTTAAAGCAGCGCTGCGACAAGCCACCCACACCCAATTTTCTAACATTCATCCGGCAGTAGAATGGCGTTTTCGTCAAGAATCCGAACGTCGCAGCCTCGGTTTACCCTCCGAGCAAATTGTGTTTAGCGATGTCTATCCCATGTACGGGCTTTCTGACATTCGCGGTTCGGCAGCTTTGCGAAATCAAGCCATTCAAGGTGACTTGCTGGCACAATTTCAACTGGCATTAGCCATTGTCGATGCAGTGGTACAATATCGTCCTGTGGCCTTTCTCGGACAACTCCGCCTCGATCTCAATGCTTACCAAGAACGCTTGCGTCGAGGAGTCAATGCCGAAGATGAAGTGAGTGCAGTGGATTATTTGCGGCATCATGTGGAGTTGTACTTCGACTTTTTCCGTCAATGCGGTGAGGCTGCTTTAGAAGCGGTTACAGCTTATGAAACTGCCTGCGATAACGAGCATGGCTATGTTTATGACGAACGCGATCGCTATGATGCCACTATTGCTACCGTTAATGCCGCACTGCGCCAAAATTGGGAAGTGTGGCAAAGCAAAATGCAAGATATCCTGCCTCATTACTGCGATACCGAAGTCGCCGACGGCATCGATCATATTATCTATGTAGGTCAGTCGATTAATTCCCAATTCTCCTTATTTCACCTCCACAGTCTGCGTTACGAACAATTGCGGGCAATGTGCGAAGCGGCACGAGTTTGCCTGAAGTTGCGGGAAGATAAGGATATTCCCGTGAATGTTTGTCACTTGGTTTTGGTGCAAGATAACACCGTTGATATTTTCCACGACGAGCAAACCGAGCGTTTATTCGATGTCCAAGGAACGCGAGATACCCGTTACGAAATTGTCAAAAAGCGCATTGATAAGGGATTGGATGTCAAAGAAAAAACCCGCATTACGCAACCGGGGATGCTGACGGTAGTTTACTCTACCAACGACGAATGGCAAGAATATCATCAGTATTTGCGCTATCTGGTGCGAGAACATTATGTAGACAGCAAGATTGATTCTGGCACAATTGAAGCGTTACAGGGCATTACGGGCTTGCGGTTTGCTCGCGTGCGGATTTTGCCAGCGAGTTAAATTCTGGAAAAGACTATTGCTAAACATCTTTTTCACGCCATCGCTAAACATAACTCACGAAAGCGATCGCCCCGGTGTTCAAAGCTGCGATACTGGTCAAAGCTGGCGCAAGCGGGGGAGAGCAAAACCACGGCTACATCCAGGGTTGGGATTAATTCTTGCGATCGCGCAACGGCATTTTCGAGGGTTTCGACAATCTCGTAGTCCTCGTAACCCGATGTTTGCAAGCGTTGGGCAAATTGAGCCGCAGCATCGCCAATTAGTAAAACTTTAGCAGCTTTGGCGTGGATGGTGGCAATCCAAGCGGTGTCGTCTCCGGCTTTGGCTTCTCCCCCAGCAATTAGGATAGCAGGGGCTGAGACGGCATTAAGTCCGACTGCGGCGGCATCGTAGTTGGTGGCTTTGCTATCGTTGATAAAATCGACATCTTGGTAGGTGCAGAGGCGTTCGAGGCGATGAGGCACGCCAGGAAACGTCTCTAAAGCACTCGCGATCGCGTTTTTGTCGATTCCGGCAAGACGAGCCGCAGCCACGGCTAGGAGCAAGTTTTGGCGGTTGTGAGAACCGACCATTTTCAATAAATTGGCCGGGGCAATAACCTCGTCGAAGGCGACAATTTGCTCGTCTGCGTCGAGATAAACGCCACGCTGAGGATTACATAATAAGCGATCGCGTCCCTGAACGCTCGTCCAGACGGCTTTTGGCCATTGACTCAAACCCATTTTACCGAGGTAAGGATCGTCACCATTAAAAACCTGTTGCTGCGATCGCGTTAATAAAGTGGCTTTAATCTGGTAATAATTCTCCAGGGTATAGTGACGTTGCAAATGATCGGGAGTAAATGTCGTCCAAATCCCAATTTGCGGTGCCAGTTCCACAGAAGACTCGATTTGATAACTGCTAATTTCGGCAATAATCCAGTCAAAAGTAGCCTTTTTCAGGGCGAGTTCGCAAGCCGCATGACCGATATTACCGCAAGCAGGAGCATTCAAGCCTGCGGTTTGGAAAATGGCAGCAATCAAGGCAGTTGTCGTAGTTTTGCCATTAGTTCCGGTAATTCCCACCCAAGGAAACGGTTGGAGATTGCGCCAAGCCAGTTCCATTTCGCCAATTGTATCTAAATTTTGCGATCGCGCTTGCTGCAAAATTGGTAAATCCCAAGGAACGCCGGGACTCACCACTAACAAATCCAAAGCGTTCAATCTTGACTGGTCGAGACTATCTCCGAGCTTGACGGTGATGCCTTCCTGGTGGAGTTGTTGTTGTTGCGAAACTAAAGACTCCGAAGTAGCGCGATCGCTAATTTCAACATTCCAACCTTGTTGTTGCAGAACTTTAGCGGCGGCAATTCCCGATCGCCCTAATCCAATAATAGAAGCTTGTGGCATAAATCAATTGATAAAACCCCGGCACTTTTCGATAGTACCGCTTTTTGGGTCGTTCTACGGACAGAGGTTTTTGGGTCTGGGATCGTTTTAATCGAGGCTTTAGCTCAATCCCCTGATTCGTAATCAGCCCGGACAAAACCGCCACTAATTCCGGCTTCGGGGTTGCGGAGTTTGATGTTGTTATTTTGGGGTTCTTCATATTCCGCGCAGGGTAATTGAGCGCCCCAACACAACATTTCGCGAGATTCGATGCCTGATACTTTTGCCAGAGGATAAAAGTAGCGCACATCGTTCACTTGCGCTGGTGCAACTAACACTTCAAATAAAGGCTGAGGCAGCCAAAACCAAGACAAAATAACACTTCTCAGAACAATAACCCCCGCAATTCCCCACAGCAACATTAATGACCATCGCCGTAATTTATGGCTGAGTTGTCCGGGTACAAACCCCTGGGGAAAAGACCGCGCTTGGTTCTCAAATACCATTGCTAACAGCACTGCCGGGATAAGTACAGCATAACCAATACCAAAACGAATGAGGGGCGATCGCCAGGTCAAAAAAACCAATCCTAACGCACCTATGGCATCGATCCAATATTGAGAAGCGAGGGGTTGCCAGCGCAGCTTATGCTGTTTGAAAGCAATAATAGCCCAAACTGCCCAGCTTACCCCAGAAACCAAACAACAAAAGGCAAATAGAGTAGAGTCTCGTAGCCATTTTTTTAACATCCAAAACCAATAAAATTGCGGGTTGGGAGTTGAACCATACCAGGCTTGCCAACTGCCGTCTTGGAGTCCGAGGCTTTTGGCAACTTCACCGGGTAAAGGGGTTGTCCAAGGTAAATCCCAGCACATCACGCGCAAGGGAGAAAGGGGACATCCCGAAACCACTATCCCAAATCCCATAGTAGGAACAGCAAAGGCAGCAATGACAATTCCCGCCACCCCAAAACGCTGCAATCGCCAGGGACGAGGGATGAGATAGAATAAAGTCGCGATCGCCAACAGAGGCATTGCTGTGGGTTTCATGGCAAAGGCGGCGGCGGCTAAAAATAAGGGAATTATACGGTTATTGAGGTTTTGGGCGGCATTTCGAGCATAAATCACCGCGATCGCCCAGGCAACAAGCACACACAGTAACGCCACCACAAAGTCCTGGGAAACAGACACAACAATATTGACAAAAGTCCAAGTGGCTGGTATCCGGATTCTGCCAGCGACTAAGCGACCCAGAACAAATAATCCTAGAAGCCCTGGATACGCAAAGAAACCCAACCAATCGCTCCAATTTGCCTCTTTTTTCCCGAAAATTTGTCTTACGGCTAACCACCAATGGGCGATCGCGAGGAGCAAGATAAAGCCATTGACGACAACTGTACCGCGAGAATCGAGTAGGGGAGGGTTAAATGGGGCAGCGAGGGCAAACCAAGCGGATGGCCAGCCCAAACGACTGTTGAGCAGCCCCAAACCCGGAACAGCACCATATTCTGCTAACCATTGAACGGCACTGTAATGGTAAAGTCCCGTATCAATCCAAAATACTTTACTGCCCATAAAACCCGCCGCGATGATCGCAATTAATAAGCAAGTTCTGTAAAATTTGGGATTCAAAAAAGTGCAGAGTTGGCTCAAGTCAGCGCGAGTTTGGGGTAAGGCTAAGGCTAATCCTACACTCCCCAAGGCGATCGCGATTCCAACCCACGGCGACAAAGCCACGAAGAAAGACGCACTCAACAAGGCAATGGCTTGAGTTACTAATCCCAACCACATCGCTACAATAACGCGATCGTCTAAACGCTCAAACCCCTCAACCCGCCAGCAATTGAGCCAGCCCAAACCCGTAATGCCGCAGGCGATCGCCAGTAATAGCCAAGCACCTAAAAAATACAGCATAGTTTTCTCTGATTATTCACAAATATTACGAGCAGTACATACACAAAACAGTGTTTTTGTCTTGTTATCTAAATTACTTTATCCCAAACTTCACAAAAACTTTTTATAAGCTTCCAGATTCTTCTAATCTACTTTAATAACCAGTATTTCTATCTTAAGAAATAGGAAAATTGTTTCGAGCTATGTAATATTGCGTAAGTAAGAGAAGACATAAATCATCAATATTGTGGAGTCAACCGATAACTATCACTTCAAAATCCTTAAAAACTCACAATTGCTTTGTATAGCTAAGTTTTTCTGCTCAAATTAACGTACCCAACTTTATCAATATAACCATGACTAATCCTGACGTTGTAATTATCGGTGTTCGATGCTAACAGCGATCTTGGCAGCAAAAAATATCGCTGGTGAAAATCACGACCTCTGGAATGTTAATCTGGAACGTTCATATCACGAAGACTTTACCAAAGAACAATGGAAAAAGCAAAAAAGCAAAGAAGTTTGCGTTACCGTTGAACCCCAGCACCAAAAACCAGATTTAGTCAAAAAAGGAGATTACAACTAAGGATCGTTTTATAATGAACGAACAGCAGAACAGCAAAACGCAATTTTGACAGATCCACCGAGGTAGAAAAAGTAAAGACTCATGACCCATCTCGATGTTACCCTAGTCGTTGTTCCCCGCGAGCGCTTTAGCTATACTCAGCAATCCTTAGAAAGTATTTACCAAGAAACTCAACTTGCGTTTAACTTAATTTATGTTGATGGTAATTCCCCGGCAAAAATCAAAAAGTATCTAGAAACTCAGTCCCAAGAAAAAGGGTTCAAACTGATTCGGACAGACCACTATTTAACCCCCAATCATGCCCGAAACTTAGGATTAGCACAAGTCGATCCGCGCTCAAAATATGTGGTTTTCGTAGACAATGATGTTATTGTTTCTAAAAATTGGCTAACTGCTTTAGTTCGTTGTGCCGAAGAAACAGAAGCAACTGTTGTGGGCCCTTTGATGTGCCAGTACGAACCCGTCCACGAAGAAATTCATTTTGCGGGGGGAGAATCTCATGTTGTTGTTGATATTAAACAACGGCGACGACTGCGAGAAAAAATGTACAAACAAGGGAAAAAAGTGACTGATGTTTTGCCCAAACTGCAACGCTGTCAAACTGAATTGTGCGAGTTTCACTGCATGCTGGTGCGAACCAGTATCTTTGAAAACCTCGGTAATTTTGATGAAGCGATGATGAATACTAAAGAACATTTAGACTTTTGTATGAGCGTCGCCGAGTTGGGAGAAACCGTTTATTTTGAGCCAGCAAGTTTAGTCACTTATGTTCCGGTTACTCCTTTGCAATGGCAAGATTTACATTTTTATATGTTGCGTTGGAGCGATGAATGGGAGTTAAATAGTTTAAGTCGAATGCGAGAAAAATGGGATTTAGTTGAAGATGGTTATTTTCAGCATAAATATAAAGCTTTAGGTTGGCGACGAAGAGATAGCATTTTGCAGCCGATTGTCAATCGTTTAGTTTTTGGCAGCCAAAATGTTTTTCTGCAAAAAGTAATGATGTACGGTTTGTTCGCTCCCGTTGAGAAAATTCTCAATCGCTATTTAACCAGTCGTTACGCTCAAAGATATCTCCGCGATCGCGATTTAAAGCTGCCTACTTTTATGCCGCAAACCTCAAAAAAAGTCACAGTAGGCAATTCTTAAAAATGAAAATTTTGCTGTTGAATGATTTAGGAACAGCGACAGGAGGAGCAGAATTACAAATGCTGTCACTGCGTCAGGGATTGCGCGATCGCGCTCACGATGTACGCTTTTTATCCAGTGGTGCTGTTCCTGTTGCCAATAGCGAATTCCTTGCCGATTACCGTTGTTTTGGGACGAATACGCTTTTGCAAGTTTTCTCCCAAACGGCGAACCCTTCGGCGTATTTTACCCTACGTCGCGCCCTCCAGGAATTTCAACCCGATGTGGTTCATATTCGTATGTTTTTATGGCAACTGTCTCCCCTGATTTTGCCTTTATTACGAAACATTCCCTGCGTGTACCAAACCGCAGTTTATAAAGCGATTTGTCCTACCGGAACTAAAATTTTACCCGATGGTAGTCCTTGTCAAGAACCGCCGGGTCGAGCGTGTTTAAAAAATGGCTGTCTCACGCCTCAGACTTGGGCTGTATTAATGCTACAACAGCAATTGTGGCAGCGTTGGCGGGGGGCCATTGATTTGGTGGTTACCCTCAGCCATGCCATGAAAAACCAGCTAGAAATCGCCGGAATCGAGCCAATTGAGGTGGTTCATAATGGCGTACCCTGGCGATCGCCCAGACCTCCCCTCACTTCCCCTCCCACGGTTGTTTTTGCCGGTCGATTCGTCCCGGAAAAAGGCATAGACGTACTTTTAAAAGCCTTTGCCCGTATCCTGAACCAAATTCCCGAAGCTCAGTTACTAATCGCCGGACAAGGGGTAGAAGCAGAGAATTTGAAAGCCTTGGTCGCAGAGTTGGCGATCGCGAAATCGGTGCGTTGGCTCGGCCATCTCGAACGCCAGCAAATGGAGCAGCATTTCGATTCTGCTTGGGTTCAGGTTGTGCCGTCCTTATGGGCTGAACCCTTCGGTAATGTTACCACAGAAGCCATGATGCGAGGAACTGCCGCGATCGCCAGTGCAGTTGGCGCACAACCGGAAATCGTCATAGATGGCGAAACAGGTTATCTCGTGCCACCAGGAGATGTAGAGTCATTAACCGAGGCTTTATTCAAATTATTATCCGATCGAGAACGCTGCGAAAAAATGGGTCAAGCCGGTCGAGAAAGGGCTATTCATCACTTTAGCGAAGACCGACGCACCGAGCATTTTTTAATGATTTATCAACGATTAAAAAAACAATACAAATATCATTCGGATGGGTTCGCCATTTAAAAGGAAGGTATTAAGTGCGATCTCCAAGAAATAGCAATTTGGATTGAAATCTATGCAATTTCTCAAAAATCAGTCCCAAAAAAAGTTAAAATTCTCAAAACTTCCCAATTTAATGATTATTGGGGCAATGAAATGTGGCACAACCAGTCTGCATCATTACCTCAATTTTCATCCTCAAATTGCTATGTCAAAAGCCAAAGAACTGCATTTCTTTGTAGAAGGAAAAAATTGGCATAAAGGACTTAAATGGTATCAGTCTCATTTTGATTCTGAAGCCCCTATTCGCGGCGAAACTTCACCGAGTTATACAGCTTACCCGAAATGGCAAGGCGTTCCCGAAAAAATGCAATCAGTTGTTCCTGATGCCAAGTTAATTTATATAGTCCGCGACCCGATTAAGCGTATTATTTCTCATTATTTAAATCGTTATGCTGCTGGTGTCGAACATCGAGGAATTAATGAAGTACTCGCTGCTGATTTTGAAAGCGATTATGTACTGCGAAGTTGCTATTCGATGCAGCTAGAGCAATATCGACAATATTTTCCCGATTCTAATATTTTAGTGATTACTTTAGAACAGTTGCAGAACAACCGTCAAGCAACCCTTAAAAAGATTTTCCAATATTTACAAATTGAAGACAGTTTACCCTTACAAATTTCAGAGCAAGCTTTGCACAAATCCAGTCAAAAAAGGCGAAAAAATGCTCTAGGCTTATTCATTTCTCAACTACCTCTCATTCACCGCACCAGTCGCTTGCCGCACGAATTGAGATGGGCTGTTGAAAATATTTTATACTTTCCTCTTTCCCAAAAAATTGAAAAGCCTGAGTTAGATGAAAGTTTACGACAAAAACTAATTGAATATTTACGGAAAGATATTGAAGATTTAAGAACTTATACGGGGGATAATTTTCAGGAATGGTGTATATAAAGCATGAAAACCCATAGGGATATTGCAGCAGTATGAGTATCAAACAAAAGGCAATCAAAGGAGTTATTTGGTCTGTTGTGCAAAATTGGGGCAGTCAGGCAGGTTCGCTGATTGTTTTTTTGATTTTAGCGCGTTTATTAACTCCTGAAGCCTTTGGTTTGGTTGCCCTTGCTAATGTCTTTTTAGCATTTATGGAAATCTTTATCGAGCAAGGTTTTACCCAAGCTTTGATTCAGCGACACAACCTTGATGCCGAGCATTTGGATACTGCCTTCTGGTCGAATTTATTTTGCGGTATTTTATTAACAGTTGTTGGCGTTATTTTAGCAGAGGCGATCGCGTCCTTTTTCGATCAACTTCAACTTGCTCCTATTCTTAGGTGTTTTTCTTTTTTATTTTTTATCAAGTCCATTAGCCACGTACATCAAGCGCTCTTGACCAGAGAATTAGCTTTTAAAGTTATGGCAGTTCGTACCTTGGTGGCCATTTTGGTTGGGGGTTTAGTTGGCGTTATTATGGCATTTTCTGGCTTTGGTGTTTGGAGTTTAGTAGGCCAGCAATTCCTCTTTGAATCCGTGTCAGTCTTAGTCATGTGGCAAGCAGTAGATTGGCGACCTAAATTTAACTTTTCTTGGCAGCATTTCCGCGATTTGTTTGCTTTTGGAATCAATGTTATTGGACTCAAATTTCTCAAACTTTTTAATCGCCGTTCGGATAATTTGCTCATTGGTTATTTTTTAGGAAAAGTAGCTTTAGGTCATTATGCAGTGGCTTATCGAGTTTTACAAGTAATGACTCAATTATTAGTAGGAACGAGCAATCAAGTTGCTTTGCCCACTTTTTCTAAATTACAAACAGAACCCGAAAAATTTCGCCAAGCCTTTTATCGGGTGACTCAGTTTACCAGCTTGATTGCCTTTCCAACTTTTAGCGGGATGGCTATTCTTACGCCTGAGCTAGTTATTTCGGTTTTTGGCCAACAATGGATACCCTCAATTCCGGTCATGCGAATTTTAGCGTTTAGCGGAATTATTTATACATTTTCCTATTTTAATGCTTCGGCTTTTATGGCTATGGGAAAACCGTCTTGGCGGCTCAAACTAACACTATTGGAAGCAACGGTCAGTTTACTAGCTGGTTTAGTCGCTGTTCGTTGGGGTATTATTGCAGTTGCGGCAGCTTATACCCTGAGCCTTTATTTAGTTTTTCCCATCGGATTAACGGCTATCAATCGATTAATTCAAGTCCCCATTAACCGATATTTACAGCAGTTTATTACCCCCGCGATCGCTACAATTATTATGGTCAGTATTATTTTCTTAGTTAAGTATTTTCTCAGGGATATTGTGGCGCTCAATATTATCTTAATTTTAGGTACATTTTTCGGCGCGATCGCCTATATATTGGCAATTCGTTGTTTGAGTCCAAAATTATTTCAATATTGCCTAGACTTGGCTTTAACTGTGATTTCTAATCCAAAAACAGCAAAAAAATGAAATCTTCAATTTCTCAAATACCCAATACACTTAAACAATTCATTATTGATGATAATTATAGGCGTTATTTAGGGTCATCTCGTGTCTTACCCAATTTTTTGATTGTTGGCGCTCAAAAAGCTGGTACAACCTCTCTTTATGCTTATCTCAAACAGCATCCTCAAGTGCTACCCGCCCAGCAAAATGAAGTTCACTTTTTTGATTATAAATTTAACAAAGGAGAGTTATTATATCGCTCGTATTTTCCCACCATAGCAGAAATAGAGTATCAGCAAAACCGATTAAATCAAAAAATAATTACGGGGGAAACCAGTCCTTCTTATCTATTCAATCCTTTAGTGGCATCTAGAATAGCAAAATTGCTCCCAACCGTGAAAATCATTATATTGTTAAGAGACCCCGTAACCCGATCTTATTCTCATTATCAGCACGAAGTTAGGAAAGGTCGAGAAAATTTAACTTTTGCAGCAGCAATCGCTAAAGAAGAAGAGCGAGTTCAAGGAAAATATCATAGTTATTTTCATGCTTGTTATGCTTATCAAGCTAGGGGTCTTTACTTAAACCAAATTAAAACTTATTTGGATTTCTTTAAACCCGAAAATATCTTAATTTTATCGAGTGAGAATTTTTTTCAAAATCCGCAACAAGTTTACAATAGCGTTCTAAGCTTTCTTGAACTAGCTCCCTTTACCCTGATTAACCAAACTCCCAAAAATGTTGGAACTTATAACAAAAAATGTATTCCTTTAGAAAAGCAACTTAGAACTTACTTTCAACCTCATAATTGCAAGTTATATCAATATTTAAACCGAAACTTTGGTTGGTAAGAAATATTCTTCGTTTTACCAAATCATCTTTCTGTTAAAGTTATGTTACCCATGCAAAACACAAAGCTCATGTTTTCTTTTGTCATTCCGACCTATAACCGTCCCCAACGATTAGCCAATTGCTTAGAAGCGATCGCGCAAATTGATTATCCTCGCGATCGCTTTGAAGTGGTTGTCGTAGATGACGGGAGTACAGTCCCCATTCAACCCATAATTTCCCGTTTTAAAGAACAACTCAATATTACTTTTATTTCCCAATCTAACGCCGGACCAGCTAGTGCTAGAAATGCAGGGGTAGCACAAGCCCAAGGTCAATATATTGTCTTTACTGATGATGATTGTCAACCCAGTCCAGACGGATTAAAAAACCTAGAAATCCAATTTGCGAAAACACCCCAAGCTTTAATTGGAGGTAAAACCTTAAACGCTTTACCTCAAAATTTATGCTCGACCACCAGCCAATTACTCATTGATTATTTATACGAATACTACAATCAAAAGCCGGGTAAACTGCAATTCTTTGCTTCAAATAACTTTGCAATTTCCAAACAAATCTTCCAAAAAATTGGAGGTTTTGATACCAATTTCCCCTTAGCCGCCGGGGAAGATCGGGAATTTTGCGATCGCCTCCTGCAAATGGGCTATAACCTGGTTTACGCTTCCGAAGTCCAAGTTTTTCACGCCCACGATCTAACCTTACCCTCTTTTTGGAAACAGCATTTTTCTTATGGTCGCGGGGCATTTTACTTTCACAAAGTTCGAGCCTTGCGTAATTCTCAACCTATTCAAGTTGAACCTTGGTCTTTTTATTTCGATCTACTGATTTACCCCTTTTCCCAGTCAGTTAGCCAACCGAAAACATTAATGACTCTTCTCTTATTTATGTCTCAGTTAGCCTCAACCATCGGCTTTTTCTGGGAAAGGCAAAGTCGAAAAACCCTGGCGATCGAAACCACTCAACATTCTTCCCTTTAACCATCGATTAACCTTCCAAAGGTGCTGTATTCGCTTCGCTCGGACTTGGAGAAAGGTCTGTATTGTCTAAATTGGGCGTGATGGTCGTTTGGAGGGGAATATTGGGAATTATTAGTTGTACGCGATCCTCGGTATCGCTCACATTCAGAGTGACAGACTGCGCTCCAATTAGTAAACCCGAAGAAATATAGAGATTGCCCTTTTGTAAAGGACTATTGCCCGGTAACCTTTCGGGGATGCCTTCTACCGTCGCACTAACCGCTAAACCGCGATCGTCGGTGATTGTAAAGAAGCTGGATAAAAACTCCACGGCTTGCGGATTGCTATTTTGGAGCGCGATCTCCAAAATATAATTATTTTGCTCCTCTCTCAATCCCAACACCTGCAAAGTTACGCCATTATTTTGGGCGCTCAAGTTGAGGGGAACGGGTTCAGCCACAGAAGGCGGTGTGGGTACGGGAAGACTTGTGTTTAGGGGTTCGGGGGGCAACTCAAATTGAAACTCAGGTACAATATCTCTCAGAGTAATCGGCGATTCTGCCGGGCTGCGGTTATTCAGCCAAGAAGCGAACCAATATGCCCCCATTAAGGCGATCGCGATCGCACCTCCAGTTTTCCACCAAGACGACGGTATACCTTTAACCGCATTGGTTAAGGTCTGAGTCACACTGGGTAGCGAGACATCAAGCTGGATAGGAGGTGTATCCAGGGAAACTGAAGAACTCGCGGTATGGGCAGGAATCGCTGAAACGGGTTGGGATGGCGATTTTTGGAGAAATAATGGCACTGTGGCGGTCATTTGTGCCGGATTTCCCAGGTCTTCCGGGTTAAAATCTGGATTTCTGGCGATTGCTTCTAGATATTTGAGTTGAGTTGCGATCGCTTCGGTGTTAGGAGGACGATTTCCTGGAAATGGGGCCATCATGCGGTCGATTAGCGCGACAAAATTTGGCGGTAAATGGGATGAAGCGGCTTGCCACATTAACTGTCCCGTCCGGGGATCTTCATCAAACGCCGTGGGAACTTTACCCGTGAGCAAAAAGACAAAAGTACGTCCTAACGCATAAAAATCGGACTGGGGTACAGCTTTGCCATTATTTTGTTCTAGGGGAGTATATCCTGCCGAAGCAATGCTAGTTACCCCCGAACCACTCCCCATTTTCGCCAGATAAGTATGGGTCATTTCCCTGGCTGTACCAAAGTCAATCAAGGTCAACCGTCCGTCGGGACGACGCATAATATTAGCGGGCTTGATATCGCGGTGAAAATATTGTTTTTGGTGAACGCAATCGAGAATTTCAATGAGTTGCTGTAGCCAATCGAGGGCTTGTTCGTAAGCAATGGCATTTTTGTCCTGCATCCAGGTTTGTAAATTTTGACCCTGAATTTTTTCCATCACGATGCAGTGGAGAGGCTTGGCTGAGGTTTGGGGTTGCCAAGTAAAATAAGCATCTATCTGGGGAATACCGGGGTGATGCAGTTGTCCCAAAACCTCTGCTTCTTGCTGAAATAGGGCGATCGCCTTGGGGTCATCGATTTTGAGAACTTTGAGAATTTTGGCTTGATGGCGATCGCGAGCTTCGTAAATTTTGCCAAATCCCGTAGTATCACTAAGTAAACGCCCAATCCGATAGCGTTTGTGAATGACTAAATCGGCATGACAACTTTGACAATGACGGTGACGCGCATTCCCTGGATGATTTGGATTAGAACAATGGGGATTGATGCACAGGCTCATAAGGGTTTAGGGCATTGTGCCAACAAACGATAACGGAACTATTGGCCAACACAACAGAAACTTTCGCAAGCAAGACACCTCTATCTTAACCATTGAGCTAGTTAGTCAACCGTTGGATTCCGCTTGAGCTAATTTTAGGCGATCGCCGACTCTAAAATACTCTGGCCAACATCAAGAGTTGGTAAAGTTGATTATTGTTGATAACGGGTCACTGGTAACTGCCCAAAAACCACTCCCCACTGCCCCTTAATCGCTGATGACTGAACCTAATCCACCTCAGCATTCACAAAATATACCCAAGAATTGCAGCTTGCGGCTTCGTTACAGTTGAGGGATAAAGCAAAACTACTGGCATTTTCTAGGGGAATGTTCAGGGGGAAAAGTTCTCCAGGAACGATCGCCTGGGAGGGTTCAGCGACACCATCGAGATAAAGCGTTAAACTCACAGAGTTAGTTTCCTCACTGGTATCGTGCAGGCCAAACTGCAACGACAACATCGAAGCACCCTCGGGAATTGCACAAGTCATGACGGCTCCTGGATAAGCTCTCATGCGAGCTTGATAATAGCGTTTTCCTACAGAAAAGCCGCGATCGCTCCACTCAAAATTGTTACTCGGTTTGCCGTCAGCATCAACACAATCGAGGTCAAGAATAGGAGTAGCACTCCACGCGACACTACTCCCCAACGCGATCGCGATCGCCACACCACTCACAATACCTACACTACGCAGTAACGCACGAATTTTCATTACCAACTTCTCTATTGTCCATCAAGGGTTTATCTCAAGCCTTATCTTAGTCTACTGAAGGGTCGCGTTTTCCCACCCAAAGCCTAAAGTTTCTGACCTACTTTGGAGGGGCATAAATCCCC
>JAWQFT010000079.1:0-24802 GCA_035968055.1 Jaaginema sp. PMC 1080.18 | reverse complement strand
CCGCTTACCTCTTTTCCTTCCTTCTCCTCCCGCCCCCCCCCCCTCACCACACCACACACCTCCCCCTCGCCGCCGGCGCCCAAATTTGTTAAAAAAACCCCGCCGCCCCCCCCCCCCCCCCCCCCCCCCCACCCCCCCCCCCCGCCGTTACCGTCCCCCAACTGGTTACCCCCGAAGTCACTGCTAGTATTCTTGAATGTCCCGTCAGCGATTGCCAGAAATACCTACCGGGTGTCCTCGCTGCCATGCAAAAATATGACATTCTCGACAAACAAGTATTGATTGGGCTACTCGCAACCATCCGCGTTGAAACAGGGGGTTTTAGACCGATTAACGAGTGGGGAGGTGAGAAATATTGGCGGCGCTACGAAGGAAGACGAGACTTGGGCAATACGCAATCCGGAGACGGGGTTAGGTATCACGGTCGGGGTTACGTTCAACTCACAGGTCGAGCCAATTACCGTTCCTACGGTCAAAAACTCGGAGTCGATTTAGAAGGCAATCCCGAACTGGCCCTTGACCCTGGCGTATCTGCCCAAGTTCTCGCCTGTTATTTTAAAGACCGTGGCGTACACCAAGCTGCCAAAGCCGGAGATTGGCGGCGTGTGAGGAAACTGGTCAACGGTGGTTATCACGGCTGGGATGTTTTCTCGAAATATATAGAACGAGCAAAAGCAAGGATAGTTTAAACTCATGGAACCTTTTGAAGATTTACTCCAACAAATTCAAGAACTCAAAGCCCAAATTCAACAACTGCGTACCATGCAGGAAGTCCAGCAAGAATCGATTACCTCATTGATTGCCTTATCGCAACAACAAACCACGGTTATCGACCGTCAAACGGCTGTGATTCAGAGTGTCGTGAGTCGTTAGCGAGCGAATGCAACGCAGATAAACGGGTTGATAATTTTGCCTAAAGTTTGTGTGTTAGGATATTCAGCTAGAAAAACCAGGGGCCGAGATCGAGCCTCTGGTTTTCTGTAAAGTGCATCTATACCCGAATAGAGTTAGTCATTGCTTTTTCAAGCGGAATCAATAACCCTAGCCGCGAAAAAGGCTAAAATTCCTTATTGTTTGGAGATAATTTACCATGATTGTTGCCCTTGCGGGTCGGCGCATTGATGCACCTCATCAGAATCCACCGAGGTTTCCGTTAGCAAATATTGCCAAAGTCAAAGCTGAAATTCGCCAACAGTTGCAAGAGTGTCATGCTACTATGCTCGTGTGTTCTGGGGCTTGTGGTGCTGATTTACTGGCTTTAGAAGTGGCGATGGAGTTGGGGATACCATGCCGTTTGATTTTACCATTTGAGCCAGAGCGATTTCGCGAGATTTCGGTGGTTGACCGTCCGGGGGAATGGGGACTCATTTTTGACCGGATATTGCAACAAGTGACCGCAGAAAATAACGTGGTGATTTTGCAAGAAGAGAGCGACCAAGAAGCTTTTATTGCAGTAAATCATGTTATTTTGGACGAGGCGATCGCCCTGAGCCAGCAAGAGTATCCCCACCAAAATCCTTCAGCTTTGATTGTTTGGAATGGTTGTTCTCGCGGTAAAAGTGATGTCACCCACGAGTTCATGATGAAAGCTGAAGAATTAGGCTTTAAGGTTGTTGAAATTTTAACTTGTACGCCAATTCCTTATTAGCAGCTAAGGGTCACGTTTGTCCCCTAGCTTACTGTTTTTTTGTTATTGGTTATTGGTTTCCCCTATTTTGCGGGGGGTGTTGTTCCACTCCAAAGATGTCAGAAACTCTTGATGGCCAATATTTTCGCGAATCTACACCCAATCGCCAACAACCCACCGCAAAATACGCAACAATAAGAAAGAAGAGTCAAGACAGAATAAGTTGAATTATGGATGCAATGGAGTTCTTTGAGCGTAGCGCGGGAACATGGCGATCGCAACGCACCACCCACCACCTACCTTTTCGTCGGGCTGAAAATGGGGGTTCGTATATTGAAGTAAAACCTTTGACTAAGGACGATCCCAAGGTGATCGAAATCTGCCAAATGCACGACGTTGACCCCAGTTTAGCGGTGGGTGGCGCTTTTGTCAGTTGGGAAGGCGCAATGGCTTGGGATAAAGAAGGAGAGGAACACAAGGGAACGACGGTTTTCTCTTTAATTCCTAATCCTGACAATCCTAAAAAAGGAAAATTGCTGCGCGAACGGGGCTATGCTGAAATTGTCCCAATTGCGGGGGAGTACGAAATTGACGAAAACGAGGCTTTGGTGTTGGTGACGGAATACGACACTATGAGTACAGTTGAGCGTTTTTGGTTTGCGTCTCCGAAGATGCGGGTGCGTACCAGTACCGTGAAGCGGTTTGGGGGCTTTAACACGGCAACATTTTGCGTCGAAGAACGCCTGGATGAGGCAGAAGCTGAAACTGGAACTGAAACTGCTGAAGCAAGCGAAGTTTACGCGATTAGCGGTTGGTAGGGCAATAATTGTGAGTTGATATGTCTGCAAAAAAAGTTTTGGTAACGGGAGCTACAGGCAGAACGGGGGCGTTAGTGGTAGAAAAGTTACAACGCTTGCCGGAAGAATTTGTAGTGTTGGGTTTGGCGCGATCGCCTGCTAAGGTAGAGGAGCGTTTTGGTTCAACTGAGGGTTTTATTTTTGGGGATATTCGCGATCGCTCTACCCTCGAAACTGCTTTAGAAGGCTGCGATGCTTTGGTTATTCTTACCAGTGCTGTCCCCCAGATGAAAGCGCCTCCTTCACCGGGAGAACGGCCTGAGTTTGACTTTGAACCGGGAGGAATGCCAGAAGATGTGGATTTTCACGGTCAAGTGAATCAAATTGATGTGGCTAAAGCTGTGGGAATTACCCATATTGTCCTGGTGGGTTCGATGGGAGGGACGCAGGAAAACCATCCCCTCAACCGCATGGGTGATGGCAATATCCTGGTTTGGAAACGCCAAGCGGAGGAATATTTGATACACTCTGGCATCGATTATACGATTATCCGGGCGGGGGGATTGCTGGATAAACCGGGAGGAGTGCGGGAGTTGATTGTGGGAGATAATGACGAGTTATTAGCTCATCCTCCTGACGATATCCCCACTTCGATCCCTAGGGCTGATGTAGCCGAAGTGGTGGTACAGGCGTTACGACAGTCTAACAGCCATAATACGGCGTTTGACATCATTTCTCGCCCGGAAGATGACCCGAAAGCCAAAGTTACTGAGGATTTTGCGGCTTTGTTTACTCAAGCTGCAACGATTTCGTAATTGGTTGTTTGTTCGTAGTCAGGGCTTCAGCCTTTATCATCTGAGTTGTTGGTTATTGGTTAGTAAAAATCTCTAGAATTACCTCAATTTTGAGATTTAAGCTTTTTTTAATCCTATTTTCGTCTAAATTCGAGATTTATCGCATTTCTTCTGGTAGACTAAGCTTGTTTTGCTCAATGTCATCAGGAGATTAAATATGGCTATTATTCCAAGCGAGAGTGGTATTTATCAACAAATTTTTGGAACTGTCTATCCAGATGGTAATTCGATGTCGGGTGAAGGCTTCAATGTTCGCAAGCTCAAAGAGGGGACTTATGTGGTAGAGTTCGAGCGACCATTTTATCAAAACCCAGCCGTAGTTTGTACGATTATGGGACATGAGTGGAAAACTTTCAATATGTCCATCGCCATTCTTGAGATTCAACCTCAATACTTCGTTTGTTCCACTTCACCAGAGAATTACCCTATGGATTGCGCTTTTAGCTTTATTGCTATGGGTGCTTGCTAGATAAACGGTGCTTACTCTATTGTGGTAAGTCAAAGGAACTTGAGCAGATGCGATCGCGATCTCGATAACAGTTTACAATCTGTAACGTTAAAAACGCGATCGCCCTTGAATGAAAGATATCAGTAAAGCCCTACAACAGCGCGAAATTCAATTCGTTTTGGCTTGGTTACTCGGTGGTTTGGCATTCCGCAGTATCATTGCCTTTTGGCTGTATCCCGGTTTCGACGAAGCTTATTACTATCTCTACAGTCAACACCTGGATTGGAGTTACTTCGACCATCCGCTTTTGGTGGCTTTCACCACGGGATTTGGGGTGTGGTTAACCGGGATTGTCTCGCAATTTACCATCCGCATTGGCACGCTGTTACTCTACACGGGGAGTCTCCTACTTTTATATCTCACCAGCCGCCGTTTGTTCGGTCTGAAAGCCGCGCAATACACCCTTGCCATCTCCAGCGTCATTCCCATCTTTTTCCTGGCGTTTGGGACGATGACGCTGCCAGATGTGCCTTTGATTTTTTTCTGGACGGGGACGCTATATGTAGCTGCATGGGAGTTTTTCGGGGAAAAGGAATATAAACCTACGCCAAAATTAGTTTTAATTAGTATCCTGGTTGGCTTGACTTGTTTGGGGAAATATCACGGCTTTCTGCTCGGATTTGGCTTATTTTGCTTTGTGATTCTCAGCCCCCGTCATCGCTGCGTCTTGATTTCTCGCTGGTTGGGATTGGGTTTGCTGGCTTTTCTCGTCACCCTATTTCCCTTGTGGTGGTGGAATTGGCAACACGATTGGGTGTCTTTTGGGTTTCAACTCTCCTCTCGCTTTGAACCGGAAACCGGAGTCCCAAAACCGGGATTTAGCTGGCTGAAAGTGCTGTTGGTTTGGTTGATGACGGTGGGCTATCTTTGTCCGACAATGGGTTTACCGTTGTGGTGGATTTCAGCGCGATCGCTCTACAGTCAAATTAGCCACAGCATCCCTAAGTTACATCCTAAAATTCAATTTAGCCGCGAATTTCTGGAAAAGCAAGGTCTGATTCTGGCGGTATCTCTCCCCCTCACCCTCGGATTCACCTTACTGGGGGGCAAAGAGGCGATTCTACCGGGTTGGCCGATGCCGGGATTTTGGGGGTTAACGATGTTACTGGGCGATCGCGCCGTACACTGGCAGCAACAGTCTCGTCGGGGATTGCGACGTTGGCTTGGTGGCACGGCAATTTTCCTCACCACCCTCCTGATTCTTGTACTGCTGCACCTCAACTTGGGAACGCTGCAAAAACCCAGTAATTTCGCTTTATTTGGCGGCTTTATTGCCCCAAAACAAGACCCTTCGCGAGAATTAATTGATATTATCCAACTGCGTCAAGGCTTCCTCAATAATCCTTCTTTTTATCAAGCCTTGAAAGACAGTGATTTTGTGTTTAGTAATGCTTACTATCTCGGTGGCTATCTCGGTATGGCAATTACTCCTATTCAAAACATTCCAATTACCTGTTTTAGTAAAGATATGCGCGGCTTTGCAACTTGGTCAAAACCCGGAGAATTTGTGGGTCAAAATGGCTTATATATTACCCTCGAACGCTTCCATGAAATGCCCGAATTAACCAACGAATTCAGTCACTATTTTCGTACCTTTACCGAAATTGGTACAATTCCTTTAAAACGAGGAGGAGAAATTACTGATGTTTTCCACATCTATCAAGCCCAAACTCTGCTTAAGCCTTATCCTCGTTCTCCTGTCGATGCGTTAGCCAGCTAAAAGTAACGAACCAATAAACAATAACTAACTGCATAAAGTTAATTGCGAGCCATTTTTAGTTTTAGAAACTTCGATACGATGAGAAAATGCTTCTTTAAAATGGGGAATATGGGTAACCGCTAAGATACAGGCAAAATCCGAAGCGATCGCGTTAATCGCAGCAATAAGGCGATCGCAGCCTTCTACATCCTGTGTCCCAAAACCTTCGTCCACAATCAACATTTGTAAAGAAGTACCAGCACGTTGAGCCAGCAAACGAGCCAAAGCCAAACGAATCGAAAAATTAATCCGAAAAGCCTCTCCCCCAGAATAAGTTTCATAAGCTCGCGTTCCATTCACATCCGCGATCGCAATTTCGAGAGTATCAATTAATTTTCCATTCTTTTTCGAGCGACTACTTTTACTCAGTTTTTGCGTTAAAAATTGAACGTGAAATTGATTCCCGGTAAGTCGAGCTAAAATTTGATTAGTTTCCGCTTCTAATTGCGGTAAAATATTCTCAATCATCAAAGCTTGAATGCCATTTTTACCAAACGCCTGGGTCAGTTCTTGATGAATGCGATATTGTTTGCGAGCTTCTTGCAAATCCTGCTTATTTTTCTCGTATTCCGCTTTCAGATTATCGAGTTGCTGTAACTGCTCTTCGTTCCGCCCTTTTTTCACAATTAAAGCGTCCATTTGTTGCCGTCTTTGGGCAATTTCTCTTGCCAGTTTTTCAACTACCTGACTGCGATCGCCCGTTTGAACCAAACGCTTTTGTAAATCTCGCAAATGCTCTTGAATCGCCGCAAAATCCCGGCGTTTAGCTTGCAATTGTCCCTGGCTATTATCGAGTTTTTCTTGATAATCCGGCAGTTCTTGTTGAGCTTTTTGCAGATTGTGGTATTGAATTTGGTATCCTTGGGCTTGACGCACTTCAGTACGAATCGCATCGTGGCGATCGCGATCGTATCCGATAGCACCAATTTCTTGCTCTAAGCCGTCAATCTCCTGTTTCAAAAGCGATTTTGTCTTTAAATCCTCAATTTCAGCAGTAATCCTGTCAATATCCCGCTCCAGTTGCGGCTTTTGTTCTACAATTTGCTGCTGACGCTGACGAGCATCTTCCAGCTTGGCATTTTGAATTTCTGCCCAACGCCAGCGCTCCACTTCACCCCGCACCAAAGAATGAGTTTGTTCGTTATACTGAAAATCCTGAATTTTAGCGTTAAGAGCTTGTAATTCTGCGTGAAGTTCGAGGGCATACCCACCCAGAGCCAGTCTTTCTTCAATCCTGCTCTTTTCTGCTTGAATCTCTTGTAAACGCTCGTGTTGTTCCAAACTATTTTCCAAACAAGCATCCAATTGACCCCTTTCTTGAAGCAGGGTATTGTAAGGGTGCAATGCCTGGGAAATCTGCTCGGATTCGGCTCTTAAAACCTGTAATTCCCGCTCGCAAACAGCCATTTGTTCGCGAATCACCCAAATCTGCTGTTGGCTGCTTTCCTGGCTATTCTGAGTCTTTTCGATCGCATGGTTGCGATAATGTTCATCCAGAGGGCGATCGCACAACGGACACACCGCATCCTGTTTCTCTAATAAAGCTAACTTTTGTTGCAATTCGGCAATTTTCTGCTCGTAAGTGCGCTGATTTTCCTGCAAACGCTCCCGAAACTGACAGCGTTCTTGCTCTTTCTCCTGAAGGCGACTTTGATACACCTTACGCTTTTCTAACTCGCGAATCCGAGCATCAACAGACAGGATTTGAGCGCGCCATTGGGGAACTTGGTTCAAATCCTCCTGATGCTGGCTTTCAGAGCGTTCTAGCTGTTCAATTCGCGCTAACAACTGAGCGTGAGCTTGGGCAATTTTCTGCTCCAAATCGAGGCGCTGCTTCTGGAGGGGGGCAACCTGAAGTTGAATGCGATCGAGGTCTTGCAGGCGTTGACGTGCCTCTTGGAGCTTTTCTAAAGCATGGCCCACATCCGCCGCTTTCTGCAAAAGTTCTTGATTTTCCGTTTCTTGTTGCTCTAAACGCGATCGCCTGTCCTGAGTTTGATGCAGCTTCATCTGAAGCTGATTCAATTGTTGGTGCAGTTGTTGGGCTAAATTGTGGCGTTTTTGCTCGGTATCGCGAGCATTTTGAAACTTTTGACCGTATTCTTCCTCTTCCTGTTGCAATTGCAGCCAACAGCGATAACCCTCACTAATTTCAGCCGTGCGCTCGATCAACTCTTGCCGTTGAGCAATTTCAGCTTCCAACTGCTTAACCTCGCGAGCCGCTCGTTCGCCATCTTTTTGCAAATCTTGGCATTGTTTTTGCTGCCAATCCCACTGTTGTTGCAGATTTTGGCGATCGCGTTCCAGGGCTTGTAAAACTTGTAACTCTTGCCGTTGCTCGTCTTGTTCTTGTTGTAATTGCTTTAACCCCCGATCGCTGTTCGCTAACTCTTGCTCAATAACATTGCGCGTTGCCAAACGTTCGCTGAGCGATCGCAACTGCTCCTCTAACTGCTCGGCTTTCCCCTTATAAACCCGCGAACTGTCCTTCGCTTTACTCGCGAGGCGATCGTAGCGATTCAACTCTAGCAAATCCGCCAAAACTTGCTTGCGATCGCCCGGTTTGCTATTCATAAACTCATCGGCATGACCTTGACGCAAATAAGCCGAATTAATAAAAGTTTTATAATCTAACTTCAAAGTTTCTTCAATATATTTTTGAGTTTCGCGCATCCCCTTTCTATCAAGGGTTTGAAACTCCCCCGATTCAGTTTGCACCTGAAAACTCAAACTAGGGGAGCGACCGCGACGGCGAGTGCGAATCGTGCGATAAGTTTGTTGATTGCTAATAAAAATAAAATCAACTCGTACATCTTTTGCGCCTGCCCGAATCAAGTCATCATCGCTGCCCGCCCTGCTTTCACCCCACAGCGACCAAGTAATAGCTTCGAGTAACGAAGACTTCCCCGCACCATTCGCACCACAAATACAAGCCGTATGCAAGCCGTGAAAATCCAGAATAGCATTGTGATAACTCAGAAAATTTTTTAAAGTCAACTGAAGAGGAATCATACAGTGGCGTTCGCTCAGAATTAAAAAACGTGAGTTCGGGATAAACTTGCAAGGTGAAATCAACAAGGCAATTTTCGTCAAAGATGCCCCGACCAGTAACAGTGCATTGCCTTGACCAGAAAACTCAATAACTCACTCTCTAACCCAGTACGCGAGGGTTCAGGGGGGCTAGTCCCCCTGAAAAACAACAATAAAGACAAGCTAATGTCGAAAAACGAACTCAAATTTGTTATCCCGAACTGACGTTAAAAAGAGTATTTTCTAATTTTTAGCAATACATTTGCATTATTGTATATTATTTCTCAGCAAATGGCCAGTCCGCAACAATTGCCTCAAAACGTTTCCGCAACAATACAGTTGCGACCTTGCTTTTTAGCTTCGTAAAGACACAAATCTGCGACACAAATTAAAGTTTCTGGAGACAGAACGCGATCGGGAATTGAAGTTGCAACGCCAAAACTAGCCGTCACCCAAGGAGCAACATCCGACTTGGCATGAACCAAGGCTTCTGCCGCGATCGCGCTGCGGATTTTTTCTGCCACAACCGTCGCCCCTTCCACCTCCGTATTCGGTAAAATAACGGCAAATTCTTCGCCCCCATAACGAGCCACCAAATCTGCCGGGCGATTGACATTTTGAGTTAAAACTTGCCCAACTTTTCGCAAGCAATAATCGCCGACTTGGTGACCGTAAGTATCGTTATACTGCTTAAAATAATCAATATCGCATAAAATCAAAGATAAAGGTTGACTTTCCCGGCGCATCCGCCGCCATTCTTTGTATAGCGTTTCTTGGAATAAGCGGCGATTGGCAACTTGGGTCAGGTCGTCGAGAGTCGCCAACCGCTTTAAATCTTGATTGGCTTTTTGCAGAGCCAGTTCAGCTTTAATGCGATCGGTAATATCATTAGCAAGAGCCAGCAAACAGGGTTCTTCTTGAAGATTAATCGTTTCAATCGAAAGTAAGATCGTGTGAATCGTATTGTTTTGGGAACGAATTTCGAGTTGGACATTGCGAAAATTGCCTTCCCGCAACAGCTTTTTATAAAGGCGACGGGGAGTTTGCGGATCGACCCAAAGATTGAGTTCGGCCGCCGTGCGACCAAAAGCATTCGCCTCGCTGTAACCCGCCAACGTGCTGAACATAGCATTCATATCGATCAAGCGGCCATCGCTGCGGCGGGCGATCGCGATCGCACTAGGACTCGCTCGAAAAACCTTAGCAAATTTCTCCTCAGACAGCCGCAGCGCATCCTGGGCCGCAGCGCGATCGCGGATTTCTTCAACTAAGAGTAAATTCTGTTCGGTCAGCAGTTTCAGGGCATTCTGAACATTCAGTTGATTTTGGATTCGCGCCACAATTTCGCTGCTGTTTTGCGCCGCCGTAATGTAATCTGCCGCCCCCACCGCAAAAGCCTTAGCAATATCGAATTGTTCGGCAATAGGAGCAATAAAAATAATGGGAATTCCGCTCGTGCGATAATTCGTTTTCAGGCGATCGCAAAACCCATAACTATCCGTATCGGGTAAATCCGAACACAACAAAACCGCATCGGGAGGATTAGCCGCAATTTGTTCGAGAGCCGTTTCCCCATCAGTTACTTGTTGAACGAGATCGCCGCGCTCCCTTAACAACTGCGACACAAAGCCACTGTGGTCGTCCGCCGAACCCACAATCAAAATCTGAGAGGGCTTGAAAACATTGATCATCAATACTCTGGATTTTCGAAATTTTGGTCATAAACAACAGAGCGATTGCGTCCCTGTCGCTTGGCTTCATATAACGCTCGATCGGCTCTCGTAATCATCATCTCCATCGTCTCCTCAGCACTAGGAATCGCATTAGCAATCCCCAAACTAATCGTCAAATGCTCGTCGATCTCCGAAGGTTCATGCTGAATTTCTAAAGCCTGGATATCTGCCCGAATCAACTCAGCAATTTGCAATGCCCAATAAGTATCCCCATTCGGCAACAAAATAGCAAATTCCTCACCACCATAACGAGCCACTATTTCCCCAGGACGTTTGAGACGCTGTTCGATAGTACGAGCGACAATTTGCAAACAGCGATCGCCCAACTGATGGCCGTAAGTATCGTTGTACCGTTTAAAATAATCCACATCCAGCAAAATCAGACCCAAAGGTTTCTGTTTCTCCTGACTATCTTGCCAAGCTTGAGCGATACACATATCGAAATAGCGACGATTCGCCACTTGAGTTAAACCATCCATCGTCGAAAGACGCTGTAACTCTTGATTCGCTTGGGACAAAGATAACACCATTTGCTTATACTCCGTCACATCCCGAAATGTCATCGCAAAGCCATCCCCCAACTTCACCGCCACAAACTGATACCAAATCGTTTCATTTTGGCGTTGCAAACAGACTTCCTGTTTCACCGCTTTGCCAGTTTCAACCAAATTGACAAACACATCAAATAATTTGCGATCGATAACGCGGAGTAACTTCTTCAGCACCACTTGACCGACCAATTCCTCCCATTCCCGTCCTACCACTTGTACTGCCACGGGATTAACCACCAAACAGCGAAAATCGCGAATTTTGCCTTGGACATTGCGAACCGCCTCCATCGCGGCTACCCCATCGAGGGAACAATTCAAAATGCTCGATAACAAAGCGCGGGATTGATGCAGAATTTCCTGGGCTTGTTGGCGTTCGTAAATTTCTTCTTGGAGGCGTTGATTATTATCTGCAAGTTCTTGTCGTTGGCGCTGAATTGTGAGTTGGTAGTTAATGCGGGCAAGGACTTCTTCAAGTTGAAAGGGTTTGCTAATGTAGTCTGCTCCCCCCACTTCAAAGGCCGTCACTTTATCCAGGGGTTCTTCAAGGGCGCTCAGAAAAATAATCGGAATATCGCGGGTATCGCGCCGTTCTTTTAAAACCTGACATAACTCATAACCGTTCATGTTAGGCATTAAAATGTCGAGCAAAATTAAATCGGGATAAGCTGTTTCAATCGCGGTCAAGGCCATTTCTGCGTCGATGGCTTTGCGGACTTGATAGCCTTGTTCTAGAAGCATTGTAGACAGCAAACGCAGATTATTAGGACGATCGTCCACAACCAGGATATCAGCTTTGGGTCTTGAAGAATCGCGATCGCTCATGAGGGCAGTTCGGTTAATTGTTGCAGTCGGCGAAAATCAAAATTATCGGCTAGTTGAGTCAATTTTTGGATAAGTGATTGATTTTGGCGTGGAATTTCGAGAATAAGCTCGTAAATCAACCCATCATCGCCCGCCTTAGCTGCTTGGTGTAAATCGCGAATCCAGTTTTCGGGCATTTGCTGGCTCAAATTGATCTCAGAATCCTCCGCAATCGGCGTTGATAAGTTGGGTTGAAGTATCGAGTCATCCTCATAAATGTAGCTTACTCCTAAATGTTGCGCGACTTTATCCCAAAGCAGAGTTTCGCGAAAGGGCTTGCGGATAAAATCGTCGCAGCCGGCGTTCATGATGGCAATATCGTCATCAATAAAAGCACTAGCAGTCACCGCAATAATTTTGGTGTCTGGGGTTGGGGAGTTCCTAGGGGCTAGTCGGCGAATTTCGCGGGTTGCTGCGTAGCCATCCAAAACCGGCATCCGCAAATCCATCCAGATTAAATGAGGTTGCCAAGCTTGCCAAAGTTCGACCGCTTCTGTACCATTGCTCGCTTCTCCCACAGTCAATCCCAAACGGTTCATCAATTCGACGAGTAACTGGCGGTTTTCGGCTTTATCATCAACCACGAGGACGCGATATTGGCAGGCATCCCCCACAATGGCGACAGGCCGCGGTTTGAGCGGCAGATGATGGAGCGATCGCGTGACAATTTTGACGGGAATCCAAAAATGAAAACAACTTCCTTGGTTGGCACAACTTTCGACGCGAATATCCCCCCCCATCAACTGGGCAAACTGCTGGCTAATGGCCAAGCCCAATCCCGTTCCCTGACTCGCTCGCCGACCGCTTTCTGTTTGCATGAAGGGTTCAAAAATCGTTGTGAGTTCGGCTTGGGCAATACCTTCTCCAGTGTCGGTAACAGCGAAGTTTAGGGTAGTAGAATGCTGAGTCGTTTGGCGCTGCGTTACTTGCAATTCGATACTGCCTTCGTGGGTAAATTTAATGGCATTGCTGAGTAAGTTCAGTAAAACCTGTCGCAGTTTGCTTTCGTCAGTCTCGATCGAGTGGGGAATATCGGCAGCCAAGTCAAAGCGAAACTTTAACTTTTTAGTTTCAGCTTTGAATCGGAGCATGGCTTCGAGAGCGTGGAGTAAACCGAGTAAATCAAACTGAGATGGGTTTAGGGTCACTCGTCCCGCTTCAATTTTCGACATTTCCAGCACATCGTTGATTAATGTGAGTAGATGTTCGCTACTGCTATCGATAATGTCGAGATGTTTTTTCTGTTGGACGGTTAGATTACTATCCTGTCCCAAGATTTGCGTGAACCCAATGATCGAATTGAGGGGCGTTCGCAGTTCGTGACTCATATTCGCTAAAAATTCACTTTTAGCTTGATTCGCGGCTTCTGCGGCTTCTTTAGCTTGTTTGAGCGCGATTTCTGCTTTTTTGCGATCGCTAATTTCTTTTTCTAAAGCTTGGGTTCGTTCAATAACTTTCTGTTCTAAAGACGCATTTAATTCTTGGAGAATAAGATTTTGTTCGGCTAATTGTAAGTCCTGTTCGTAACAGCGTAATGCCTCTTTAATCGTCAACATCAAATCTGTTTCGTCCCAAGGCTTGGCAATATAACGATACAAATTGGCGCTATTGACTGCATTTCCCACGGCTTGAGCATCCGCTTGACCCGTCAGCATGACTTTGAGCATTTTCGGATACTGTGCGTGGAGGGTTGTCAACAAAACATCTCCCGGCATTTGCGGCATTAATTGATCGGAAATAATGACCGGAATATCAATGCCTTCTGCGGCTAATTCCTCAATTATCTCCAAAGCTTCTTCCCCGCTATCGGCAATTTCAATGTCAATATGATGGGGAAGCGATCGCTTGAGTTGTTCTTTGAGACTATCTAAAATAGTTGGCTCGTCGTCTACACAAACAATCGTAAAACGACTCATTTTCACTGTAATCCTGCCATAATCGTGTCAGCTAACTCATCTTCTGACCAGGGTTTGTATATGCAACTGTATAAATTAGCTTCCTTGGTTGCTCGCTCGATAGCATCAGCATCCGCTTGACCCGTAAGCATCACTTTTACAATTTTGGGATATTTTTGATGTACTCGGATCAAAAACTCATCTCCTTTAATCCCCGGCATTAACCAATCCGAAACAATAACTAAAATTTCTACGTCTTCTTCATTTAATTCCTCAATAATTTCCCAAGCATCATCGGCACATTCAGCCATTTCATAAAGATAGCGATTACCAAAACGACGGCGTAATTGTTCTTTGAGGCTATCTAAAATTACTGGTTCGTCATCTACACATAAAATCGCAGTATTAGCCATTATATTTATAACTATTTTTCCTCAAGGTTAATCAAACAGATTAAGTTTTCCCTTAATTCTAAACCCAATACCCCGTTCGTGCGATTTTCCTGCCAGACTTTTCTAAACCAAACCTTCTCTACCCCTTAAGTTGCCACCTGGGAAACTAGCTCATGGGTAGCCAAACTGTAAAAGTCGTTTGACCGGGTTGACTCGACAAATCAATCTGACCCCCATGTTTGGCAATAATTTTCTGCACAATGTCTAAGCCCAAGCCAGTACCCTCTCCGGCCGCTTTGGTGGTGAAAAAGGGTTCAAAAATGCGAGCTTGGATATCTTCAGGAATACCACATCCGGAGTCAGTTATGGCCACAGCCAGGCGATCGCCTTCCCTAAAAACGTCTATACCTAAAGAACCTTGATAGCTCATCGCTTGGAGAGCATTGTGAATCAAATTCGTCCATACCTGCATCAACTCATCGGCATAACAAGGAATTGGCGGTATTTCTTGATAACTCCGAGTAACTGTTACCCCTTTTTTCAACTGGTTATAATATAATTCCAACACAGTTTCGATCCCATCGGTAATCCGTGCTGATTCTTTTTCCTGGCTGTGGGATTGGTGAGCGTAGGTTTTCAGGGCAAACACCACCTTCCCGGCGCGTTCAATAGCGATGAGAATGGTGCGACTGTTGCGTTGCAAACGAGTCAAGTTATACGCCAATTGCAAAATCCAATCCTGACCGGGGGTTTGCAGTAAAGGAAGTTGGGGTTCGATATTGCTGTAAATCCCCATATCCACCAAAGTATCGGCAATATAGCGGGCGTTATCGATGTTGGCGGCTTTGAGGGTCTTAATCAGACTCCGCTTGGCAGTACGCTGTTCTTTAGCCGTCAGTTTTGCCTGACTGCTCACGGACTTCTCCACCAGAGTAAAAAACTGCTGCTGTTGTTCTGGAGAAAGTCGCTCTACCAAATCGGGCAGTTGACCCAGAGACTCTTGCAGGGCTTTGGCTGTATTATGGGCAGAAGCTCGAATTGCCCCAAGGGGGGTATTGATTTCGTGAGCGACTCCGGCAATCAACTGCCCCAAACTCGACATCTTTTCACTTTGAATGATTTTGGCTTGGGTGGCGTGGAGTTCCTGGAGAGTGGTTTCGAGTTCGGTCGTGCGTTCGGCCACTCGTTCTTCGAGTTTATCCCGACTTTCGGCGATCGCCACAAAAGATTTTTGCAGGCGTTCGGCCATTTTGTTAAAAGAGGCGGTAAGACTGTCTAACTCCAGAATGGTACTAGGGGCAACAGCTTGATTGAGATTGCCTTCGGCCATATCGGTACTGGCTTGATTGATTTGGAGAATCGGGTTAGCAATCCAACGGGCCGTGAAAATGCCCGTAATAATGGCGATCGCCAGGGCGATCGCGCATAATAAAACAGTGCGGCGAGCATTGGCATTAATTTCTGTGAGAAACTCATTCTCCGGTACGACTGTACCCACCAACCACTGTAATCCTAATTCATTTTCCCAAGGCTGGATATTAACAAAATACTGTTTGCCCGCTACAAATATCTGAAAATTTTGATTGCTATCCAGGTCTGCAAAACTCCCCAATTGTTTTTGTACGGTGCGACTGACTTGTTGAATTAAGGGATCGTCAATTTCCGAAGCCTTGAGGCGCTTAATTTCCTTATTATTGAGGATAAACGGCGATGCTTTCCCAGAATTGCCGATGATAGTGCCATCTTGTTCGAGAATAAACGTCGAACCCGACTGACTAATATCCAAGTTTTTGAGAAAGTCTCCCAGTTTCAACAGATGGATATCCGCAGCAAACATTCCCAATAGCGTTCCTTGAGTATCGTAAATAGGGCGACTAGAGGAAGCCACGACATAAGGCCCGGTGACGATATTCATGGTGACAATCGACCAAATCGGCTTCCCGGCTTTAATGGGGTTGGTGTACCAGGTTTCTTCTTCGTTGATAAATGTCCAAATTTCGATCAGTTCGGTGAGATTGCCTTGGTCGTCGGCGGCGTAGTGTTTAATATTATTTTTGCGGCCTGGGACCCAATCTTCAACGATGATATTTGTCCCATCGAAACGAGCCACACCCATACCGCCACCATCAGCTAACCCCATACCGACATAGGTGAGGTTGTATAATTGCATTTGATCCCAAAAATACTTGAGTACCGTAGGGCGATCGCGAATATCCAAGACACCACGACGAATCGCATCGGCATTCATTTGCCCCAAGTGTTGGGGGATGGATAAATAAGAGTTGAGGTGTTCGGTAATAACGCTATTTGTGCCTTGAATCAAATCAAGCGCTAAATGTTTTACCGCCGTCCGACCGCTTTGAAAGGATAAATACCCCACCAAGCCAACAATAAAAAATATTTGTAACAAAAAGGAAACTACGATCGCCCATTGCAGGGGAAACTTAGGAAAGGAACGGGAAATAAACATTTGACTCTCTGGGAAATCTTAAGAACTTTTCAAGGCTTGGAAGCCTGTGTAATGCAGCATTTAACCTTGTTGAGAGTTGGCTTGGTAGCGAGAGCGTGGAGACTCTCTTTTGACAGCAGGAAGCAACAAAATTTTGCCTCCGAGTTAACTGTCTAATGTCCCTCACGACAATTTCCTTTAGAACGGCAGCCATATCGTAAAAGTTGTTTCACCGGGTTGACTGGCAACTGCAATTTTCCCCTCGTGTTTCAGGATGATTTTACGCACAATATCCAATCCCAAACCACTGCCTTCTCCCGCCGCTTTAGTGGTAAAAAAGGGTTCAAAAATTCGATCTTGGATATTTTCGGGAATGCCACAACCGGAGTCAGTAAACGCGATCGCAATGCCTTCTCCTGCCACACAACCGCGAATATCGAGCGTACCTTGATATTCCATTGCTTGTATGGCATTGTGAATCAAATTTGTCCAAACTTGCATCAACTCGTCGGGATAGCAAAGGATAGAAGGTAAATCCTGATAACGATGGGTCACAGTGACTCCCTTTTTCAATTGGTTGTAATACAATTCCAACACAGTTTCAAGACCATCAGCAATTTGCGCCAATTCTTTTGCCTCGCTGTGAGATTGATGTGCATAGGATTTGAGGGCAAAAACCACCTTAGCTGCTCGTTCGATGGCGATAAGAATGGTGCGACTGTTGCGTTGCAAACGAGCCAGATTGTAAGCCAATTGTAAAATCCAATCCTTAACAGGGGTTTGAAATAAAGGAATTTGGGGTTCGATATCGCTGTAAATTCCCATATCGACTAAGGTATCGGCAAAATACTGGGCTTCTGGGATATCAGCCGCTTTTAAAATCTTGCTCAAAGCACGCTTGGCGACTCGCTGTTCCCTAGCTGTGAGTTTAACTTGGGAATTCAGGGATTTGTCAATCAAAGCGAAAAAATGCTGTTGTTGGGTGGGGGTCAACTTTTGAGATAATTCTGGCAGTTGTTTTAAGGATTCTTGGAGGGCTTGAGCGCTGTTGCTGGCGGCAGTACGAATCGCACCGAGGGGGGTGTTAATTTCGTGGGCGACTCCGGCAATCAATTGCCCCAAAACAGCCATTTTCTCGGCTTGGATCAGTTCGGTTTGCGCCGCTTGCAATTGAGCGAGGGCTTGTTTGAGTTCTTGGTTTTTTTGCCGCAGGGCAGTTTCGGCTTGGACGCGATCGCTAATATCGTTGGATAAAGACAGCAAACAGGCTTGACCGTTGATATCAATGCGTTCGGCGGATAAAAGGGCATTGCGAATTTTCCCGGATTTGGTTTTGAAGGCAAATTCGTAGTTGTGGATGGCATTATTATTTTTGAGGGCATTAAATAAATTATGACGGTCGGCGCTGTTGACCCAGAGATCGAGTTCGACGGCGGTGCGGCCAATAATTTCCTGGAGGGGGTAACCAATCATCTGACAAAAGGTTTCATTGGCTTCCAGGTGTCGTCCGTCGCTGAGGGAGGTAATGGTAATACTACTGGGGCTGGAGCGAAAGGCTTTGGAGAATTTTTCTTCAGAAAGACGTAAAGCAGCTTCAGCCCGTTTGCGATCGCTCACATCCCTGACCATAAACAAGACCTCATCCTCGCCACTGGGAACAACCCGCACCTCTTCATAAACAGTTTCGCCGTTGCAATCGAAGGTTTGTTCGTAAACCATCGGTTCTTGGTTTTGCAGTACGGTTTGTATAACTTGCAGTTGCCGTTGAGCGAGAGCGGGGGGCAGACAATCGCGCAGATGCCGACCGATGGGATTATTCTCTAAGGGTAAGAGATCGAAGGTTTTGCGCGTACCCCCATAGTCCATGTAAATTCCGGCTTTGTTAATGCGGAATAATAAATCGGGAATCGCGCTTAATAAGGCACGATTTTGGGATTCGCTGTGGCGCAGGGCAACTGTGCGCTCTTGCACTTGGGTTTCCAGGTTGCGGTTATAGTGAGCGAGGAGTTTTTCGCTGCGTTTGCGATCGCCAATATCGGCAAAGGTGAGAATGGCATACTGCACTTGCTGCTCTTGGTCGTAAATTGGCGTTCCCCAAGCTTCTAGGGCTAATGGCGGGTCGCTGTGATGCAATTCTAGGGTGTCGCTGTAGGGGGTTTGACCTTGGAGAGCTTGGACGATCAGCCCATTGAGGTCGGCATTTTGCCGCACAATGGCTTCGGGGGTTTGGTCGCGATCGCCTCGCAATAATGCCCGACCGCAGGCGTTAATATAATGGGATTGGGCTTGTTTGTCCACCACATACACCCCTACAGGCATGGCATTGATGGTTTGATTGAGGCGGTTTTCTCCTTCTTTGGCGGTGGCGTACAAGCGAGCATTGGCAATGGCGATCGCGGCTTGAGCGCACAGCAGTCGGGCAATTTCTAGACGTTCGTCGGTGAAGGCACCGCTCACCAAGTTATTTTCTAGATAGATAATGCCTTCTAAGCGACCGTGGTTGAGCAAGGGCGCACACAGTAGCGATCGCGGTTTTTGTTGTTGGAGATAAGGATCGTTAAAATCACTTAAGTCGCGATCGGCGCGATCGCACACCAAGGGTTTTTGGGTATGAGCGACATATTGCACTGCTCCTAAAGAAAGACATTGTTCTAGGGGTAAATCCACGGCTATTTCCCCTTCGCTGTGGCTAGAAGCTTCGATATACCATTGATGGTGGCGGTACAAAAGCAAGTGACCTTTTTGAGCGCCAACATTTTCAATTAAGATGTTCAGTAACTTGACCAGCAGCCGTTCGAGGACGATTTCGCTGGCGATCGCGGCTTGGGCTTTCAACGCCGCCGCTAAGTCGAGAGAGGAGCTATGATAAGTCCCAGAGGCATTCACCAGAGTTGAGGCTAACCACCTGTTTTGACCCCGCACCGCCCGGTCGCTGGCATTGGCTTCGCCCTCGAATTGCAGAACTTTTGCCCAAGCTTGCCAACGATGATAGGCGTAGTCCCTTTCTTTACTGTAGAGTTGAGCCGATTGCTGAATATCTTGTTCGCGGTAAAATTGGGCGGCGAGTTCGCAGCTTTTGGCAGTTTCGTGGAGAGCGCTTTTGGCTTGAGCGGCGGCAATGGCGCGATCGTAGGCTTGGATAGCAGGCCAGGGTTGGGCGTGCAAGCGAGCCATTTCGGCGGTAAGGAGGTGATGCTGAGAGCTATAGTTATGGGGATCGCCATCGGCTAGGTGTTGTACGGTACTGACTAACTGCGCCAGGTGGTGGAGGATTTGCGGTTGCTGTACTGGCAGAGCATCGGGATACAGCGCCAACTCGCTCAAAGCTTGATAAAAACTGAGTTGCTCTTCTGCGGGAAAGCAAACTCCCTGGTGTTGGATTTGGGCGGCTTGTTGGAAGTGAATGCGAGCGAGATTGGGATTGTCGCTAAAGTAGTACCAAAGGCCGCGGGTAATGTGACTGGAAAATTGTACGGTGAGGGGGGCTTGGCTTGGCAATTCCCCAAATTGCGGGGTGGGTTGGGGGTTGTGGAGTTGTTCGGCGAGGTGCAGCCAATACCAAGCCCCAGTGGTGGCAATGCCTTGTTGGTTGGCAAGGGCGATCGCGGCGCTTTGTTCTTGAACGATTTTTTCGAGGGGTTGCCCGGAAAATAGCAGGTCGGCACAATACGCCAGCAAGATATAACGGCTATAGTTGCGATCGCCGCCTTTAAGATTCAGGTCAAAGGCGGTTTTGAGGGGATTTTGTCGGGGTAAGGGGGACTTGGGTAAAGTACAGCATAAGGCAATTTCTGATTCTCTGCATATTTCTGCAATCTTCTCAAGAATTGAGGCGACTTTTTGCGGTTGAGCATCGCAGGCAGCTAGGAGTAAATGGGACAGCAATTGATAGCGTAGGGCGAAATCGCGATCGGGGAAAGAAGAGCGCATCGCACTGCTGTAGCCGATGAGAGTTTGATAGTTTAATGGGCTGAGATCGAGGGTGGTGGTGGCGGGTAACTGGAGATCGAGCAGTGCTAAGATGCGATCGCCGAGGAGCAAGGCGAGGTCGGGTTGTGCGGTAGCGGCGAGGTGTTGGAGGTGCTGGAGGTGGACTTGAGCCAGTTCCAAGGGCGATCGCGAGTGTTGGCTGAGGAGACGATACCAAGAATCGGCCAGATCGGCATCTCCTTGCCAATAAGCCACGGTCAGGGCTTCAAAGTGCAACGACCAAGTTAACTCGTAGGCCGTTTCCCAAGCGGCGCTATCCAATAGATGCAATCCGGCTTGATAATAAGTCAAGGCTAACTGATAGGCAGAGGTCTGACGTACCGCGCGAGCCGCTTGGCGGTTGAGACGAGCCACCGCGTAACGTTCTTCTCCTTGGAGGTGAGTGGTGGCGAGATTGAGGCGGTCTACAATTCCATAGAGTTTCTGGGTGGAGCGATCGGATTGTTGCAGTAGGTATTGGCCGATTTGATAATGCAGCTTAACGGTGGTTTCCGGGTCGAGGGTAGCAGAAAAACTTTCTTGAAGGCGATCGCGACTAAAGGTGTAGGTGGGAATGGCACAACCCGCCACTGGCATAATTACGGCGGCGGCGATCGCTTCTTGTAATTGCGATTCTAGGGTGTTCTCATCCTCGGTACTTAATACTTTCAAGGTTTCTATATCGAACGACCTGCCGATACAAGCCGCTTGTTGTAATAATTGGCGAGTGGAGAGCGATAATGGGGGGAGTTCGGCCAAAATATCAGTAACAGTATCTGAAGTGCCTGCCGCCATCGCGATCGCCCCCTCATCCCACTGCCAGCTTAAAGTATCGTCGTCGAAAAACAACCACCCCTCTCGGGCCAACTGCCGTAGAAACTGTCTGACCGACAAAGGAATGCCTTGGGTTTTCTGCTGAATTTGTCCAGCCAGGGACGCGCCGCGCGGGGAGCGGATGCTCAAACTGTCTTCTAAAAGCTGACTAATCTGGTCTAAAGTTAATGCTGGGAGTTCTAGAGTTTGAGCGACAGATAAGCTGTGCTGGAGGGTTTCTAAGGACGGTGGTGGCATTTCCTGGGGGCAATAAGTCCCGATCGCCAAAAAGTGTTGCTGCGGCTCTGGTGGGGGGTTGAGCCAACGACGCAGGGCAGCCAGGGCCGAGCGGTCAGCCCAATGGAGATCGTCGAGAAACAAGACTAACGGCTGTTGTTGAGAAGTCAAGGCAGCGATTAAGAGGGGTAAAATGGCTTCTAAATCTATGGTTACGCTGCTGTTGGCTGGATGGGGATTGGGGAAAAAGGCCGACCATAACTCGGCTAAATCGGGGAAAATCTGCGGCAGAACGGCAGTGCGATCGCCCAACTGGTGTTGGAGTTTTTGCTGGTATTGTTTGAGGGAGGCCGGACTTTCGGCGAGGAGTTGTTGTAGCCAGTTGGCGATCGCGCTTTGGAGCAGGGTGTAGGCGGAGGAGTGACCTTGGGGGGTAAACTTAACAGCGACCCATTGAACGCGCTGGATGTGGCGATCGCGATAATAACTGAAGGTTGCGGCTAAAGCTTCCCCCAAGGCGGTTTTCCCACTACCCTTTTCCCCCGCTACTAAAACTAAATTGGGGGTATGGGTTGCTGCGACTGTCCCTAATTTTTCGCCCAACACCTGGATGATCGAGGCACGACCGTAAATTTTAGGCGAAAGTTGGAAGTGAGTGCAGACATCATTTTCCCCAGGAATCAAGTCCTCGATTTTTCCCGTCGCGTCCAGTTGCATTTGACAAATAATCAAGTCCGATAGCAAACCCCAAGCACTTTGGTAGCGGTCTTCGGGGTTTTTGGCCATTAACTTGAGGATAATTGCGCTCAAGACTGGGGGAACTTGGGGATTAATTTGCTCAGGCGTTTGGGGTTGACGAGCCAGATGAGCGTGAATTAATTCGACTGGGGTTTCACCGCGAAAGGGAGTTTCTCCGGTCAGCAGTTCGTAAAATGTGACTCCTAGAGAATATAAATCGCTGCGAGCATCGAGATGGCGATTCATGCGTCCAGTTTGCTCTGGGGCGATATAGGCTAAAGTCCCTTCGAGTAAATCGGTTGGGGCAGTTTCGCGAAGCTCTGGTAATGTTGGCGCTAGGGTGGGTTGCAGCCCGCGACAGGCAATGCCAAAGTCGATGATTTTGACTTGTTGGGTAGCGCGATTGTAGAGAATATTGGTGGGGTTGATGTCTTTGTGGATGACTTGCTGTTGGTGGAGTTCTCCCAAAATTTGGGCGGTTTGTCGGGCAATTTCGAGAAACTCGGTTAGGGAAAGCCTGCGATTGTCAGCATCGTCTAACATTTGCTGAAGCGCGATACCGTCAAAATCCTCGAAAATAATGGCGGCAGGGGTTTGACCGTGCTGATAGGGAATCAGGCCTTGGGTTTTAATTACCCCGTCAAGGGCGAGAGACTGAACTAAATTGTATTCGTGTTGATAGCGAGCCAGGTCTTTGGGAGTCGGATAATCGTGGCGAAAAACTTTGAGGATGACCCGATTGGTACTTTGGCGGGCTTGCCCTCGGTAGACGATGGAGTTTTCGCTCTGAGCGATTAAATTGAGAACTTCGTAACCCGCAATAGTGATGCTCATGAGATTATATTTCTGAGGAAATCAGCCGCTGAATGGATGGGTAAAGCTGCATCATTATTATTTTCGGCGATCGCGCGGCTTGTTAGGCATATCTTGAGTCTGGATCGAGCGCGATCGCCATTCTTAGCATCGCATTTTTTCCCTGGTGTTAGGGATGGGAAATAGGGAATTTTCGACCCAAATTTTTGGTAAGATGCTAATCGCGTATTGCTTGTTCACAATCGGTAGACCACACCCATGATTCACGATATTTTTATGCCCGCACTCAGTTCCACCATGACCGAAGGGAAAATTGTTTCTTGGGTCAAATCCCCAGGTGACAAAATCGAGAAAGGGGAAACTGTGGTCGTTGTCGAATCCGACAAAGCCGACATGGATGTAGAATCTTTCCACGAAGGCTATCTGGCTAGTATTTTAGTAGAAGCAGGCCAAGATGCCCCCGTGGGAGCCGCGATCGCTCTCCTTGCGGAAACTGAAGCCGAAATCGCCACCGCCAAACAAAAAGCTGCTTCAGATGCCCCTGCGGCTGCTCCCTCTGTTGCCGAACCCGAACCAACTCCCGCCCCCGTGGCTGCACCTGCTAGTACCAGTAGTAGCAGTAATGGCCGCATTGTGGCTTCTCCTCGCGCTCGCAAGCTGGCCAAAGAGCTAAAAGTAGATATTAATACCCTCAAAGGTAGCGGCCCCTACGGTCGCATTGTCGCGGCGGATGTGGAAGCTGCAACCGGAACCGCTACAGCTAAAGCCCCCTCCCCCGCAGCCGCACCCACTCCTGTCACGAAAACGGCAACTGCTCCTCCTGCTCCACCGCGTCAAGACCCTGCGGCAGTTGGCGGTAAAACCATAGCCATGAATACGCTACAAAAGGCTGTAGTCCGTAATATGATTGCCAGTTTGGAAGTTCCCGATTTCCGCGTCGGCTATACGATTATTACTGACGAACTGGATAAACTCTACAAAAAAATTAAGCCCAAAGGCGTGACGATGACAGCGTTGCTGGCCAAGGCGATCGCAATTACCCTCCAAAAACACCCGATTGTCAATGCGGCTTACGTTACCGATAGTATTCAGTACAACGAAAATATCAATGTTTCTGTGGCAGTGGCAATGCCCGATGGCGGCTTGATTACCCCCGTTTTACAAAACGCCGACCAAATTGATATTTACTCTCTATCCCGCACTTGGAAGGATTTAGTCGATCGCGCTCGCAGCAAACAGCTACAGCCCGCAGAATACAACACCGGGACGTTTACCATCTCTAACTTAGGAATGTTCGGAGTAGACCGCTTCGACGCGATTCTACCCCCCGGTCAAGGGGCAATTTTGGCAGTGGGTGCGTCTCGTCCCCAAGTGGTTGCCAGTCCCGACGGTATGATGCGCGTCCAACGTCAAATGCAGGTGAATCTGACTTGCGACCACCGTACTATTTACGGAGCGGATGCGGCAGCGTTCTTGAAGGATTTGGCTCAGTTACTGGAAGCGGATACCCACTCTTTGACGCTGTAAATTGGGTCGTTGGTGGCGAGCTTTTTCACGGATGAGCCGAGATTGTGTAGGGTGGGCATCACCAGCCCTTTCAAGGTGTGATTTTCTGCGGGAAAATCGGCCTCAAAGCCCCATCGTCTCGTCTGTTACTCATCCCATCGTTACTATTAGACATCTCCCAAAATACCCCTGTAACCTTTGATATACCGTAGTAAATTCGAGATTTCTGGAGATGTCTACTGGATAACCGACCTCAAGATGGAAAAACAG
>JAWQFT010000078.1:0-25029 GCA_035968055.1 Jaaginema sp. PMC 1080.18 | reverse complement strand
TGCTTAATCTTATCTTATTATTAGCTATCGATGTCTCTTTCGACAGACAGAAATATGGGCTGCCAGTAATGTCCCTAAGATTTAGGTTAAAATGCCTCTCTAATCCTGATTGAAAAAACTAGGGCGATCGCATTTTGTTTTAAAAAATAAGCCCATCTCCCAAAAGTTTCTGACATCTTTGGAGGGACAAAATCCCACACCCCCCGATTGCCGATTGCCGATTGCCCAAAATACTGATGACTGATAACTGAAAAAAACTGCCCCTTAATCGCTGACAACAAGCTAAACATCCTAACCCAAAATGCTGTATTTTTTCAGTCAAAAATTGAGAGTAGCTAGGGCTGTTCTACTCTCAACTGTATTCAAGCTTTATCCTAAATGTTTGACTAAAATTACTATCAATTTAACATTTTAGGCCCTTTCGCTCTAATTTTCGGTCGTTGGTGCATCAGGAAGACTAGGAGCTTCCGTTTCAGCTTCAGGTGCAGGTGCAGGAGTAACAGGAGATGCCGGTGTATCCGGTTCTGTCGGACTCGCAGAACTGTCTGGAGTGACAGGACTTTCTGGGACGGGAGGGGCATCAAATGAGTCCAAGGAATCGTCTCCAGGAAGCCCAGGAACAGCATCGGGAAAGCCCGTTCCGAAGTCGGGGGTATTGGGGAGGTCTGTCGGGGGTTGATTGGGACTTTCAGGTAATGTGGCCAAAGCGACGCGATCGCCCCCCACTTCCCGTAAAATATCAAGAACTTGGATCACGCGATCGTAGGTGACATCCTTCGACGCATACAGTACCATCAAGCCGTCAGGACGATTGAGAAAATAACTCTCCACAGCCGCATAAAGTTGTGCGTCCCGAACCGGTTGTTGCTCGACATAGACTTGACCCGCATAGTCTAAGCTAATAATCAACATTTCCTGCATTTGCGGCGCACCGGAACTGGCTTTCGGTAAATCAAGGCTAATGGCTTGTTGGCGTGAAAACCCCACAGCCGCCAAAATAAAAAAGGTCAGAATGCAGAAAATAACGTCAATCAGGGGAATAATCTCGATACGAACCTCTTGATTGCTCGTGCCATCGAACCATAACCGCAGAGGCCGCGACGTTGATGAAGAATTTGTCGCTTGCTTTTGGCGATCGCGTGCTGCTGTCATAATAAGCTTTTATCCTTGAGTTTCAATAGGTTCGGTTGGATTGAGATTGATATTAGACTTATTGGTTAAAGTCGGGGATTCCAACTCCGTCCAACGCTGACGATACAACACTTCCAAGTCAGAACCCGCTTTGCGAAATACCCGTACCTGACCGAAGATAAACGCCTGAAACAAGCGATAAAACGCCAAACTAATAATCGCGACGACCAGCCCCACCGCCGTTGAAATCAGCGATTCTCCAATCCCTAGGGTAACGCCTGCCGTTGAAGATGTCCCCAAATCGCTAATACTCAACGAACCTAGGGAATTAATCAAACCCAAAACCGTCCCTAACAAGCCCAGCAACGGCGCAAGGGCAATTACCGCTTCGAGGATTTTGTCACCCCGTCGCATTAAGGATAACTCGTCATCTGCTGCCGATTCGAGCGCGAGGTGAAACACCTCTGGTTCGGGATTAGCCAGTTGTAGGGGAGCATAAAAGAAGCGACCAATCGGATGATTGCGATATTCTGCGGCTACATCCGCGGCCACACCCCAGTTGCGATAAGCAGCTTCGAGAATACTATTAATAACTTGTCTTTCTTTCAACAAAACCCGCGACCAAAACCAAATTCGGTCAATGATGGCATAACCGGACAAAATCGAGAGAAATAATAGGGGCCAAATCGCTACCCCACCTTTTTCAATAATTTCAGTGAATGTCACAGTCGTTTTTTACCTCCCTTGCCTGCCCAATAAGGAACTATCCTAGAACAGTTTACTAATTCTTGAATGATTTAAAGTTTACTTAGTGTAGTCAAACTCTTAGTTTCTGCCAAGAGTGGGAGTATACTACAGGTCAAATCCGGTAATCAATTGGTAAAACTGGCGATCGCGCCCTAATCAAATAAATAAGGCTAATATTACAATTGAGTAGGCTCAAGTTTTGCCTTTTCTATCTTGAAATGCCACGATTTAGGCTGACATTTGCGTTTGTACCCAAGCTCGAAATGCTTTCATGGTACGATTTCGTCCTTGAGTTTTAGCGCGATTGAGATATTGAGGAATAATAGTTTTAAGCGGCAAATTGGGGAAATTTGGGCTAAATTCTACCGAGACATATTGACCGGATTCTAAAACTTTTATCTCTAAATTTTCCCCGTCGAATTGCCATAATTCCGGCACACCCAAAGCGGCATAAATCTCAGGATGGCTGCGGGAGGTAATATCAATTTCTAAAGCCAAATCGGGAGGCGGATCGATGGCTAAATTTAAACGTGGTTTGCCTCGCACTGCGGCTTCATTTTTGATATAAAAACAGCAATCAGGCTCGATCGCTTGTTGCAGAACTTGATGTTTAAAAGTCGTCGATCCGAGAGGATAAAACTCTATCTCTATTTCTTCAAGTAAAATCTTGATAAAATCGCTAATAAAGGCTTTGTTTATTTCGCGATCGCACTGAGGGGCAATGATTTCTAGAGTTTCGTGCGCGTAAGCAAGAGCGAGTACCGCGTCGTTCGTCAAAAATGGGGACAATCTCCTCAAACTTGTCCCAAGAAATATCTCGCAGTAATACCTTTTGTCCGGGGGGAATCTCAATTTGAGTTAGAGATAATAACATAATGATTTCTTACCACAAATAAAGCAAAATAAAGTATAAATATTATTGAATTTTTATAGAGTTTGACACTTTACCAAATTTTAGCGAGAAAACGCGATCGCGCCCCAGCATTTTTGCCATGACACCCAAACCTTAATTTCTGTTGAAAATCTTTCCCTTTCGGGGCTAATCAATGTTACGATCCATCGATACAGCTAGGGGTGCTTGAGCCTAAACAGCCAAGCTGAGAAACACCCTTAGAACCTGAGACTGGTTAGTACCAGCGTAGGGAAGCTCTAAATTGAGGAAATATTAAATATGCGTACAGAATGGGTTGCCAAACGGCGCGGACAGAGCAATGTGTCTCAAATGCACTATGCTCGTCAAGGCTTGTTAACCGAAGAAATGCACTACGTCGCGCAACGGGAAAACCTCCCGGTTGATTTGATTCGCGAAGAAATTGCACGCGGTCGCTTGATTATTCCCGCCAACATCAACCATACTAATCTCGAACCCATGTGTATCGGGATTGCTTCTAAATGTAAAGTCAACGCCAATATTGGTGCGTCTCCCAACTCCTCGGACTTAGCCGAAGAAGTCGAAAAGCTCAAACTCGCGGTCAAATATGGGGCAGATACCGTGATGGACTTGTCCACCGGAGGCGGAGATTTAGACAAAATCCGCACTGCGATTATTAACGCTTCTCCTGTCCCCATCGGGACAGTTCCCATTTACCAAGCCCTGGAAAGCGTCCACGGCAATATCGAAAACCTTACGGGTGATGATTTCTTGCACATTATCGAGAAACACGCCCAACAAGGGGTAGACTACATGACAATTCACGCGGGGATTTTGATCGAACATCTGCCCCTCGTGCGCGATCGCATTACCGGCATTGTCTCTCGCGGGGGTGGTATTATTGCCCGGTGGATGCTGCATCACCACAAACAAAACCCCCTCTACACCCACTTCGACGACATTATCGAGATTTTCAAAAAATACGATGTCTCCTTCAGCTTAGGAGATTCTCTGCGTCCGGGTTGTACCCATGATGCCTCCGACGAAGCCCAACTCGCCGAACTCAAAACCCTCGGACAACTCACCCGTCGCGCTTGGGAACACGATGTCCAAGTGATGGTGGAAGGCCCCGGTCACGTTCCGATGGATCAAATTGAGTTTAACGTCAAAAAACAAAGGTCGGAGTGTTCTGAAGCGCCCTTCTACGTCCTCGGTCCGTTGGTGACAGATATTGCACCGGGATACGATCATATTACTTCAGCGATTGGGGCGGCGATCGCGGGTTGGCATGGAACAGCTATGTTGTGTTACGTCACCCCCAAAGAACACCTCGGCTTACCGGATGCCGAAGATGTGCGAAATGGGTTGATTGCCTACAAAATCGCTGCCCACGCCGCCGATATTGCCCGTCATCGTCCCGGCGCACGCGATCGCGATGACCAACTCTCCGAAGCGCGGTATAATTTCGACTGGAATCGTCAGTTTGACCTCTCCCTCGACCCCGACCGCGCACGGGAATATCACGACGAAACCCTCCCGGCAGACATCTACAAAACCGCCGAATTCTGTTCTATGTGCGGACCGAAATTCTGCCCGATGCAAACCAAAGTCGATGCCGATGCGTTAACCGAATTAGAGAAATTCTTAGCGCAAGACAGCAAGAGTGAAGCCGTAACTCAGTAGATTTTCGGTAATGCAGTCAAATAAAACCCCGGTTTATTCACAAAGCCGGGGTTTTAATCTGCACTGGATTTGGTATTAGCGAGGTGAATTTTTAACCGCGTCAACTACCTCGCTCGGTTCTGCCCGCTTAGTGTAATCCCCATCAACAAAAGCGTAAACAATTTCGCCATTGGGTTGTACTACATAGGTTGCGGGAATTGGTAATTCAAAATCTTCGTTACCGTTGTGAGCAGCAACATCAATCCCAAAACTTTTATAAATGGGGCGCAAAGATTCTGACAGCGTAAATACCAAGCCAAACTGACGAGCGACACGGTTATCAACATCGCGCTCGAACCGGAAAAGCTAACTCATTTTTTTCTTGAGTTGTTAGGGAGTTATCCGGCGTTTCTGGGGAAATGGCGACCAAAGTTGCCCCATTGTCTTGGAGGGTGGAAAGCTCATTTTGTAAGGCTCGCAGTTCCAAATTGCAATAAGGACACCAACCACCGCGATAGAAAGTGATGACCACAGGCCCTTGGCTCAAAAGGTCTTGAATCTTAACTGCTTGCTCGGTGGCATTAGGTAATACAAATTCTGGAATTTTATCGCCAACATTGAGAGCGCGATCGCGTATCCCTGATGCAATCAAATCTTCTGTAGCTTGACGCATTACTTGTTGAATATCCTGGGAAACGTTGCTGCGAAATTTTTGTTGATGGTTTTGCAAAGCGTTATCTAAAGTCATGACAAATTCTCCAGTAATATACGGTGCAGTAAAATATTAGAAACGAGCCGCATTTTTGGCTTCCATCTCGGCAATATCCCCTTCGCCAAAAAACGCTGGAAAAGGTTTAGGAATCGTCAGGGCTTTTTGGGTTGCAGGGCGAGCATCAATGCGGTCAAACCAGCGTTGGAGATTGTCCAATCCTTCTACAGAAACCTTAGCCCAGGGATACGATCGCGCCCAAGGATAAGTGGCGATATCAGCGATCGTAAAATCATCCCCGACCAAATAAGTTTTATCGGCCAGTTGTGTGTCCAATACCTCTAATAAGCGCCGAGATTCGTTGACATAACGCTCAATCGCAAAGGGGTCTTCATTGCCTTTTGGGGCAGCAATGCGCTGAAAATACATCGCCTGACCCATCATCGGGCCAATTCCTCCCATCTGAAACATCAGCCATTGTAGAGTTTGCGATCGCGCTTTTTCCGCTTCAGGCAAGAATTTTTGGTACTTTTGCGCCAAATACCATAAAATTGCCCCAGACTCGAACACCACAAAATCATCATTGCCGCGATCGACAATCGTTGGGATACGACCATTGGGATTGAGCTTCACATACCAATCGGATTTCTGCTCTTTTTTCCCAAAATCAATATAAGTCAGTTCGTAATCAACCTCTGCCTCCTCCAGAAAAATAACGGGTTTCCAGCCATTCATCGTCGAGGCAGTGTAGAGATGGATATCAGGGGTAGACATGGGATTTTTGGGGGTAAAGAGTATGACGCAAGGTTCAAATGGCCATCACCTTTTACAATAAACAAGCCAGTAACAATAATCAACCAGTTTACTTTTAGTAACCACTAACCCGATGAATCCCTCTGTTAATATCAACCCCGAATCCTGCTTAGAACCCTGTCCCATCGAACGGGGAATGCGACTGCTTGGCGGTAAATGGAAAGGCTCAATTCTGTGGCATCTTAAAGATGGCCCGGTACGTTTTAACGACTTGACCCGTCAACTGGGAGGAGCAAGTAAAAAAATGATCGTCCAACGCCTGCGAGAAATGGAGAAGACAGGCTTAGTTCAACGCCACGTTTTGAGCGATCGCCCCATTGCAGTCGCCTACGAAATTACCGAGTTTGGCAAAACTGCCCTAGGATTACTCGAAGAATTGAAAAACTGGGTAGAAAAGCAGCAACTTTAAGCCGGATACCCTAAATGCTGATAAGCCGCTTCTGTGGCCACGCGACCGCGATGGGTACGATTAATAAAGCCAATCTGGAGGAGATAAGGCTCATAAACCTCCTCAATCGTCTTAGAATCCTCCCCAGTCGCCGCAGCCACCGCTTCTAAGCCCACCGGACCACCTCGGAATTGTTCGATAATGGCACTCAATACCAAGCGGTCTGTCCAATCTAAACCCATTGCGTCCACATTAAACAAATCCAGAGAAGTTGCCGCCACTTCTTGGTCAATCGTTTCAATTTCTTTAACTTGGGCGTAATCGCGCACTCGTCGCAGCAAGCGGTTAGCAATGCGCGGTGTACCCCTAGCACGACGGGCGATTTCTTCTGCCCCATCTTGGGTGACTTTGGTGTTGAGTAATTCGGCGGTGCGTTGAATAATTAGGGTGAGTTCGTCGATTTCATAGAATTGTAACCGTTGAATCAAACCGAAGCGATCGCGCAACGGTGAAGTCAACGAACCTACTTTTGTGGTTGCACCCACCAAGGTAAACGGCGCAAGGGGAATACTGCGCGTCCGGGCAGTTTGACCTTTGCCGATGGTAATATCCAACCGGGAATCCTCCATCGCGGGATACAGCAATTCCTCGGTCATGCGGTTAAGGCGGTGAATTTCGTCAATAAAGAGAATATCGCCGGGTTTGAGGTTGATTAATATCCCTGTAATATCTCTGGGACGCTCTAACGCTGGTGCAGCCGTAATCTTACAAGCAACGCCCATCTCCTGCGCCAAAATGAGAGACATCGTAGTTTTCCCTAAACCGGGAGGCCCGTAAAGCAAAAGATGATCCAGGGATTCTTTACGACCTTTCGCCGCTTGGATAGCAATCTGGAGGACTTCTTTGAGGGATTTCTGCCCGATATATTCCGCTAGGCTTTGGGGACGCAGGCTATCTTCATTATTATTCTCAATTTCATCCATACCCGCCGTAGCCATGAGCAGGCTTTCTTCTTCACTCATGGCATCGTTCTGGGATTTGCGGCGTTTCTTGCTGGCTTTTGGTGAATCTGAGGAATTATTTTGCGATGAGCGTTTAATAGCCATTGGTTACTAGCAGTTAGGGGAAACGTTCGTCCGATAATTGACTGGTTTTCTGTTATTGGTTATTGGTTATTGGTTATTGGTTTTTCATTATGACGGGCAATGACATTATAAAGTTATGTATGATACTGGTTTGAATTGCTGCTACTACGGTAGCAGTTTGAGGCAATGTTAGGAGAAAGGAAAGAATATGCTGGCTAAACGGATTTTGCCTTGCTTGGATGTGAAAGCGGGACGAGTAGTAAAAGGGATTAATTTCGTGAATCTCAAGGATGCGGGCGATCCGGTGGAGTTGGCTAAAGTTTACAACGATGCGGGGGCGGATGAGTTGGTTTTTCTCGATATTACGGCAACTCACGAAGATCGAAATATTATCTTTGATGTGGTGTATCGTACCGCCGAACAGGTGTTTATTCCCCTGACTGTGGGTGGGGGGGTTAATTCCTTAGAAATTATTAAAAAATTGTTAAGAGCCGGGGCGGATAAAGTAAGTATTAACTCAGCCGCAGTCCGCAATCCTGACTTGATTAATCAAGGAAGCGATCGCTTTGGGGTTCAGTGTATTGTAGTAGCTATCGATGCCAAGCGTAGAGAGGGTTCTGACGATCCGGGTTGGGATGTTTATGTGCGCGGTGGGCGGGAAAATACGGGGCTAGATGCGGTGCAATGGGCGCAGGAAATGGCTTCGCGGGGTGCAGGAGAGCTACTTGTAACCAGTATGGATGCGGACGGAACGCAAGCGGGGTATGACTTAGAGCTAACCCGCGCGATCGCGAATACGGTAGAAATTCCCGTAATTGCGTCTGGGGGTGCAGGTACGGTTGAGCATATCCATACTGCCCTGACGACGGGTAAGGCGGAAGCGGCGTTACTGGCTTCCCTACTGCATTACGGGCAATTGAGCATTGCTGAAATTAAGGACTATTTAGTGCAGCAAAATGTCCCAACGCGATCGCTCTAAATCTGCCCTGGTTTCCCTCCCCCCATAGGAAGAATGTGTATTAGAATAAATGAAATGTTACGTTTCTTAAAATATGTTGATTCCTATTCTAATATTCGACGTAGCGCTGGTCGCTTGGTCGCTACATTTAATGCAAGAAGCGTTTGAGCAGCAAGAATTCTCCCTCATGCTGGCTGGTACATTAGTTTCCTTAGCGGCAGCTTCGACACTGGTTGTATATTTTCTCATGGATCGCTGTCTGGGTTATTTAACTCAAACCAGCATCCCGCTTTCTTAAAATTTTATTGACTGCCAAATTTTTTAAGTTCGATCCCTTGACTTTTAAAAAAAACTTAGCCATAATAATAAACGCACTCGCGGGGTTATAGCTCAGTTGGTAGAGCACCTCAATGGCATTGAGGGGGTCAGCGGTTCGAATCCGCTTAGCTCCATAAAAGATTCAAAAGTCGCAGTAACACGGGTTTTCCCATGTTGCTGCGACTTTTGATATTAGCCCCTTTCCCACTCCGAGAGACGTTTGGGGTAACTCGCTCACAGATTAAAATCCGGGGCTAATAGGGCAAAGTTCGCCGTCGCGGACTAGAAAATAGAAATGTGGTAAGCGGATTTGGTATGAGTAGCTTAAAACGCCATTTCTACAGACAAGTGTTCGATTAAGATTTTGCTCCCAATTGCAACTAAGACTAAGCCCCCAATAAATTCAGCTTTACTTTGAAAAATTGTGCCGCACCAGTGACCCATAAATACTCCTAATAGAGACAAACAAAAGGTAATTAAGCCAATAGTAGTAGAAGCGAAAACAATAGAAGTTTTGAGAACAGCAAAGCCAATTCCGGTAGCAAAAGCATCAATACTGGTAGCAATAGATAATATAATTAATGTGTAAAAATCGAGGGGATTAAAAGGTTTTTCGGCTTCATCGCTGCGAGACTCGTAAATCATTTTACCGCCGATAAAAGCGAGAATGAGAAAAGCAATCCAATGATCGAAGCTGGCAATCATTCCTCGAAAACTCAAGCCAAGCCACCAACCCAAGAAAGGCATCACTGCTTGAAAACCGCCAAAAAACAAGGCAATTTTTAAAGCTTTGTTGAGTTTAATATGTTTGATTTTGAAACCGCTACTGAGAGAGACAGCGAAAGCATCCGCAGCCAAACCCACTGCGATCGCACTCATAGTGATTAGTTGCATTGTAATAGTTTTTTCCCTATTTTTCAGATTTTAATCATTGTTTTATCATCTTGTTTTCATAATTATTAAAATTACGAAAAGTTGCTTGTTGAATTCTTATTGTAGGATATCATAGCGTTAAAATAAGAGCGTTCGTTTGATTGAAAAAACTAAGTAAAAAAATGTCGCGATCGCAACCCTATCAACCTTTATTACTCAGAATCCTGCACGGTATTGTCGCTATTGTGGCGTTAGGGGCAATTATTACGTCTTATTGGGTTTACGATGTATTCGATGGGCGTTGGTTGAAGTTATCGTTACCCAGAGTCAATAGCATGATTGACATTCATGGCACATTTGGCGTAATGCTATTCATTGTCATGCCTCTGTTTGCGATTTACGCCTTTTATATCGGCCACAAACGCTTAATTCAACCCGATTCTTTCGCCAAATCTCTCCAGTTTAATAAGCCTATTAGTGCTTATAGTTTTCACCGCATTGTTAATACCTTAATGTTAATTGCGGTAACTTGGGCATTGATTACCGGACGATTAATGCAAGAAAAATGGCTACCTTCAGGGGATTTAGATATTATTTGGTACTCTCTGCATTTATCCTCTTGGGTGCTATTAGTGCTGTGTTTAATCGCCCATATTGTGATGGGTTTGAAAGTAGGAGGACAGCGTTTATTACTGTCAATGATGGCGTTAAAAGTGCGTCCTAATGATACACCGCAGATGTGGTGGCAAAAATTTAAAACTTGGCAACAGCAAAGAGGCAAAGACTCATGAAAAAAAGTAACATCCCTTTGGCGATCGCGGAAATTTTAGTCATAGGAGGCATGGTTTTCGCCTTAATTGCGCCCCTCATTATCAAAACAGGCTAAAAAACCCGGCATTGCTACCGGGTGGAGAAGTGGGAAAACTGGATTTTTTAACTTTGAGTAACTTTTGCGATCGCGCTTTCTAACTTCTGAGTTGCAGTTTCAATCTCATCAGCCGATACAATCAAAGGCGGTACAAAACGCAACACTTTTGGGCCTGCCGGAACAAGTAAAAGTCCTTCATCCATCGCCGCTTTAACCACTTCAATCGAAGTCAACTCGCTTTCGGGGTTAATTTCCATACCATTAATCAAACCCCAACCGCGCACATCCACAAAAAGATTAGCGTATTGCGTCGCGATCGCCCGTAAATTTTTCCGCAATTGTTCCCCACGAGCAATAACATTCGTAAAAATGTCTTCCGTTTCCAAGACATTTAGCACCTTCAGCGCCGAAGCACAAGCAAAAGGATTGCCCCCAAACGTACTGGCGTGATTGCCCGGCTCAAACACATTACAGAAATCCTTACACAGCATCGCCCCAATGGGAATACCGCCCGCTAAACCTTTCGCACTGGTGAAAATATCCGGTTCAATGCCCAGGTTTTCGTAACCCCACCACTTCCCGGTACGACCTACGCCCACTTGCACCTCATCGAGAATCAACAAAATTCCCGTCTCATCGCAAATTTTCCGCGCTCGTAAGAAATAATCCAAATCCCCCGGACGCACGCCGCCTTCGCCTTGTAGAGCTTCAAGCATAATGGCACAAACGCGACGATTGCCTTCATCAATATCCGCGATCGCGTTTTCCAGCGCCGCAATATCATTGTAGGGGACGTATTCAAAACCCGGAACGAGGGGATCGAAATCCTTTTGATACTTCGGCTGTCCCGTCGCCGTAATCGTCGCGAGAGTCCGTCCGTGGAAACTCGCCTTCGCCGTCAAAATGACTGGATGTTCCACCTTCTGTACCGTGTTGGCGTACTTACGAGCCAGCTTAATCGCTGCTTCATTAGCTTCTGCCCCGGAATTACAGAAAAAAGCCCGGTCTGCACAAGAATGCTGCACTAACCATTCTGCCAACTGGCCTTGTTCGGGAATATAGTACAAATTAGAAACATGATGCAGCTTTTGGATTTGCTGACTCACCACTTCTACCAAACTTGGATGAGCATGACCTAGGGTACAGGTTGCAATTCCCGCCACAAAGTCAAGATACTCCTGTCCGTTATTGTCCCATAGGCGACAGCCTTCTCCCCGCTCAATGGTGAGGGGAAAGCGGCCATAAGTTTTCATAACGTAAGCGTCAAAACGCTCTGGGCTATAGGTAGAAGTATCTGCCGTAGTAAGGGGCATATTGGGGACAAGGGTTTCTGGACTCACAGTGAACTCCCGATCGAAAAATTCTTGTTGTTTGTAGTAATGGTAATCTGATTTTTCGGAAACTTCTATGGCATAACAGTTAATCAGGATTAAATGTCACGTTGCGATCGCACATTCAACCGTATCGCGCGACTTTCTTTAATCGCGGTCGTTTCGTTCTTTCCTTAATATATGAAAAGCTTGGAACAAAAATATCAGCATATCCACAAACAATTGCTGAGTGGCGGTATCGGTTTAGCAGGGATTTTTATCCTCGGAACGCTGTGGTACGTCAAAATCGAACATTGGTCGTGGACAGAAGCCGCTTACATGACGATTATTACCCTTTCTACCGTTGGCTTTTCCGAAGTACGTCCCTTAGATGAGCGATCGCGACTTTTTACCATTGGCCTCATTTTCATGGGGATTTTTACCATCGGTTATATCGCCAATCGCTTTACAGAAGCCTTAATTCAAGGGTATTTTCAAGAAAGACTGCGACAGCGAAACCGGAGGCGTACCATCGAAAAACTCGATAACCACTACATTCTCTGTGGCTTTGGTCGCACTGGGCGCAACATTGCCCTCGAATTTGCCGCCGAAAACGTTGCCTTCTTAATTGTTGAGTCCGATACAGAGGCCGTAGAAGCCGCTCAACAACTCGGCTACAACGTTTTTCAAGGAGATGCCACTCAAGATGAAGTCCTGATCGCGGCGGGTCTTAACCGTGCTGATTGTATTGTCGCCTCTCTCCCCTCCGATGCCGAAAATTTGTACACCGTTTTATCCGCCAAAACCATCAATCCCCAAGTGAGGGCGATCGCCCGCGCCAGTGCCGAAGAAGCCATCCAGAAGCTCAAACGCGCTGGGGCTGATGCCGTTGTCTCCCCCTACGTCACTGGCGGTAGACGCATTGCGGCGGCGGCGCTACGTCCCCGTGTGATGGATTTCGTCGATGGCATCATCATGGGCAGCAATCGCGCCCTTTATCTCGATGAATTTTTCCTCGACGGGGAAGTGTGTCCTTGTGTCGGTCAAACCCTCAGCGAAGCGGGATTGCGATCGCGCACCGGAGTCCTTGTCTTAGCTATTCGTCGTGTTGATGGCTCTCTCATCGGCGGACCGACAGGCGACACTTACTTACACAATGGCGACTTGCTCATTTGTATGGGAACATCCCAACAACTGCACCAACTCAATCGCACGATCAATCCCCTGCATCATCGGTCTTAGTTACGCTAATCAACAACCCCAAACCAGCCAATCCTCGGAGCGACGTTCGGAGTAATTCTACCGAAAAATGATAACTTCGCGATCGACAATGGGTACTCTGTAAGCAAGAGGTCGCTGAGTTAATCCCCAACGACCCTTGGAGTAGAAGCTGCTTTTATAGATAGAGTTTTTCAGTTCATACGCTGGAAAACTCTTTTAATCCTCCGTTGTGAGTGCAACAGCGCGATCGCCCAAATTTGCCAACTCTGGCAATCTAACGACCCGCTCAAACTGACAGCAAACCACAATAATCTTTTTGTTTCAGGCCGTCATCTTGGCTGCCTTCCCATCACTTAATATCGATTTTTGACCGGGAAAACTGTTATGTCTCAACGCCGCCAACCCCCCAAACATTCACGTCATCCTCTCGCACAACTTCGTTCCTTTTTACAAAGCCTCAACCGTCTTATCGGTAAAGTTTTCTCTAGCATAAAACAGCGAGTCTTTGTTTTAGGGCGAGAACGTCCGAGTGCCACCGCAGGCTTCGTTCTGCCGACCGTCATCATGGTCATGTTGGTGGTGACGCTGCTGACATTAACCATCGTTTTCCGCTCCTTCGATCGCGCTCGTAACGCTGGCAACGTCCGTATCTCCCAAGCAACTCTCGAAGCCGCCAGTCCCGCCGTAGAACGGGCAACCGCCAAGCTAGATACTCTATTTGGCGATCCTCGTCTGCCGCGCTCCACACCATCTGATACCGCCTTGTACACCTTGTTGAGCGATCCTAGGAACGACGATAAATTCACGTTCGACGACGAAATGCGAGTGGAATTGGCCTATGACTTTGGTAACGGCAACGGCGGTCCTCCTGGTGGTGGCATCAACACCGGAGGAGTACTACCCCTCGAACGCGATGAAGTCATTACCACCGCTTGGAAATACCCCGTCGATACCGACAACAACGGTAAATACGATAGCTTCACCATTTACAGCATTTTATTCCGCACTCCCGAACAAAGCCCCAATGGTAACCTCGCTCGCGAACGCAGTCCCATCGAAGCCCGGACTCGCCCGATGGATGATGGCTCTGGGTCGGGTTTTTGCGCCGCAGCCCTCAACACCAGCGCCAAATTGGTCAGCCAAGGCGGTTGGTTCAAATCCGGCAGCAAACTGAAAAAAAGTTTCTTTGTCTACACCGCCACCGTTCCGATTACCAACACCAACCAAGCGGGTCTGATTAGCGCTGCCAACGGCGGTAGCAGTAATAACAATAATGTTAATCAAACTCGACCGAGATTGACCGCAGCTCAACAAATTGGCAACTACGAAACCAAAGGGGATACAGGTTTCACTGCTCTCGAATACCAACAAGACCGAGCGCGTATTCCTTTGGGCAACTTCGCCGTTGTCTTTGAAGACGACCTCGCCGTGGTTTCTAGTACGCCCCTGTATCTCAACGGCAGTATTATCGCCAACAGCAACTTCTTCCTCGCTCCGGCAAACAATACCTCGAATACCGTCAAACTTTATCAAGTTAGCGCTCCTATTTCCTGTTTCTATCAAGAAGAAAATAGTGAAGTATTTGTGGGGGGTCATATTGTCAACTCGCCCCCAGCGAATGCTTCTGCCAGTGGGGGTAGCGATGTTCCCATTCACCTCTACACCCCCAGTACCGCCCCCAAACAAAATGAAAAACTGACCAACAACAACCAATCAGCAGTATCGGGCGAATCACCCCGCAGAATCGTTTATAACAGTTTTGCTCATACTGCTCGGATTAACCGTTTGGTTAGCCAATGGACTGCCAATAATTCCGATAATGGCGCTCAAGTTTACACCAATACCGACCCCCAAGATGTGCGGGATGCCGTTAGTGATTTCAATGGCAGTACATCCGAAAAATCAGTAAAACGCCAAGAAGCTTTATTTAACTACTTCAAAAATCGAACGCGCAAAGTTCCCTTCGACGAAGAACTGCAAATCAACCCCGCTAGTATGACAACTTTAACGGGGAACTATCAGGGAACAGGAGAAACCTTGCGCCCACCAAATACGTGGATATTTCCTTACAATCCTGCCGATGGTAAATCTAGCCCCAACTCCTATGCCAGAATCGACTTAAACACCCCCGGTAACAAAGTCAATCCGCCAGCAACCGAACCGAGAACCCAACGCCAAGATGATGAAGAAACTTATATCGGCGATCGCATCGCTGTCGGTAACAACTTACCAGCCATCTGGTACAACAACAACAACCCACCCCAACCCGTCGCAGAAGAAGAAATCCAAGAAATTTCCGGTACAGTTTGGGACAGAGACACCACTGACCCCTTCAATACCCCTCGCGGGCGTTACACCCAAGTCAAAATCCTGTCAGACGTAGGAGATAAAAGTCGCGGTGGTTTTTGGGAAGTGGCCGCGGCCACCCAACCCGAAAACCCTTTAGGCGGCACAGGTGGCTTGCGAATTATCACCGGGGCTGGCGTGTACGAGCGCAAGTCCTCCTTCTTACCCCCTCCCAAACCCGCCAATCCTAATGCAACGGTTCCTACAACTTACGACGACCCCGGTACAACTGCCCAAGAGCGTTTTCCCGTCGTCTGGCCCGACACCATGCCCATGTCCCCCGTTCCTGGGTCGAAAGTTTACGACAATCAACCCGGCAGCACCACAGAAGGTCAATGGGTAGACTTGGCAGCCTACAATGATGCAACGCGCAATGCTCCCCCCAACAGCATCGACCCTGCAACCCGAAAATACGCCAAAGGTGACCTCAAAATGCGGGCATCTGCCGTGTATCACTATGCCCAAAATGTCTACGATCCAGACAATAACAAGAACTGGCAGCCACCAATCGCCTGTGTGAGTAGTTACTACGACCCCAGTAGCGAATTGAGCGCTCAAAATACCTCTGGGTTACCCGATGTTAGCCCGCTACAGGATGCTACGACGAAACCCAACCCCAATCCTGGCGTAGATAATGTCTATGGTTCAAACAACGGTATTGTTTATGGTATCAATGCCACCGCCCAAAGTGTAGCAGGAGCAAATCCCGATGCCAACACGGGGTTATTCCCAGGGGACGAAAACCGCACCGATCTCAACGGTCAGTTATATCACCAAGCGAACTTGGTATATCCCAATGGCCGCTTTGTCAACGAACCTCTCCGCAAAGCCCTAATCGCTCGCGCCCAAAGCCCTAATAATATTTCTTTGGCTGCTCAAGCGGCGATTGAATCAACCATTTGTTCTTTGCAAATCCTTAACAACCAAGTCGGTCGAAATTCGTCATTGATTGGCGACGGTTGGATTCAAGAAATCGCTTTCTTAGACTCCAAAGAAATCAGAGGATTGCAAGCTGCTGGAGACCGCAGCAGCCTTAAATCCAGTGCTGATGTCGATAGCGTTAACAATAGCTACAACAGCACCAGTAACGACTACAATCTCCCTATCGAGGAACGTCAGCCCTCAGAAGTCCGCGCCACCGCTATTGACTTAGACCAATTCCGCAGAAAACAAATCGGTTTTAATGGTTCAATTGGCAGTACCTCTCCCACCCCTGAATTCCTCTTGCCCAATAGCGGTATTATTTACGCCAGTCGCGAAGATGCCCTGCCAGATATTACTGCCGCATCGGGTAATACAGCAACACCCTCAGAAGTGAAAAACAGTGCTGTAGACTACAAGCTCGACCCGACCCGTCGTTCTAACGGCATTATGGTTTACAACGGTTTGAGATTAGGACGCAACAATGCTAATAGTTTCAACACAGTAACACCAGGGGAAGCTGAAAAAGGCTTAATCCTAGTCACCAATAACCCCGCTTATGTCTGGGCTAATCAAACCAAAAATGGCGGTGGGGTAAGCGCCAACAATCCTTTTGCGTTCAATACTCATACTCAAGAAGAGTTCACCGCTCCCCTCGACCTCAATCCTAATAACCCTTGGACAAACTTCTACAGTCGCGGCAACACTCTAGGTCAAGAAAATCCGAACTTTGCTTGTCGTCAAAATGACCCGCGTTTGCCTGCTTGTACTACGGGAGATCAGTGGCGACCTGCAACAATTATCTCTGACGCGATCGCCTTCTTATCGGGTAACTTCCGCTTTGGCTATCGCAATGAAGGCGACTTCGACTTACGAAATAACCAAGACAGCTACTACGAGAATAGCTACAACTATACCAATGCAGGCAGCATTACCAAAGCAGCTCGGCAAAAGCGCTATCTCACAGGTTTCCTGGACAATAACTACGTCACTAACGGCTTGAGTAGCTTGTACAACCCCAATAACCAAGGATTAGCTGTCAATAATCAGCGACCCCGCGACGATACTTATACCAGTAACTCAACCCGAGGCGAGTATATTCCTAGTTCCTACTTCAACAACTTTGTGACTCCGGTACAGCGTCGTCGTCGCACGCGAGAATACCTCATGGAAGTTTGCCCGAAACTACCCGTTTCTGAATGCGGAGCGAATGATTGGTATGTTAACTACGACTCGGCTACTCCGGCCAACAACAAACGAGTTTCGGATGGTGGAGTAGTTAGCGGCACGTTCCCCAACGATTACGTCACCACGGGTACAGTTGCCAATCGCTTTAACGCGGGTACAACTGCACGACCTCCCGCAGCCAACTTACAACGCTTCCCGCGTCGAGTCGCCTTCCAACGCAACTCTGGCGGTCAGCTTGTACTGCGGGAAATCAACGATAACCAGAATATTAATACAACTCAACAAACCCTTGTGCCGCTAGGGATCAAAGCCGGAAAAATTATTCCCTATCCTTACAATCGACCGGGAGAAGCTGAGATTCCTGACGAACAAGACAACGCTCTGTGGTTTGTGCATCCCAATGATGCGAACCAACCCTGGAATCTCAATAATGTCAATCCCAACGCCTCCAATCGTTTGGCTTACTTGGAATACAAACCCGCCAGCGAACGAGAAGAACTGCGGCTACCTGATGTGTTGGCTTTAACTCAAGCTCAAATGACTAGCATTGCTGATGTTAGTAACCGCAATCGCTTGAAAACAGCGTTCGAAAACCTCAATGGTTATTCCTTTGATACCAATCCCCTACCCACCGCTATTGGCTACGATGACCCGGCGGATTATCTATTCTGTATTGGTGGCACTAGCGCGACTGGACAGGGCATCATGCGACGCTATACCAATATTGGTAAGTTGCAAGACACAAATTGCAATAAGCTGACAAATATTGAGAATGCGCGCACTGCTTTAGCGAGTCTAACCACTACTAACACCGTTTTAACCAATACCACTCAGGAGCTTACCGCCAGCACTCAACTAAATGTGTATCAATTGCCTGTTGCTAATACTGGAACTGCAAAACCTGCGAATCTTTTAGAGGGTATTACTCTAACGCTGAAGCGAGGTAATATTGAAAATCCTGTTTTCGTTTTTCAAGCCCAAGATATTCCTCTAGTTTCAGGTAGTCCTGCCGATCCTATTGTTTTCAAAAACTTCACCTTGAAGTTAGATGGTGTGAATCCCAATAACATTTTCTGGGTTTCCAAGAGTGGAGTACAGTTTGATAAATCTACAGGCAATAACCTTTTAGCAGGTAACTTCCTAGGCAAATCTGACGCGATCGCAGAAAATAGCCTAAACCCCAATGTGGGTGGTAGTACGAATACTGCTAACAAAACCGAAATCAAAGGTGGACGTTTCTTAGGATTTTCTGGAAGTTTTACCAATCCCCTGAGTGATTATCCTAGCAGTGTCTTCAATCGCCTTAATAACCGCGACTTTAATGACAGCAGCATAGGAGGTGGTACTTACTACGAACCTAACTTCTATGTCGAAGGGACGAGCTACGCAGATTTCCACCCCCTCTTAGTTCCTGTCTTACAAATTCAGTCAACTCAAGGTACGAGCTACGGTAAGGGTAATCCTAACGGGGATGGTAACAACGTTAACGATACTCATTGGCTACCCATTGCAGGCTCAAGCGAATACAATATCGTTTTTGCGGCAGGAAACTCCCCCGCTCGTCCTGGAGAACCCGATGGTGGTATTGCCAACTTCGCTAACTTGATTGAAGGTTGGGATGGCGTGAACTACCGTATCAATGGCTCGCAAATGGAGTTTGAACGGTCTTCTTTTGCCACCAGTCCCTATCGCCCCATGATTCTGACTTATAACGATAACCAATCCAAGGGCGGGCCGTTTAATTTCAACCAATCTTACAAAACCGGTAACTTAGGTGGTCGCGTTCCCTACACGGGTGTACCAAACCGCTTGTTTGGTTACGATGTGGGTCTGTTGAGCCAAACTCCTGACTTGTTCAGCAGTCGCTTTACGGCTCCGTCTCCGGGAGAACCCGATGAGTTTTTCCGAGAAGTCGGTCGCAACGATGATTGGGTACAGACTTTGTTGTGTGCCAAGAATGCCATCACGGGTCAAAACGCGATTAATACTGACCAACGTCCGCAGAACTTCTGTAATCGCAAGTCTAAACCTTAAACCATGAAAAACCTGTCATCTCTCAAACCCTTACAACCAACCAGCGAATCTGGCTTCACCATCATCGAGTCTTTACTCGCCATTGTAATTGTCACGATTATGCTGGTGGGGATTGCCCCGGTACTCACCCTCGCTGTTGCTAACCGCGTCCAAGCCAAGCGAGTTGAAGCGGCTTCCCAAGCAGCCCAAGCTTATATTGATGGGGTACGCTCTGGGGCAATTTCTCATCCGAAAAGGAATGCTAATACTTTCGAGATGCGGCAAGATTCTCTGGCTGATCATCCCGTTCCCACAAAAGGCAATCTCACCTGTTCAGCGAGTGCTTACTGTACTGCACCAGCCGTCAATTTGTTCTGCGTGGATGGAGATGACGACGGGTTGTGTACGAATATTAGCCCTAAAGATGTAATCGTGCAGGGCTTTGGTTTTGTGCCAAATAATAACGGTCAGGTCAATGCCAGGGGATACAAAGCTTACAAGTTGGGAGTGCGAGTGTATCGGGCTGATGGCTTTGGTGCATCGGGAAATTTCACTCGCACTAACTTCCAAGACAACGGCGGTAAGAATAAACAACAAAAGGCATTTGGTAATATGGCTCGCAATTCACCATTGTTAGAGCAGTCTGGGGAAATCGCAGTCGATGATGGTGAGTTTAGCAGTTTGTGCCAAGCGGCGGGTTTGAATCCGGCGACTTGTAATTAAATGTGGTGAGGAGAGATTCAGTTTGAGTGTAGGGAATTTAAGAAAATGATGATGAGTACCAGTCAGTTTTTGCTGAAACAGCTACACCAGCGAAGTCAGCGTTCCTCTAAATCGGATGGCTTTACCCTGATTGAATTGCTAGTCGCAATGGTCATTGCGGTAATTATTATCACACCGATAATGGGGTTTATGGTGAGTTTGATGAATACCGACAAGCAGGAACAAGCTAAGGCGACTTCCGAACAAGAGTTACAAACGGCGATCGATTTTATTACTCAAGACCTCCAGCAAGCGGTGTATATCTATGATAATGATGGATTAAGTCGTAATAGTAGCAATAATTTGCAGCAGTCCGGGATTCGCAACCAAATTCCGAGTAGCAATGCAGGGTTTGGCTGTCCGACGGGGGCGACTTGTACGCCTGTTTTGGTGTTTTGGAAGCGGCAGTTTTTAGACCGGGATGTCCAAATTACCAAGGCTGGAGGCGGTCGCGATTCAGTCGGTAACATAATGGCACAGAACAATGTGCGGGGTGTGAAAGGCGATACTTATGTTTACTCGCTAGTGGGTTACTCTTTGGTTGAGGGGGGGGGAACGAACACTCCTTGGTCGAATGTGGCTCGGATTGCTCGTTTTGAAATCCGCGACGGTATTTTGCAAGAAGATGGCAAGACTTATGCTGCACCCCCGGAAGCGGGTTTTAAGCCTTTCGATCTTAGTATTGCGACGGATTTGGAAAATGTGATGAATCAGTGGCAAAGCGATACTGCTACCCGCGCTAATTTTGATGTGGGGGATGTGTTAATCGACTACATTACTAAGTCGGGTCAAGGTGTACCGTCCCCAGTGACTTGCGATACTAATGGTACGGTGAATACGAAGCAACGCATTACGGCGGGGAATGATGCGTTTGTGGCTTGTGTGAATGTAGAGCAGGGAACGGCAAGGGTTTATGTGCGGGGGAATGCTTTAGCTCGGATTCAGCCTGATTCTAAGTACCGAAATGCCCGTGCGTCGTTTTTCCCGTTGGTGAGTACTCAGGTAGACGGACGCGGTTTTTTGTTTAGTAAGTAGTGTTTGCCGGATGTCACAGTCAATGAAGCCATGAATTACTTTTTATTTTTAGATCAAAAATTAACATCTACTCGCAGTCGGGAAAGTGAGGCTGGGTTTACGCTGATTGAGTTAATTGTTGTTATTGTGATGGTTGGCATTTTGAGTGCTATTGTTGCGCCAAGTTGGATTAGTTTTTTGAATCAGCGTCGGGTCAATGCTGCTGAAAATGCTATTTTCCGAGCGATTAACCAAGCCCAAAGTCAAGCAAAGGCGACAAACCAACCTTACAGTGTTAGTTTTCGTATGGATAATGGTATTCCCCAAGCGGCGGTTTATCAAGCTCAGTATGTTAATCCCAGTAGTGCTAATGCTGAAGAGATTTGGGTCGATCCTACGTCTACTCAATTTAAGTTTTGGAAGAATTTGGGAGAAAATATCGATCTGAAATCGGGTCAGGTTTTGCTGGGAACGAATATGACTCAAGCGAATCGCCCGAATACGGCGACGAATACTTATCAATATGGAACTAATTTAACGATCTCGCGGAATAGTGCGGATGGGGCTAACCATACGATTACATTTGATGAGACGGGGATATTGATGCCTACAACCGATCCTAATTTGGGTCAGAATAATCAGGGTTTAATTATTACGGTGGCTCAACCTAAAGGCGGTAGTGCGTTTAATCAGCCCGCGATTGGTTCGGCTCGGTGTGTGAAGGTGCTGACTTTGATTGGGTCTTTAAAAACAGATCGCGGTGCGGCTTGCCAACCTTAAAAAAACTGATACAATTCATTTATGTCAGGTGCATTGATATAAATGAATGAAGAAGCAATCTTTAGATCGGCAACGCCCTCTTTCTTCCGAGTCAGGTATGACGTTAATTGAGTTAGTGGTCGTAGCAGTTATCTTGGCAATTCTTGCGGCGATCGCGGCACCAAGTTGGGTGAATTTTTTGGCTCGTCAAAAGCTGAATTCTGGGATTAATACGGTGTATCAAGCGATGCGAGAGGCGCAAACCCAAGCTCGGACTCAGAATATGACTTGGCAAGCGAGTTTTCGAGAACGGAATGGTCGGGTACAGGTGGCGGTTCATGCGGCGGCGGAGACGGATTTTGTGCCTGTAGGAGTGCTGAATAATGAGGGGTATTGGCAAGATTTACCCCAGGGCGTGATTATTGATAAGGATAAGAACGATCGCGGCACTTATGAAACGAGTTTACCGAAGCAAACGACTCAGGGGCCGTGGCGAGTTCAGTTCAATTATTTGGGTTGTCCGATTCGTACTTTTGATGATTATTGCGGCCATACGTCGTTGCAAGCCTTGGGTCGCGTTACTTTGATGTCGGAGAATGGTGGTAAAATGCGGCGGTGCGCGATCGCGTCTACGTTACTTGGAGCAATGCGGATTGGTCGCAATTATTCCAAGCCAGATAGTACGGATAAGTATTGTCATTGAAGGTTAGATTCCAGTGGCAAAGATGGGATTGACTAAGCAGTGATAATCTGTAAAACTCGCTCGGTATCGTCGAAATCTCCGACAATTCGCCGTACAGGTTGGGGTAAAATGCGGACGAGGGTGGGTGTGGCAGTCACTTGATTGAGTTCGGCTTGTTCGGGATGTTTGAAGATATTGACGACTTTGAGGGTGTAGGGCGATCGCAATCCTTGTTCGAGGATACGATGGACTCGTTCTAAGGTTCTCTCGACGGTGGCGCTATCTCCCGATACGAACAGCCGCAGGACATAGTTGGCTGGTACGGATTCGGCATTGAATTCACTTTCGCGATCGCCACTTTCGTCTTCAGAAGTATAACGCAAGATCAAATCCTGTTCTTCCCACAACGCCGGAAAACGAGAACGATGGGTTTCTAAAATTAAGGGATTGCAGGTTTCTTCCGTCCAAGGGGCAAGTTGCCAAATCAGATTCTCTGTGCCGAAAATGGCATTGAGTAAGGCTTGATGGCGTTGTACGGGGGGATAGACTTCGGCAGTAATTTGGACTTGTTGCGTTTGCGGATCGAGCCAGCGATCGAGGGTGGCGGTGTATCCTGGAACTAGAAAGTGAGGCGGTTCGGGCAAGTTCAGGGTTTCCTGCAACGCCGTACACAGGTTTAAATGCCAGCGCTTCTGTTTTTCGGGATCGATACAGTAAATAACGTCCCCCGCAGGTGTAAAGAGGGCGATACCTTTGAATAAGTTGAGATCGGAATCGGACATAAAAACCGTATAGCGCGATCGCGTCAAGAGTCACCCTAAAATATTAAGCTTTAAGAGCGGGCAATTCCATCCACAACATATCCGCTAAAGTTCCATCTGGCATCGGCCAAGAATTGTACAGCGTTTTTTTGACCAAAAAGCCTGTTTTCTTGCACATATTGTATTTAAGCAATTTAGCACTAAAAAACCCGCGAGCTGCGGGTCAAGAAACAATCTCAAATTAAATGTTAAACATTATCGCGCATTTGTTCGGTACGAATTGTAACCGTTGTCGTGCGATCGCCCCGTAAAACCTTGAACTGTAAGTTTTTGCCCACGCCGCTATTTTCCACGAAACGCTGCACTTCCTCGCTCGTTTTGATAGGTTTGCCGTCGATTTCAGTAATAACATCCCCCCGACGAATTCCGCCTCGTTCGGCGGGTGTATTAGGCAGAACTTGCATCACCAAAACCCCATTGACTTCGGGTAATGAAATCGTAGAATTGGGATTGTTGTTGTTACGTTTAGCCGCTTCAGGAGTTAAGTCAACCATTTGAATTCCGACGAAAGGATGGGGAACTTCGCGACCTGCGGCTAGGGTGTCTTTGAGGTCTTTGGCTTTGTTAATGGGAATTGCAAAACCAATCCCCATAGCATTAGCCCGAATTGCGGTATTAATCCCAATCACTTCCCCGCGTTCATTGAGTAATGGCCCCCCAGAATTACCGGGATTAATTGCTGCGTCGGTTTGCAGGAAGTTTACTCGTTTGTCGGGAATGCCAACTTTAGCCGAAGAACGATCGAGGGTGCTAATAATACCCAAGGTTACAGTATTATTTAAACCGCCGGGACTCCCCACCGCGATCGCCCAATCTCCGACCACAACTTGAGCAGAATCTCCTAAAGATGCAACGGGTAAATTTGGTACAGATTCAGCAATTTTTACGACTGCTAAATCGGTTACTCGGTCTGTTCCTAAAACTTCCCCAGGAAACTCGCGACCATCTTGCAGTGTAACCGTAACTTTATCGGCTTGGTCTACAACATGAGCATTGGTTAAAATGATGCCACTGCGGTCAATAATAAACCCCGAACCTTGACCTTGAACTTGTCGTTCTTGGGGCATTTGTTGGGGCATATTACCAAAAAAGTCGCGGAAAAATGGGTCTTCAAAAAAGGGACTGAGTTGGTTTGCTACTGTTCTTTCGGTATCGATGCGAACGACTGCCGGACCAGTTTTAGCAACGGCTTGTGCCACAAAACTACGAGAGTTAATCGTTGGATTTTGAGCAACAATTGTCTTTGGTTCTGGATTGTCGAATAAGCTGGATACAGGGTCGGCAATAGAAGAAGAAACCCGGAAAAAGCCAAAGGCGATAATCACACCCAAAACGACGGCTAAGATATGGGTACTTATTTTTTTCATAGACTTTAAAAAAGGTATTGTTTAGTTTTATTTTAAAGGGTTGTTTGTTGTTGGTTATTGGTTGTTGGTTGTTGGTTGTTTGTCTCGTTTCCCGACAAAATTCAATTGGTAACTGGTAATTGGTAATTGGTAATTGGTAATTGGTAATTGGTAACTGGTAACTGGTAACTGGTAACTGGTAACTGGTAACTGGTAACTGGTA
>JAWQFT010000077.1:0-25101 GCA_035968055.1 Jaaginema sp. PMC 1080.18 | reverse complement strand
TTTCTTATTTTAGTAGTATTTTTTATGGGTATTTATCAATACAAATAACTGAGCAGGTCGATTTAAAATTGTTCAATTTAGTAATGGATTTTAGTTTTCCTTGCGCCAGTCGTTATAAAATAGGAGACCTCCTCAATTACATTAATGGAGGAGGAACTGTTCAAACACAAATCAGTTTATTTAATCAGCTAATTACTCATTTATTGATGGTGATAGCATATACTGTAGTTATACTATGGATATCACCAAGTTTATCAATATTCGCCATCTTACTTTCTTTAGTGCTTTTACAATTGCAAAGATACCTTAAGCCTATTTTTATTAAACTTTCTTTAGAAACAACTGATATTTCAGTAGAGCTTGCTAAAGAAAAAACTGAAAGCATCCAAGCCTTACGTCTCGTGCATACGTTTGGTCAGCAGGGTTACACTAAAAGTAAGATTAATCGCATTTACAAGACCATCTTACCACTTTTTAAACAGCAAGTACGGTTAGGTGCAATTAGTAACCCTGCCAGTAATGTTTTAATTATTCTCACGATTGGAGGACTCTTAATTGGAGGATTTAGTATCTTGTCCGCTTCGTCATCTAGAAATGTTTTACCAGCATTGATTACGTTTATTAGTGCATTCAATCGTTTAGTAGTTCAGGTACAATTTGTCTTGAATGTTTTTAATTCATTAGCAAGCCAAACAGGTTCAATGAATCGATTAAATTCAATCTTAGAAACTCAAGACAAGCAATTTAATACATCAGGAAATATTGATTTTGAAGGGCTGGCGAAAAAAATAATATTTGATGATGTTTCCTTAAGCTATCAAGCAGAACAAAAACTTGCTTTAAACCGTGTCTCTTTTGAATTAGAAAAAGGAAAAGTTGTAGCACTCGTTGGTGCATCTGGTGCCGGTAAATCATCAATTGCTGATTTACTCATTGGATTGTACGAACCAACGGAAGGAAAAATTTATGTAGATGAAGTAGATCTGAAAGAATACAGCTATGAAAGTTGGCGATCGCGTTTGGGTGTAGTAAGTCAAGATACATTTATATTTAACACAAATATTTTAGAAAATATTCGTTATGGTGTGCCAGAAGCATCAGAACAAGAAGTAATTGAAGCTGCAAAGCAAGCTCAAGCTCACGAATTTATCTCAGAACTTCCTTTAAGTTACGACACGGTGGTAGGAGAACGGGGTTATCGTCTGTCAGGAGGTCAACGTCAAAGAGTGGCTTTAGCTCGTGCTATTCTTAGACAACCAGAAATTTTGATCCTAGATGAGGCAACCAGTGCGCTAGATAGTCAATCAGAACGTTTAGTACAAGAAGCGTTAGGAAAATTCCAGAGCGACAGAACTGCATTAGTAATTGCTCACCGTCTATCTACAATTGTAAGAGCAGATAAAATAATTGTTCTTGACAAAGGTCGTATTGTTGAGGTCGGTCATCATCAAGATTTACTAAAGTTAAATGGGGTATATTCAAAATATTGGAATTTACAGTCTCAAGGAAGCCAAACTGCGGCTTAATTGATAGAAATGCGCAATCGAATATCTCAAAAAAAAGTCGGTTGAAAAGCTTAGTAAGAATGTTAATAACGAAGTAATGAAAAACTACATCCAAAGTTATAGAGCTAAATTGCATCAAGTCTTAGAATCAGACGCAATGGATTTAATTCCAGAGTTGGGTTTCGCTTTATTGTCTGCTTGGCAAGAGCGGAGAGGTGTTTATTTATGTGGTAATGGAGGTAGTGCTGGGAATGCAATCCACTTAGCTAACGATCTAATTTATGGAGCGGGTATGAAAGTGGGTGGGGGCGTTCGTGTAGAAGCACTAAGTGCTAATTCTGCGGTTTTAACTTGTTTAGCTAATGATTTAGGATACGAACAAGTTTATGCTCAACAACTTAGAGTGAAAGCCAATCCTGGAGATATATTAGTTGCTTTATCTGGAAGCGGTAATTCTCCTAACATTGTTAGCGCTCTGCAAGTAGGTAATCAAATTGGGATGAAAACCTTTGCTATATTGGGTTTTTCAGGAGGACTTTGTAAAGAATTAGCTCAAGTTCCTCTACATTTCCCAATTAATGATATGCAAATTGCTGAAGATATACAGTTGATTATCGGTCACATTTGTATGCAGTGGCTGTGTGAAAATTTAGGCAATCTAAAGAATTCTCAAAATAACGGTAATTTAATTCAGAGGTCAATTGCATGACATTGCGTTTTTTAGTCATTGGTAGTAATTCATTCTCAGGCACACAATTTGTCAAATACCTCCTCGGTGCTGGAAATGCTGTGATGGGAGTTAGTCGTTCTAGTGAACCCGATCCAGTATTTTTACCATATCGTTGGCAAGGAGAGATAAGCCACTTCAGCTTTCATCAAATTGACTTAAATTACGATTTAGATACACTCATTGCTTTAATCCAAGATTTTCAGCCCGAATATATAGTGAATTTTGCAGCGCAGGGAATGGTAGCTCAGAGCTGGAAAATTCCAGAACACTGGTATCAAACAAATGTTGTTGCACAAGTGAAATTGCACGATCGGTTGCGGAAGTTAAAATTTTTGAAAAAATATGTACATGTTACAACTCCAGAAGTTTACGGTAGCACCGAAGGTTGGATTCAAGAAAGTTTTCATTTTGCCCCTAGTACACCCTACGCAGTTTCTAGGGCAGCCTGCGATCTTCATTTAATAAGCTTTTTTAAAGCATATAAATTTCCAGTAGTTTTTACGAGAGCAGCTAATGTTTATGGGCCGGGACAACAGCTTTACCGAATTATTCCCCGTACAATGTTATTTGCTCGTTTAGGAAAAAAATTACAACTTCATGGGGGAGGACATTCAACTCGGTCATTTATTCATATTGATGATGTGGCTGAGGCAACTTATCGAGTGGCTTTAAATGGTAAAATAGGTGACACTTATCATATTTCAACGAATCAAACCGTTGCGATTCGCGAGCTGGTTTCTACGATCTGCAATTTGATGAGCATTAGTTTTACAGAGCTAGTAGAAGAAACGGAAGATAGATTAGGAAAAGATAAAGCTTATTTATTAGACAGTCATAAAATTCGCACGGAATTAAATTGGCAAGATAAAGTAGATTTAAAAACAGGTTTAGTAGAAACTTTGGGTTGGATAGATAGGAATCTAGATATTTTAAAATCTTCACCGATAGATTATATTCATAAACCTTAGAGAAACAAAGTAAATTTGATGAAAATTTTAGTAACAGGTGGATGTGGCTATATTGGCACAGTACTTACAGAAAAGCTGCTAGAAGATGGTCACGATGTTTGTGTGGTGGATATCCAGTGGTTTGGGAATCACTTGAAACCTCATCATCATTTAACAGTTTTGCAGCAGGATGTTAGAGATACAGAAAAAATTCCTTTGGATGGCGTTGAAGCAATTATTCACCTCGCTAATATTGCTAATGACCCAAGTGTTGATCTGAATCCTACTCTTTCTTGGGAAGTTAATGTTTTAGCTACTCAGCAGTTAGCAGATTATGCAGTTCGAGCTGGAGTCAAACAGTTTGTTTTTGCGAGTTCGGGTAGTGTTTATGGGGTTAAAGACGAGCCACAAGTCACAGAAGATTTACCTTTAGTTCCTATTTCTGTGTACAACAAAACTAAGATGGTCGCAGAGCGAGTTTTGTTGAGTTATTCTAACCAAATGAAAATACACTGTATCCGTCCGGCTACGGTTTGTGGTATTTCTCCTCGTATGCGATTGGATGTGAGTGTCAATATGTTGACTTTCCAAGCACTCAAAAATGGAAAAATCACGGTTTTTGGAGGTCAGCAAACTCGACCTAATATTCATATTCAAGATATTGTCAATGTCTATCGGCACTTTTTAAAGTATCCTAATTTACCAACCGGTTGTTATAATGCGGGATTTGAGAATATTTCGATTCTTGAAATTGCCGAACGAGTTAAACAGAAAATACCAACTGAGATTGTGGTAACTGAGTCTAACGATCCTCGATCTTATCGACAAAACTCTGATAAGTTAATAGCTACAGGTTTTGCAAAGCAATACTCGGTTAATCATGCAATTGATGAAATAATTGCTAAGGACAAAGCGGGACAAGTTATCGAGACAGATCAATGCTATACCGTGCGGTGGATGAAAAAGTTAAATTTATAGGTGAAATTGATTAGCATTTGCATATTATGAATAAACTCAAAAAATTCATAGCAAACTGGCTAGTACCCCCAGCAGTTACTCAGGGTATACATGAAGTCTTACATCGTGAAGCTTTAGCTTTAGAACGAGCGGCTTTAGAACAAGCAGCTTTAGAACGAGCGGCTTTAGAACAAGCAGTTTTAGAACGAGCGGCTTTAGAACAAGCAGCTTTAGAACGAGCCAAAAATTTACCTCCTATATTTATAAACACATTACCAAAAAGTGGTTCTGTCTTTATATCAAGAAGCTTAAGTCAGGGGCTTGGTATTCGTAATCTCCCTCTGTCATATGGATATTTTCCTTACGATCTAATTGACATTAATAAAATTGCAGATTTAGCTAAGAATGGCGGGACTTCCCAAGCACATATAGATACGTCTTTAATGAATCTTGAGTTACTCAAATATTATTGCCCAAAGTTTATTGTACATATTAGAGATCCTCGTCAGTCTATGATTAGTTGGGTTCATCATATCAATCGTCTTAATCAAGAGTTAAAATATCCTAATGATAGATTAATTCTTCAATATTCTTGTCCTATTGTTCCGGATGATTTTTATGAAAAACCTCTCAGTTATCAATATGATTGGCATATAGAAAATTACTTTCCATTGCAAGTAGAATGGCTAAATCAATGGATTAGTGTTCGAGATAAAAACTCTAGTTTGAACATTTTTTTGAGTCAATATGAAGATTTTTGTATTGATAATGAAACACATATTTTAAAAATACTAGATTTTTATGGTATTCCCCATGAAGCATATTCTCAACCCAAACTAGAGAAAAATATGTCAAATCATTTTAGACAAGGAAAAGTTGATGAATGGCGTTACGTGCTCACACCAGAACAACAGAAAAAAGTGTCTCAGACATTAACAGGTCCATTGTTAAAGTATTACAGCCCTTAGTTAAGTTTAATTAAAAGAAAACACAAGCATATTATGGAATTTTTTATTAAAAAATCTATTGTTATAAAGTTTATAAGGAACTGGTTATTGCCACCAGCCTTGTTCTTTTTGTTTGAGAAACTAATTTTAAGAAAAAAATCTGAATTCAAAAATCTTACAGAATATTTTACGGAATCCTATAGATTATCGAATCTAACAGAGCAACGTCAAATAGACGATTGGGGTTATGATAGCAGTGAAATGTAGTAAATTGAGTTTATTTACTATTGCTTTAGCGATTTTTTGTTTTGCTCCATCCATTACAAATCAAATAGCATCTAGTTAAGCCTAAGTTGAGGAAAAAATTACTTTTAATGATAGAAAAATTAATTAATGATTCAAATTGGCTGTACGTTGCAAGTCAGTTGCGGGCTGACATTATTACTCTCTCCCATCGAGCTAAAGCTGCTCATCTTGCTTCAGCCCTCTCTTGTACAGATATTTTAACTGTTATGTATGGTAGCATTCTGGAACTAGACCCCGTTCAACCTCATAGTCCCGATCGCGATCGCTTTATCTTAAGCAAAGGTCATGCAGCAGCGGCATTGTACGCAACACTTGCCTGGAAGGGTGTGATTGATCGCGAACAGCTCCTCACCTATGGCCAGCAAGGTTCTCTGCTGGAGGAACATCCCTCCCCAAAACTTCCCGGTGTAGAAGCTGCAACAGGTTCATTAGGACACGGTTTACCAATTGGAAATGGCATGGCCTTAGCGGCACGGATTCGGAAACAAACCTACCGTGTTTTTGTCCTGATGAGCGATGGTGAATGTAATGAAGGCTCTGTGTGGGAAGCCGCCATGTTTGCTGCACGACATGGTTTAGAGCGATTAACGGCGATTGTAGATTTCAATAAGTGGCAAGCCACTGGACGCAGTCGTGAAGTTCTACAACTTGACCCTTTGGCTCAAAAGTGGGAAAGTTTTGGCTGGGCAGTAACAGAATTAGATGGCCACGATCATCAAAAACTCTATGATGCCCTGATCAAAATTACGCCGGGACAACCGCACATGATTGTTGCTCACACAGTCAAAGGAAAAGGAGTGTCTTTCATGGAAGACGATAATAATTGGCACTATCGCGTACCGAATGAAGAGGAAGTGCTGGCTGCTAAACAAGAGTTAGGGGTCGTATGAGAAACGCTTTTGCTCAAGTCGTTACTGAATTAGCTGCTGACAATCCCAATCTTGTCCTTTTGGCTGGCGATATCGGTAACCGAATGTTTGACCCTTTTAAGGGGAAATATCCCGACCGTTTTTATAATTGCGGTGTAGCTGAAGCTGGCATGACTGGAATTGCGGCAGGATTAGCGGCTTGTGGGTTACAGCCTATCACCTACACAATTACACCATTTAACACGCTGCGGTGTTTGGAACAGATTCGCGATGATGTGTGTTATCCCAATCTACCTGTGATTATTGTCGGCACAGGTTCAGGACTTTGTTATGCTGACTTAGGGCCGACCCACCACTCGATGGATGATATTGGCGCATTGCGATTATTCCCCAATATGAATGTGGTGTGTCCGGGCGATCCAGTGGAAGTAAAGCTGGCGATCGCGGCAGCTTTAGACAAAAAATGCCCTACCTACATCCGTTTAGGCAAAAAAGGGGAGCCAACAATTCATAAATATCCCCCAACTTTTGAGATTGGTCGTGGAATCGTACTGCAAGAAGGAACGGATGTTGCATTACTCAGTGTGGGGAATGTGCTTCCCCTAGTAGTGGAATGTGGCGAACACCTTACTGATAAAGGATATTCCGTCGGAGTGGTCAGTTTGCATACCGTTAAGCCTCTAGATGAAATACTGTTAAAAAACATTTTTGAGCAGTATCAAGCGATCGCTGTCGTTGAAGAGCATGGGTTAGCAGGAGGTGCAGGGAGTGCTATTTTGGAGTGGGGTTGTGCAAAAAGAGTAGATTTACGAAAGTTACATTGCTTTGGCGGTCCGGATCGCTTTCTGAGTGCTTGCGGGAAACAACAACAAGCTCGCTCCTCAATTGGTCTAGATACTCAGACAATTGTCTCTAGCTTGCTCCAATCACTGGAGGTAATATGCTAATCGGTTTGGATTTTGATAACACTTTAATTTGCTACGACACTCTGTTTCACCGAGTAGCTTTAGAGCAAGAATTGATTCCTGCTGACTTGCCTGCTCGGAAAAATTGTGTACGCGACTATTTGCGATCGCACGGCCAAGAAGACAAGTGGACGCAGATGCAAGGGGAAGTTTATGGCGCTCGGATTAGCGAAGCAGAACCTTTCCCAGGAATGTTAGAAACGTTAAAGCGATTAAGCCAGTCCGGAATCCCCTTGTGCATTGTCAGTCATAAAACTCGTACACCGTATTGTGGACCAGCCTATGATTTGCACAAAGCCGCACGAGCATGGCTTACTGATCGAGGCTTTTTTTCACCATTGGGATTAAATTGGCGGGAGGAGCAAGTCTTTTTTGAAGTAACAAAGCAGGATAAGAGTCAACGTATTACGAACTTGGGATGTTCCCATTATGTTGACGATCTTCCAGAAATTTTGGAAATGCTACCAGACTCGATTCAGAAAATCTTGTTTTCATCAGCAGATAATGTGACAATTCCTGAGACTTGGTGGCATTTACGCAACTGGTATAATTTTCCTGAATTAATTGGCGTATCGGTATGAATACGATATTTCCAACGACGGAGTTAAAAACTTTTTTAGCGGAGTTGGGGCTGGCAAATGCCCGACTCCAACGCATCCAAGCAGGTCGAAATAGCCGTGTGTGGCGCGTTGAAAATGGTGACGAGATTTATATTGTTAAAGAATACTTCCGGCATCCGTCCGATCCGCGCGATCGCCTTGAGACTGAATTTGGATTTCTAAGCTTTCTACAGTCCCAAGGCATTCTTCATGTTCCTCAACCACTTGCTCGACAAACAGTAGGCGATCGTGCTCTTTATAGCTATTTGCCTGGTTCTCCTGTTCCTGTAATTCAAGCAGAGCATATTAAGCAAGCTGCTACCTTGATTGAGCAAATTAATTACTGTAAAGCGGACGAAAAAGCCCAACAACTGCCTCTTGCGTCGGAAGCTTGTTTGAATATTTCTGAGCATTTAGATCGGGTGAAGATTCGTTTGACTCAACTTCAAACTGCTGTATCAGACGGCACGGATGAAGTACGCTTTGCAGTCCGTAATTTACTCACTGAATCACTTATTCCTAGCTATCAAAAATTCAAATTTAATATTCACAATCAATTATCAAAGAATAATGATGTGTCTTTGAATAAGACTCAACAAATTCTTTCTCCTTCAGACTTTGGATTTCACAACATATTGAATTTCAAAAGTCAACTTTATTTTTTGGATTTTGAATATGCAGGTTGGGACGATCCGGCGAAGTTACTTTGCGATTTTGCCTGTCAACCAGAGCGTCCTGTAACTGCTTCCCAAAGCATCGACTTTCAAGCTCACTTACAGCATCTAGAGGTTTTTGCTTCTGCCTGGAGACGGACAAAATTATTATTACCGTTGTATCGACTCAAGTGGTGTTGTATTCTACTGAATGAGTTTCGGAGTCAGGAGCGTGAGCGGCGCGATCATGCAGGAGTTGATTCTACCGATCGACTACATTTGCAACTTGAAAAGGCACAAGCCTACTTCAAGCAACATCTTCAGGAGTATAATGCCACTTATTGATTTTATGTCGGTGCTACACAAAAGCACAAAACGTGACTATCTCGCACGAGTGAACGATCCAGACTATCCCAAAGCTAAAGCCGCCCAACTTGCCAAAAAATGGGATTATGACTATTGGGACGGCGATCGCCGTATCAACTACGGTGGCTACCGCTACCTTGAAGGTCGTTGGGAAAAAGTAGCCCGCGCCATGGCGGAACATTACGAGATTCCTTCGCGTCCCCGCATTTTAGATATTGGTTGTGGGAAGGGATATCTCTTGTTCGATTTTCTCAAAGTCATACCGGATGCAGAAGTTTATGGTCTTGATGTTTCAAATTATGCGATTACACACAGCAAGGAAGAAATTCGCGATCGCCTTACCGTAGGGAATGCTACTCAATTGCCCTGGTCTGATAACTATTTCGATCTCGTAATCTCTATCAATACATTCCATAATCTGCACAACTATGACTTGGAAGCTGCTTTGCGTGAAATGGAGCGGGTTGGTAAAACTTATAAATATATTTGTGTAGAATCCTATCGAACAGAAGTAGAAAAGAGCAATTTACTTTATTGGCAAGTTACGTGCGAAGCCTTTTGTACGCCCAAAGAATGGGAATGGTGGTTTCAACAAACGAGTTACACCGGGGATTATTCGTTCATTTATTTTGAGTAAGTCGTTATGTCTATCATGCCGAAAACCATGCAGGCAGCCATTCTCGTGGAACAGCGCCAACCCTTGGTTGTCGCGACAATTGAACTTCCCGAAAAGCTTGATGTAGGCCAAGTGCTAGTTAAGGTTCACTATACAGGAATTTGCGGCTCTCAATTGGGCGAAATTGATGGAGCGAAGGGAGAAGACCGCTATTTACCACACCTACTAGGTCATGAAGCTTCTGGAACAGTGCTGGCAGTCGGTCTGGGTGTAAAGTATGTCAAGCCGGATGATTTAGTCGTTTTGCACTGGCGAAAAGGTCTAGGGATTGAAGCCAATCCCCCTAAATATCGTTGGGAAGGCCGCACCGTGAATGCTGGCTGTGTAACAACATTTAATGAGTATGCGATCGTCTCAGAAAATCGTTGTACGCCCATTCCTGCCGATAGCGATCGCCAAGTCGCCGCTCTCTTTGGCTGTGCGGTCACAACCGGATTTGGCGTTGTGGAAAATAATGCTCAAGTTAAAATTGGCGAGTCTGTGGTAATATTTGGCGCAGGAGGAATTGGGCTAAATATCGTTCAGGCAGCCTCATTGGTTAGTGCCTATCCCATTATTGCAGTTGACTTGTTTGATAATCGCTTAGAGTTAGCGGCTCAAATGGGGGCTACACATTTGATTAACGGGAAACAAGAGGATGCGCGATCGCGTATTCTTGAAATTCTTGGTGATACAGGTATTGATGTATTTATTGATAATACTGGACAACCTGCGATTATTCAAATGGGGTACGAGTTAACGAAATCCCAAGGACGGGTCATCCTTGTAGGAGTACCGCGTCAAGGAAATGATATAAATATTTATTCACTTCCTTTGCATTTTGGCAAAGTCTTGAGCGGTTCCTACGGAGGTGATGGATTTCCCACAACCGATATTCCTCGTTACAATAATTTATTTCGTTTGAACCGAATTAAGTTGCGAGAATTGATCACAAATCAACTTAGCTTAGAAGAGATTAATAGCGCGATCGAGCAGATGCGTGGAGGGAATGTACAGGGTAGATGCTTGATTAAAATGAGATTTTTAAAATAATGACAATTGGTGAAACAAATTGCCATGTTTGTGATGGTGATTGCTCAGAATTTTTGAATTTTAGTGACTTGCGTCAAGTCGCTTCTGATTGCACACCCTACAAAAGAGGTGGACGCTTAATAATTTGTCAGAATTGCGGCATAGTACAGCGACCACTAAGTGTAGATTGGCAAAAAGCGACACGAGAAATTTACTCAAACTACCAATTATTTGCTCAGGGCATAGAACAACTTGAAGAGTCAATCTTTCACAGTGAAACAGGTACAAAAGACTCTAGATCTCAGCAAATGATTTCTTGGCTAAGTAAAGTAATAAAATTACCATTGCAAGGTTCTCTACTAGAAATTGGTTGTGGAAATGGTGGATTTTTGGCAAGCTTTTCAAATCATCGCTCTCAATGGTACTTAACGGGTTTAGATATAGCAGATAATGGAAAAAACGCAATTGACAAAATTCCAAACGCTCAATTTATTAATGGCTCAATAGAAATTCTAAATCGGGCATTAAAATATGATTTAGTTGTTCTGAGTCATACTTTGGAACATATTCCATATCCACTACAATTATTGCAAAAAATACAGGGGCATCTATCAGAGAATGGATTACTCTTTATCGAAGTTCCTAGCTTAGAATCTGCCCCATTCGACATCCTAGTAGCCGATCATTGTTCGTTTTTTACAGCGAAAACCTTATCCTATCTTGTCCAAAAGAGTGGATTTGAGATAGTATCCATAGCCGTTGGTAGTTTACCAAAAGAGATTAGTCTTGTGGCTCGAAGACAAACAAATACAATTCATATAATAGACGATAAGTGTAGTTTTGATTCAAATCAAGAGAGGGTTCTTAAAAATCTTCAGTTCTTGAATTCTCTTCGAGAACAAGCTTGGAAATTTAGGGGTAGAACAAATAATCTTGGAATTTTTGGTTCTAGTATCTCTTCCTCTTGGCTATTTGGTGAGTTTGAAGAAGTCAGTTTTTTTGTTGATGAAAATCCACAACGTATAGGTAACTACCATCTTGGTTTACCAATAGTGAGTCCAACAACGCTAAATAGGAACAACATTGTGCTTATGCCGTTTAGACGTGATATTGCTGAGGCAATCGCTGATCGACTATCTACAGAACTAGACTTGTTTGATATATTTATTTTACCAATCGATGATTGCGAAATTTAGTTATTTGATTCGGCTTCACTGAAAAATAAAATTAGACTTGAGATAACCTTATTTTCCATATTCTTAAATATTTTTATGATAAAAACTGCAATTATTGGAGCTAGTGGATATATTGGATGGAATTTATTGGAAGCCTATCGAAAAGAATTTCCTGATTGTATAGGTACAACCTTTTCCAAAAATTTACCATCCCTGCATCCGTTTGATGTACGCCGTCCTAATCTTGCTGCATTACGACTTGCTGAAACAGGACATGAGGCAGTTCTGATTGCTTCAGCCAAACCAAACATTGTCTATTGTGACAATAATCCACAGTTAGCTTACGAAGTTAATGTTAAAGGGACGCTTGAGCTTGTACGTCAAATTGAGGACATTGGCCTATCGGTTATTTTCTTGTCAACAGACTATGTATTTGAAGGGGTTGCTGCACCCTATAAAGATAGTGATAAACCACAGCCTACCACAGAATATGGACGACAAAAATTAACTGTCGAAACGGCTCTGCCTAATTTAGCTAGTAACCATCTCATTCTGCGCCTCAGCAAAATTTATGGAACAAAAAAAGGAGATAGGACGTTGCTTAACGAAATTAGCAGTAAATTTGTATCCGGAGCGGAAATGCAAATGGCAACTGACCAATTATTTTGTCCCACACACATCAATGATATTATTGAGGTAATTCATGGGCTACAAGCACTCGGTAATAATGGCCTATTCAATCTATGTAACCCTCAAGGTATCTCTCGTTATGAGATTGCCATGCTGATAGCAGATGCTATGAAAGCAGATAAAAACTTAGTGCATCCCGTTTCTTTACACGATCTACCAACAATGCAATCTCGCCCCCTTGATACACGGATGTACCCATCCAATATAGTGATGGATATTAAGCCTCGCTTCATATCCATACAACAAAGTGTACTCCAAGTTGCTAAAGCCCAGGTTCAATAATTTAATACGTTTCACCTAATGATTATTGTTAATATTTTCACTTTTTAGTAGTCAACCAATACTAACGATTCTGGTTTATTTCTAGTAAGAAAATTCTGAAAACTGATATGATAAATCCTCGCAAAACCCAAGAGCCTCAATATAAAGAAATTTTTGATGTAGCCGAAAAACATGGTGTTAGCACACTTGGATTGATGTCAAATGTCCCTTGGAATCAAGATCCCAAACACCTTCTATTTACGATGTCACGCTATAAATTTGTTAGTAAGCTATTAGCCGGACGGAAAAATGTTTTAGAGGTAGGTTGTGCTGATGCTTTCTCTACCCGTATTGTCCAACAAACAGTCAAACATATTACAGCAGTTGATTTTGATCCAGTCTTTATTGAGGATGTACAAAGCCGTCTCAATCCGCACTGGAATATGGACTGTTTTGTGCATGATTTATTGGAAAAACCAGTGCCAGGTCAGTTTGATAGCATTTATAGTTTAGATGTATTAGAGCATATTTCTCCTGATCTAGAAAACAAGTTTATCAATAATATGTTGGCATCATTAGATGAAAACGGCGTCATGGTTATTGGAACTCCCTCCCTTGAATCTCAACAATGGGCTTCGTCACAAAGCAAAGAAGGTCATGTAAACTGCAAGTCTGGTGACAACTTAAAAAGTACGATGCAAAAATACTTTCATAACGTCTTTATCTTTTCTATGAATGACGAGGTTATTCATACTGGTTTTTATCCTATGGCTCACTATCTTATTGCACTGTGCTGTGGTAAAAAATAAACTATTATCTCCATATCTTAAGTGAAAAAATATCCATTAAGTTTTTAGATTAAAATTCAAATCATTTCAAGTTTTTCCATTACTTATTTTTTATGAACATTCACTCACTAAGATCATTTTGTCGTCTCTGTGAATCCCCCAACCCCAGAAAAGTTTTGCCCCTGAATCCTGTGCCAGTTGGTGAACACTATTCCGAAACTCCACCAAAGGGTAAGGAGCTGCGTTTTCCTATTGACCTATATCATTGTAATAATTGTAGTGTTGTACAAACCCAAGATGACATTGCCAGTAATTTTTTGTGGGAAGGATATACTTATTTTTCAGGACAAACACAGGGAATTCTAGAACACTTCCAAGATTTTGTACAATTCTACAAAGAAACTTATGGAATCCCCTCATCAAGTCATGTTTTTGACATTGGTAGTAATGATGGCTCACTCCTAAATCTTTTTAAACATGAAGGTTGTTCCGTATATGGAATTGATCCATCGGATATTGTTGCTACAGTTGCAGAAAAATCAGGTATAAAAACATTTATTGGGCTGTTTTCGGAATCAATTATTTCTTCTTTCCCTTCTGAGCATCAGACGGCTGATATTATCACAGCGTTTAATGTATTTGCCCATTCTCCAGATATGCCTGGTATGATCCGGGGAGTCAAAAAGATGCTTAAACCTGAAGGAATATTCTGTTTTGAAGTTCAATACCTGGGAGATATTGTCAAGCGTAAGTTACTCGGTACAGTATTTCATGAGCATATGATTCATTATTCTTTGACGGCTGTCCAAAATTTTTTGGCTGCTTATGGAATGAAACTTATTAACTTTACAAGAAATCCAATACAAATGGGTTCTATCGTTTTTTTCTGTACTCATCAAAACTCTGGCTATAAACCAGATAGTGTTGTTAATGAGATGTTAAAGCATGAGCAATCTACTAGCTTAGTTAATGGTAATTGGGGTGAAGAATTTGCTGAATATATTTCTCAACAGCGTGAGCGAGTCCGCTGTTACAGAGAGATGTGGCAAGCAAAAGGTTTTAAAGTTGTGGGTTACGGCGCAGCACGTTCAGGACCAACATTGGCCATTCAGTTTGGACTAGAACATTGTCTGGAATATGTTCTTGATGACCATCCTTCTAAATGCGGTAAGTACGGAGTATTTGAAGCAATTGAGGTTCATCCGACCCAAGAACTCTACACAGTCCAACCCAATGTTGCTGTTATCCTGGCATGGATTCATACGAAGAAAATTATCCAAAACAATATTGATTACTTAAAAGCAGGTGGTCGTTTTATTGCATTATGGCCTGAAGTTGCTGAGGTAACAATCGGAAATTTAGATAGTTGGTTGGAAACATTTGATTGGGCAAAACAATGATTAAACTTGGATTTATCGGTACAGGCTTTGTAGCCCAACAATGCCATTTCCCTTCGTTTGATAGTACGGAGGGTTGCAAAATTATGGCAGTGTCAGATTTGCAGTCTGACCTTGCTAATAAAATTAGGCGACGCTACGAAGTGCCGAAAGTTTATTATTCTCATCGAGACTTACTGAGCGATCCAGAAATTGATGCTGTTGTTATTACAGTACCTAGACCCCTCACAAGTGGTCTATGCTTAGATGCCTTGCAAGCTGGCAAGATGGTGTTTACAGAAAAGCCAGTTGCACTCAACTCTTCTACAGGCTTAAAGCTTCTAGAAGTATCTAGGAGCCTTAACCTCCCCGTCCAAGTGGGATATATGAGAAGATACGATTCTGGTGTATTAAGAGCTGCAAAATATCTAAGAGAGCTTAGATATTTTGAGAAATATCCCTTGCTAGTTCGGGCTTACTGCTACATGGGAGATTCGTATTGTAGTCCCTTTGGAGATTTCAAATCGACTAAAACAATTCATAACATAATCAGTAAACGTGAATCACGACCAAGTTGGCTAGATGAAGAAACATCAAGAGTCTACGAAACTTACTTGAACGTATTTAGTCATATTTTGGATTTACTTGGTTTTCTATTAGATACAACATTATCCGTGGAGAAAACTGCTTTGGATTCCAAGGGCCAGGGTATTGTACTACTATCGAGTACTAATGATATAGCAATTGATTTGAGTACAGCCAAGTGTTCACTCAACCAATGGATGGAGGGGATTAGTTTTGTTTTCTCCGATCAAATTCTAGATTTATCCCTTAATCCTGCATTTCTTAAAAATACACCCAGTATCCTGCAAATTCGTAGAGGTGACAGAGATGATACGGTCGAAACAATTCGTCCAAAGTGGAGCTGGGCATTTAGAAATCAGGCAGCAAATTTTATTGAAATCTGTAGTAGATGGCCTGATACAGAAACTAATTTAGCTGCTGCGGTTGAGCAGATAGTTTTAGTAGAAAGTATCTTTGCTAAGAATTAAGTAGGGCAGGCAAAAAACAAGCAAGGAGAATGATTACAATATGAGTCAAAGGAAGTGTGTATATGTAATGGCAGTATGGGGGGTAAGTTTTATCAAAAAATTTCTTACCATTGCATTACCAACTCTACTTGCACCAGATAATTTACCCTTAGCCAGCGAACTTATCCGTTCTCGCTTTCTTATAGTAACAACAAAGCCAGATATAAACGCAATTCGTCAAAGCTCTATATTTGAATCTCTTTCAAAAATTTTACCAGTATCTTTTGTAGACTTTGAGCCAGATAAAGACCGTCATCTATCTCTTTCGAAAGCACACTCTATCGCAATAGATAGTGCAATAAAAAATAAAGAGATTGCTGTTTTTCTTGCACCAGATTGTATTATCGCAAATGGTGGCTTATACAATGTTATGCAAGTTATGAAAGGCGGGAAGCGTGCAGTTATGACAACTGGGTTGCGTGTTATAGAAGAATCTTTTGAACCTATTTTGGAAACTTTACCTCGTGATGAAAAAGGCATATTATCAATTGAGTCACGATTAATAACTCGTTTAGTTATGGAAAATTTACATCCTGAAATTAAACGATATATTTGGGGAAGTCAGGAATTCACAAAGTACCCTCATTTATGTCTTTGGAAAAGTCCTCATGATGATGGTTTCCTCATTCGAGCTTTTCATCTCCATCCCTTGATTGTAGATTTGGGTGTAGTAACTATAGATTCCAAAGAGCAAGCTTTAAATGCTTTATCAAGCTCGACAGTTGATGGGAATTTTATAGGATATTTAATAGGAAACCTTGATGATATTTACATTGTTGATGACTCTGATTTTTTTAGTATATATTCTTTGACTCCCCGCGCCGATCGTGAAGATAGCGTACAGTATGGATATTCGGATATCAAGTCTCTAAGGTTAATGGCATACTCTAATACGGTGAATTCCTTGCATCGCTATTTTTTTACTAAAGCAATTCGCGTTCATGTAAAAGAAATAGATCATCAATGGAAAGAGCTTGAGGAAGAGACAGGAATTTTAGCAAACCAAATACTCAATTGTGAGTTGCAGGATTTTGTTGATCGTTGGTCAATTATTGAATATCAGTTTACTGGTAGAGAGCTATTACGAATAACAATTAGTCGAGCCATTCAGAGGTTAGGGCGCATACTGCGAGGTCAATTCGTGTGATTGACAAAGATACGAACAGAGCTAACTTTATCTAGTTTTATTTATGCTTTTATAGCAACCATGTCAATTTCGTCTTCTCCTTTACGAACAGTTTTTGTCTCAGGTAATTTTAATATCCTTCATCCAGGTCACTTGCGCTTACTACGCTTTGCTAAAGAATGTGGAGACTATTTAGTTGTTGGAGTTTTCAGCGATCGTCTAGCAAATAGTGCAGCCCACGTGCCTGAAAAGTTTCGATTAGAAGGGGTACAAACCAATAGTTGGGTTGATGAAGCATTTATCATTAATGAATCCATTACTGATATTATTCAACGCCTCCACCCTGCTATTGTTGTCAAAGGGAAAGAACACGAAACACGCTTTAATCCAGAACTAGAAATATTAGAACAGTATGGCGGCAGATTAATATTTAGCTCCGGTGAGACCGTTTTTTCTTCCGTTGACCTACTCCGTAAAGAATTTTATGAAGCTGAGTTAAGCTCTATACGCTTACCTCTAGAATATATGGATCGCCACAACATTCAATCCGCCAGACTCGCAGAACTCCTACAGCAATTTAAAAACCTCAAAGTCTGTGTTGCGGGTGATTTGATTATTGATGAATATATTACCTGTGAACCCCTTGGAATGTCTCGAGAAGATCCAACAATTGTTGTCACTCCAATCGACTCAACTCGCTTTGTCGGCGGTGCTGGAATCGTATCATCTCACGCAGCAGGTTTAGGAGCATCAGTACAATTTATATCAGTTACTGGAGCCGATAAAATTCGTGAATTTGCTCAAGATAATCTAATCCGTCAGGGCGTACAACCTCATTTACTAATGGATGATAGCCGACCAACAACACTTAAACAGCGATTTCGCAGTAAAGGAAAAACCTTGTTGCGAGTCAGCCATTTACATCAAGGGGAAATCAGTTCTAAGCTACAAAGTAAGTTGCTAGATTCTATGAATGAGATTATTAAACATATTGATTTGTTGGTATTTTCTGACTTCAACTATGGATGCTTACCCCAAGTAGTAGTAGAGAAAATTATACAAATAGCGAATCATTACAATGTGATGCTAGTTGCAGACAGTCAATCTTCATCACAAGTAGGTGATGTCAGCCGCTTCCAAAAAATGGAGATGTTGACACCTACAGAACACGAAGCTCGGCTTAGTACAAGAGATAATGAAAGTGGTCTAGTCATTCTCGCTGAAAAACTTCGTCAACAATCTGCTGCCAAAAATATTTTACTAAAACTAGGTGAAGAAGGTTTGCTCATTCATGCTGGAAGCAATCACAAGAGGGATTGGTTAACCGATCGCATCAATGCCTTAAATTCTGCCCCTAAAGACGTAGCTGGAGCCGGAGATTCCTTACTCATTGCGAGTGCCTTAACCCTAGCCAGTCAAGGTACAATTTGGGAAGCAGCTTGCTTAGGGTCTTTAGCTGCTGCGGTACAAGTGGGGCGAGTAGGAAATACACCCATTAATACCCAAGAACTTTTACAGGAGCTAACCTAATGCGAACAATTCTATTAGCAGGAGGCTATGGCACTAGGCTCAGACCATTAACCAATACTATCCCCAAATGTCTCGTCCCAATTAAAGGAAAACCCTTATTAGAGATATGGCTTGAGCGACTCAATCTAGCAGGATTTAATCCGTTTTTAATTAATACACATTATTTATCAAAACAAGTTGAAACCTTTATTCAACACAGTCCATATCATCATCAAGTTACCCTAATTTATGAACCACAGCTTCTAGGAACAGCAGGAACTTTAATCGCTAATCTTGATTTTTTTGAAGGTAGTGATGGATTACTAATTCATGCAGATAATTACTGCCTAGCTGACTTGCAAGCTTTCAAACAAGCTCATAAAGAAAGACCATCAAACTGTCTAATGACAATGATGACTTTTCGGACTAATAATCCTTCATCTTGTGGCATTGTCGAAATTAATCCAAAAGGAATAGTTACTACATTTCATGAAAAAGTGGAATCACCACCAGATAACTTAGCGAATGGAGCTATATATATACTTTCAGAAAAATTGCTAAATATTTTATCCAATAAATACAAAAATTACCAAGACTTTAGTACAGACATCTTGCCTCATTTTATCAATCAGATATACACCTATGAAACTTCTTCTACTTTCCTTGATATAGGTACTCCTGAAAACTATCAAAAAGCAAACCAAGAATAGATAGACTTATAGCATTAAAAGTCCAATAAACACAATAATGTAAAATACATGAAAAAATATAGTTTTTTTAATAAAATTAAACGTCAATTAATTTCTCCATCTCGTCCTTCAACAGTTTTACTCTCAGATATCTTACACAGTTTAACAAAGCCTTTTATCAACAAGCCTATTCATAAACCAAGCAATTATTATTTTTCCGATCAACCTATAGCAATTTACGATTTACGATGCTCACCAATTACCTATGATTTTGCTATGTTTCTTTATGAAGCAGAGTGTTTTTTTAAATCAAAAAACTATGATTTTTTTCATGTCATTATCATTCCAAATCTTCCAGGACCTGATTACCTAGAGCCAACATGGCAAGAAACTACAGGCTATAACAAAATTATTACAGAGACACATCAAAATCAACGAATTTTCAACTTGTTACTACCGTTAGCCTCAATGTATCAAGCTTGTAAATCTGTTAATTTAATTCATGAAGTTAATATCATTCAATCTATTTGTAGTAAGAACAATAAAATTTTTCCGTCAAATTATGATGGATTTTTTTTGCGAACTCTTTGTTATCAAAAAATATATAAGTATGAAAAAAGCAAAATATTTTTTTTCGGTCTTAAAGCTCAATCCACAGATTTAGATCAAATAAAAAAATGGCTAACTTTTAATGAAATTCAACAACCTTTTGTTTCATTTACCATTAGAAACTATCAGCATCAATATAAAAGAAATTCTAATATTGAAGCTTATTTAAAGTTTTCTGAATATCTTGAAAATTTTGGTATTGCATCTGTATTTGTTCCAGATACAGATAATCCTTGGAATGATAATTTGGATTTTTCTCAGTTTCCAATTTTTTGGGCTGGAACATTTAATCTTTACCAAAGACAAGCTTTATATGAAATTGCTTTAACTAATATTTTTCCAAGCAGTGGAGTAGCAGCACTTTGCTGGCTCAATCATAGCTGTTCTTTTATTCATTCTGGTATTTGTAATGAAGCCTACCCTGAAAATACAGGTATGAAACTTCATAAAAGTAGAGGTCAAAACTATGGAGACCAACCTTTTTGTGAAAACCGAGGAATTATTGAATGGGGAGCAGAATCCTTTGATTCTTTAAAAAAATCATTTGATATTCTGTTGACTAAAAATCCGAATTTACTTGAATTAAAAATAATGAATAAATGAGCATAACATAAATTAGATATTTTTACTGGGGGGGCGGCTTGTCGCCCGCAAGCCTTGTCTGATAAGACTTTCAAGCAATACGCTTTCTCAAGATAGTCAGCATCTGTTGTACCGAAGCTAACGAAAACACAGGATCACAGGGGTTGAGATGACCAAGTTGACCTAAAGTTACCCGAAAATCACACTCATCTTGGGTTAGGATACCCACTCTAAAAGCTTACACAGAAGGGATTACAGCCTAGTTGTCGCCCCCCCAGATATTTTTAGTTAATAAATATTATGATAAAAGTTTTACATATAATTACGGGATTAAATACAGGTGGTGCAGAAATGATGCTCTATAAAATTCTCTACCATCAAGATAGAAAAAAAATTGAAGCCACAGTAATTTCTTTACTCGGCAAAGGTACGTTAGGAAAACGCATCGAATCATTAGGAATTTCAGTATATTGTTTGAACATTAATAAAAGAAACTTTCTTATAAAGCTTTTCAGAGATTTTAAGCCGCTTATACAGAACCTTAGTCCTGATGTCATTCAAGGATGGATGTATCACGGCAATTTAGTGGCATTACTTGGTCAATTTTTTATTAGAGAAAAACCAATCATTGTTTTTTGGAATATTCGACAATCTCTGTATCGCTTAACTCATGAAAAATTGACAACCGCTATTATTATTAAAATTGGTAGTTTTTTATCTCATTTTCCTTCTCAAATTGTATATAATTCCCAAACAGGTAAACAACAACATAAAAAAATAGGATATAATCTTCAAAATGGTTTGATAATACTTAATGGGTTTAATACAAAGCAATTTCAACCCTCTTCAGATAATTATCGAGCAATACGAGACAAACTCAAAATTCCTAATGATGGATTAATCGTTGGTCTGGTGGGTCGGTATCATCCTATGAAAGATCATCAAAATTTTATTAAAGCAGTTTCTTTATTGTTACAAAAAGCAAATAATCTGAAAATTCATTTTGTATTGTGTGGGAAAAATGTTGATTGGCACAATGCCACATTAGTTCAGTTAATTACAAAACTGAACCTCAACAAAAAACTCTACCTCCTAGGAGAACAAACGGATATTGCTAGTTTGACTGCTGCTTTTGATATTGCAACGAGTTCTTCATCTCATGGAGAAGGTTTCGCTAATGTAATTGGAGAGGCAATGTCCTGCGAAGTCCCCTGTGTTGTGACAGATGTAGGAGATTCCGCTTGGATTGTTGGAGAAACTGGAAAAGTTGTGCCTCCGAGTAATCCAACAGCATTAGCTCAAGCGTGGCAAGAGTTAATTGATCTAGGTGATGAAGGCAGAAAGAAACTCGGCCATGCTGCACGAAGGAGAATTATAGAGCATTTTTCAATCGATTCTATTGTGACGTGCTATGAGGCTCTTTATAGTAATACAGTGAGAGATTGAGTATGTGTGGAATTACAGGGTTTTGGCAAAAAATTGAAGAAACAGACGAACAACTCAACAAAATAGTCTGCCAAATGTCTAATACTCTTATCCACCGTGGACCTGATGGCCAAGGTACTTGGACTGACGCTACAACAGGTATTGCTTTAGGGCATCGCCGTCTTGCTATTGTTGACCTTTCCCCCCAAGGTTCTCAACCTATGTCATCTCAAAATGGTCGCTACATCCTCATATTCAATGGTGAAATTTATAACTTCTCGGATCTAAGACAACAACTAACTACATGGGGTTATTCCTTTCGGGGTCATTCTGATACCGAAGTAATGTTAGCCGCTTTCTGTCAGTGGGGTATTGAAACGGCTGTGCAAAAGTTTGTGGGGATGTTCGCTTTTGCACTGTGGGATAAACAGGAACAAACTCTGCACTTAGGGCGGGATAGATTAGGAGAAAAACCTCTGTATTATGGCTGGATGGGAAATACCTTACTGTTTGGCTCTGAACTGAAAGCTCTAAACGCTCACCCCCACTGGCGGGGAGAGATTGATCGCAATGTGCTGACCCTCCTACTGCGTTATAACTACATTCCCGACCCTTACTCTATCTATCAAAACATCTACAAACTTCCCCCAGGAACTATCCTGACCCTGCCAAGAGCAAATCCTAACCCATACCCTAAACCTCAAACTTACTGGTCGATGAGAGCAACAGTGGCGAGGGAACAAAATAATCCATTTGTGGGCAGTGAAACTGAAGCTATTGCCCATCTCGATCGCCTACTGCGCGATGCCATAGCTCAACAAATGGTCGCTGATGTTCCCATAGGAGCCTTTCTCTCTGGCGGCATAGATTCTTCAACTATTGTGGCTTTAATGCAAGCCCAAAGCAGTCGCCCTGTCAAAACCTTCACCATTGGCTTCCATGAAGCTGCCTACAATGAAGCCCAAGAAGCCAAATTAGTTGCTCAACATCTGGGGACAGACCACACAGAACTTTACGTCACCCCCCAAGAAACTTTAGAGGTTATTCCCAAACTCGCTACACTCTACGATGAACCCTTCTCAGACTCTTCCCAAATTCCTACCTTTTTGGTTTCCCAACTGGCTCGCCAATCTGTAACCGTCAGCTTATCCGGAGATGGTGGAGATGAACTTTTTGGTGGCTATAACCGTTACTTCTGGGCTAATCGTATTTGGCAACAGGTCGGTTGGCTTCCTTCCCTGATGCGCCGAATGATGGCGCAAATTCTTGCCTATCCTACTCCAAAGGTTTGGAATCGCCTTTTTCAAGTCCTAACCCCCGTTTTCCCAAAAAGTTTTCAACAGCGTCTACCAGGGGACAAACTGCATAAGCTCGCTGGGGTACTAACTGTTCCTAATGCAACAGCTCTGTATGGTCACTTAGTTTCCCATTGGACTGAAACTAATGCCCTCGTCATTGGTGCAACTGAACCTCTAACGATTCTCAATGACCCCGTAAGCTGGCCAAACCTTTCCGATTTCAGCACATGGATGATGTATCTAGACATATTGACTTATTTACCGGGAGATATCCTAGTCAAGGTAGATCGAGCAGCAATGGGGGTTAGTTTAGAAACCCGCGTACCGTTTCTGGATCATCGTGTGGTAGAGTTTGCTCAAACAGTCTCTACCGATTTTAAAATTCGTCAAGGTCAAGGAAAATGGCTCCTACGCCAAGTGCTTTATCAGTATGTTCCTTCTCACTTAACTGAACGCCCTAAAATGGGCTTTGGTATTCCCTTAGACCAATGGTTACGTGATGAACTCAAAGATTGGGCTGAAGAGCTTTTGAGTGAACAGCGATTAAAACAAGAGGGGTTTTTCCACTCTGAGCCAATCCGCAAAAAATGGCAAGAGCATTTATCCGGCACACGGAATTGGCAGTATCATCTCTGGGATGTACTAATGTTTCAATCTTGGTTAGAGCAACAGTAATTGTTGCTTGGGATAGATGGAAATTCTCAAATGAATTAAGTCAAATATAAGCCTTACTATTATAATATTCTAAATTTGAGACATTACATATGACAACAACAAATTATCAGAAAGAAATTAAAAGTGGTCAGCGTTTTGCTTTTGGGAAAAATTGGAAACGTTTTCTATCAGTATTAGATGATGAAAGAATAGCTGAAGCCGAAAAATCTCTTAAAATAATGCTTAATACTGAAAATTTGAGTAACAAAAGTTTTCTAGATGTTGGCTCAGGTAGTGGTCTATTTTCATTAGCTGCACGCAGATTAGGAGCTAAGGTATATTCCTTTGATTACGATCCTGATTCTGTTGCTTGTAGTCAGTATCTTAAATCTTTATACTATCCAAATGATCGAAATTGGAAAATTTCTCAAGGTTCAATTCTTGATAATCAGTATATCGAATTACTAGGACAGTTTGATATTGTGTATTCTTGGGGGGTTTTACATCATACTGGACATCTGTGGCAAGCATTAGAGCAAATTAAAATTGCTGTTGCTAGGGATGGAATACTATACATTGCAATCTATAATGATCAAGGATTTTATTCTAAAATTTGGTTAAAAATAAAAGAAGTATATTGTTCAGGAGCAATCGGTAGATTCTTTGTGTCAGCATTTATGATCCCCTTCTATTTTATTTTAGGTGCTTTTGTTGTAGATATTGTTCACTTAAAAAATCCAATAGGTCGTTATCGTGAATATAAAAAGAGGAGAGGGATGAGTCTATTCTATGATTGGTTTGATTGGTTAGGAGGGCTGCCATTTGAAGTGGCACATCCAGAATCCATAATAAATTTTTTTAAAAAATCTAATTTTGATTTAAAAAAAATACAATTTGTAGGCAAAAAGTTAGGATGTAACGAATACATTTTTATAAAAAAATCATGAATTTTATTCATTCAATAGTAAACGACCATATGCAATTATCATGAATACCATAAAAAAGATTACTCCATGGCAAATTAAAGTTATTTCTAAGATACTCTTATCTCGTCTTCCAGTAAGTTACAAAAAGTGGAAATTTCTTTCATTATTTAATCATGGTTATATGAATAATTTTGATTACGCTTACAATATTTTTAGAATTCATTTTTTAGAACATAAAGTGCCTAAAAATTTCACAACTTTAGAATTGGGGCCTGGAGATAGTTTATTATCAGTCATGGTCAATTATGCTTTAGGAGGAAAAAGTTGTTATCTAGTCGATACAGGAAACTATGCAATAACAGATATAATGT